>CAWJGI010000010.1:0-21779 GCA_963842255.1 uncultured Acidobacteriota bacterium | reverse complement strand
AGACTTTGATCGGACTCGCACAGAAGGCCGGGAGGGAGGCCGATGCAGGTGACCGAAGCCCACTAATTGCTTTGATTGCTCCTGTGGTCGAAGGGTAGACCGAACTGCTTATCGGACCGAGAATATTCGAGTCTGAGCTTGTCATCGTAGTCTGGTCTGTCAAGTTCTAGCTTGTTTATATGGCCAATCTTGACAAGTTATAGCTTGACATTTCTTATGATACTGACAAGCTATGACTTGGCGGTGAATGCTATGAAACCTGAGTTCAGACAGTTACGACTCTCGCAATTGGATCGAAACGTTGAACGGGTGCGTAACTTACCACCTCGTCCTTCCAGTGGCTGGCTCGCCTCAGTGCGCGAGGCGCTGGGTCTAAGCCAACGCCAAGTCGGCAAGAAAATGCGGGCAACAGGGCAGGCCATCCAGCAGTTCGAAAAGGCCGAAGCCGAAGACCGTATCACGCTCCGTGCCCTTCGGCGCGTTGCGGGAACCATGGGTTGCGACGTGGTCTACGTGTTCGTGCCGAGGGCCGGTTCGTTCGCCGAACTCGCCGAAGAGCCTACTCGCGAGCGAACCGCTCGTGATGTTAAAAGCGTCGTTCATACGATGGCGCTCGAAGACCAGACTCTCGAAAACGCCACCCAACTTCTCAAAGACGAGACACAGCGGCGCTTGAATCGCAGCAAGAAACGATGAACTTCATCCTCGCTCACAAGTACGCGGACGGGAACACTCCGATTCGGCCGGAAGAAGCTGAACAGCTCATCCCGGGCATCAGCATCATGGGCGAGCTCAACGAATACGAGGCGCTCAATATATTGCAGGCCCGCGCTTGGGCGTTCGATAGCCGAACCATGAGATCCCTCGATCCTTTGGATGAACTGTACGTCCGAGAGCTGCATCGCCGGATGTTCGACAACGTTTGGAAATGGGCCGGCAGGTACCGCCAGACGGAACGAAATATCGGATCCGACCCAACAGAGATCGTCCAGCGAATTCCCCAACTCCTCGGCAACACGCAACACTGGTTAGAGCACAAGACTTTTCCGGCTGACGAAGCTCTACTTCGTTTTCACCACGAACTAACGAGAATTCATCCGTTCGCCAATGGAAACGGCCGCCACGCCCGAATGCTTGCCGACATCGTCGCCGTAAAATGCGGCCAGGTGGAATTCACATGGGGAGCCGGAACAGACTTGGTCGCCGAAGGCAGTGCCCGCAGCCGTTATCTGGCGGCACTCCGCGCCCTCGACGCAAACGAAAACGATGTGAAACCACTTCTTGATTTTGCCCGCTCCTAACGATGGCCGGTTCGCATAGGACGCTGGACCACCCACTTTTCAGCTTTCTCTTTTGCCGTTAGCGCACGAAGCCGACACGAAGCCGATAAACATCGGTTGCAACGAATTCCTAGTAAAATGTGCAAGATTTGAAAATGGATAAATTAACCGTCTTCGGCTTATTTGCAGTAACTCTGATGCTCGTAACCTACGCGCTTGGCAGCTTCGGGCAAGAACTCTTCGATGGTCTTCTATCCGTTGTTGCCTGACCAATTGTCGCGACAGAGTTGAGCGAGACAGGTCAGTCTAACGGCCTCGACTTCTCCAAGGTTCGGTCAACCTCGCCGCTCCGGACCGTTCCAATCTTACCTCTGAGTGATTTTCGTGAGGTTTCGCGGGGCGAAGGCCCTAAATGACAGTCTACTCGGGACTAAGGAGCCGACACTGTTATGCAATCAAGTCGAGCTGCATGATATAGGGTATCGTTGCAGCACATCCTCCGATGGAAGGACAAGAAATGGATTGGAAACGGTTGGTCCAGTATGCGCTGTTGGGTAGCAGTGATTGGGAACAATATGCCATCCTGCTGGTACGCGTTTCGCTCGGGCTGTTCTTCGCCATCTCCGGTGCAAACAAATTATTTGTCGCCAGTGGCATGAAACTCGTTTACGACACGCTCGTCAAGGCCAGAGTCCCGTTTCCCCGCCTGATGGCTTATTTCGTGTCGGGTGTCGAGTTCGTTTGCGGATCCTTGTTGACCGTGGGGTTTCTTTCGAGCCTGGCCTGCGTGGCTTTATTGGTCGATATGACTGTCGCCGTCCTGACCAACACGCTTTCCGCCATGCCAAAAGGACTTTCGCCTCTCAACTGGCTCGACGATTTCCTCTACCTTCCGGAAGTCCTGTACGTGCTCTTCTTTATCTGGCTGATCTGCTCCGGTCCAGGAAAGTTCAGTGTCGATTACTGGCTCGCCGGCGAGTTACTGAGGTGATCGACGACGAGCTTGTTGCTAGGCAAGAGCTTGATCGTCATTACCAGAATTTTTCAGCCGCAGGACTGGCGCCAAATCTTGCAGCTCTCCGTTCACTCCAGCGAGGGTGCTCCTTCGTCCTGTTTTTTGGGACAGCGTCGATGCGGCGCCTAGTGGCCCGCGGCACTTGCTCTTGCTGCAGCTTGATTCGCCGCAGCTCCGCAGCAGGAGCTTCGAAAAACTTGGGATCCGGAGCTCGTCGAGCATTTGATGGATGGCCTCCGCAAGGCAGGACTCGAGGTCGCCGGCGACGGGCGCACGGCAGCCGCCAAGCCTCCAGCCGGCCCAGGATCGTAAGGGTCTTCGACCGTCGACGGCGAGCAAGTCCGTAAACTTTACCGGCAGGATCGCGCAGAAACACCATGAGCAAGAGAAGCCTCCACTGAAGCCAAACCACAATTTTACGGTGCGCAAAGCGTGATGAATAAGCAATGGATTGCGCTTTGATATCGCATCTCGTTTCGCTGCGGCCCGCATGGATACAGAATAATAGGGGGGGTAAATCAAAAAATGGGTGCAATTTGAGTGAAGTGGGATTCGCAATTCCCTGCAATCTGCCGCAAGCCGGCGCAACCTGATGCAGAATGCCGCCCTGTTTGCCACCGAGCAACGCATGGCAATCATACAGAGTGAAAAACGCGCGCTGGTGCCTACTCGCGAGGACTCGCTTCGGGAATTCTACCACGCTGCCGCGATACTGCGGTTTCGGCTTCGGTCATGCCTGAAGCTTGCGTCATCTCACGGCGTATATCCTCAATGGCGTTGAACCAATCAATTTCGGGAGAATCGAAGGGGCAGCCTCGCTGCACCCAGTAGTTATAGGCGCGCAGTGCGATGAATTGCTCAGCCGAGAATGTGTCAGGATCGATCGTTTTTTGTGTTCCGGCCATGGCACCTCAACCTGAAAACATTTTTGCAGTTTGTCAGCGTAGATGAAATCAGGAATTCCCGGCGCGGTGTCCTCTCAGCTACGCAAAAACCAAGCGAAGCCGTGATTTTGGACTTCAGAGCTGATGTGCGTGAATCAGGTTTCGCGCCGGGCAGGGCTTCAAGCCGCTGAGGCCAGATGTTTCATCATCTCTCGAGTATCCGTGCGTTAGCGACCGCGGCCCCAATTATTTCCGTAACCCCGCTCCGTTCGGCTTTACCTGATCGCACCTGCAAGCTAATCTGTCGCGGTATGCCTTATTGCCAATCCCGAAGAAATCCCCCTGCTTCGCAACCGATCGCTGCGTGCCTTATTCTTGTTCTGCTCCTCAGCACGGGCGGTGCCTGTAATGGATTTTCCGTGCTTTCGCATGAGGCCATCATCGACGCCGCATGGGACGTCGCGATCAAGCCGCTGCTTCTGAAACGGTTCCCAGGCTCCACGCCGGAACAGTTGAAGGAAGCTCATTCGTACGCTTACGGCGGATCGGTGATTCAGGATCTGGGCTACTATCCCTTCGGCCGCCATTTTTTCAGCGATTTGGTGCACTATGTAAGGTCCGGTGATTTCGTGCAGGCCTTGCTCCGCGATTCCACTGACCTGGATGAATACGCTTTTGCACTGGGCGCTCTGGCGCACTACGCATCTGACAACGAGGGACATCGGTTAGCGGTGAATAAGTCGGTCCCTATGCTGTATCCCAAGCTGAGAAGAAAATACGGGGATGTAGTCACCTATGATGAGTCGCCTTCGGCGCATCTTAAAACTGAATTCGGCTTTGATGTTCTGCAAGTCGCGCGCGGCCACTACGCCTCCGACGCCTACCACGATTTCATCGGCTTTCAAGTCTCAAAAGATCTTCTGAATCGCGCCTTCAAGGAAACCTACTGTCTCGATCTGAAAGCAATTTTTGCAGATTACGATTTAGCGCTTGGAACGTATCGCCACGCCGTAAGTGGATTAATTCCAGAAATGACGAAAGTGGCGTGGCAAACGAAAAAGAACGACATCCAAAAAGAAACTCCGGGAATGACCAAGAAAAAGTTTCTGTATCACATTTCGCGCGCGAGCTACGAAAAGCAATGGGCCGGACATTACCAGAAGCCAAGCTTGGGGACCAAGCTTCTGGCCTTTTTCTTCAGGCTGATTCCTAAAATTGGCCCATTCAGTGTGTTTTCTTTCAAAGTCCCACCGCCGCAGGCAGAGCAGTTGTTCATGGCCAGTTTCAATGGCTCGTTGACCGAGTACGAGCGCTTTCTGCGCGAGGATAGCGAGAAAGGAAAGCCGGTTCTGATCAACGACAATTTTGATACCGGCACGGTGACCAAGCCCGGCGAATACCCGCTAGCGGATAAAACTTACGCGCAGTTGCTGGACCTACAGGCGAAGCAGGACTTCAAAGAAACTACCGCTCAGCTTCGACAAACGATCCTGGATTTCTACAGCGATCCCAACGCGCCAATCACCACGAAAAAAGACAAAAAAGAGTGGGCTAAGGTCATGCGCGAAGTGGGCGAGTTGAAGGCTTTCACCCCCAGCCCGCAGCCTCCTCCGGCGCCGGCCGCAACGAAGCCTTCAGTCACCTCGACCAGCTTGCCGTAGCCCGGTCTGTTTTTCGTTTACTCAGGAACTCTTGTGTCCCGTTTTGGCTACCGCACCTCCGATTTTATTCAGGGTCTCCTGCGCGCGCTGCTTATAAGGCGAGTTCAAAGAAACCACTTCCGTTAGAACGGCTCGCGCTTCCGGAATGCGCTGCATTTTTGCCAGCGTGAAACCCAGGCGGTACTGATTCTGCGCGTAACTGAAGGTGTCGGATTTGAGCAATGGACTAGCTTGCTTGAATGCATCAACGGCCGGCTGGTTGCGATTTCTGTTTACGTTCACTTCGCCCAGCGAGGAATACGCCAGCCCTTTCTGCAAGGAAACTTGTTTTTGCCAGGCATCATCCGCAACATTGTCCGGTTTTTTCGCCCGCGTAAGTAAATCGATCACTTTCTGCGCATCCGCCGCGGCTTTATCGAGTTGTTGCGGATCGTTGCACCAGCTATCCGCAAGGAGCAACAGCATGGAAACATTATTGGGATCGGACGCGAGCACGGCTTGTGCCGTGGCCAACATCTTCAACTGGTTCTGCGCTTGCTGATAAGCGATGGCGGTCTGCTCGCGGGCGCCTAAGGTATAAGTGGAATCGGGAAAGGAAGCGGCATAGCGTTCCAAAAGCGCAGCCCTCGCCGCGGCGTCCGGGGTCTTGTATGCGGCGTTGACCATCGCATACTGCACGTAGCCGATATCGCCTTGCGCGGTTTTCAGTGTTGTTTCCTTTTGCGCGGCCCATTGATCGGCGGGTCTTCCTTCCGGAGCGGGAGAATCCTTGTAACGCGCAACGATCGCCGCAACCTTTTGCCCTTCGTCGAAAAGTTTCTGAGTGTCGCCCTGTTCGTCCGCAGCATGAACGACGTCCACGGCGACCGAAAAGTTATCCGGGTCGAGCGCCAGAGCCTTGTCGCCATATTCGTAAACCCTGGCATAATTCTTCTGCGCCAAGTAAGTCTGCACGTACAACTGGTCGGCTAGCAGTTCCATATCGCCCTTGCCAAAATCGGCCACGAATTTGTCCAGCAGCGCGATTTTCTCCGGGCCATCGGGCGCCGCATAAATGTCGGCGACCGCCTTGTCCTCCGCTGTGCCGGCCGCAACCGATACACTCTTGCCCATTTGCGCCAAGGCAGCTGGCGCAAAAATTACAAACAACGCCAATACCAATAACAAAAGCCCAAAACGTCGCATGTTCACCTCCTGGAAAATCCCAAGTTCGAACTCCGCTCGTTGCGAACAAAGCTCAGCGCGAGCCTGCCCCTTCCCTACTCGCGCGGTTACGCGGGTGGCTTCGTACCCAATGGCAAAAACCGCGGCACGCGCCGGCAGTAATCCTCATATGCGGCGCCAAAACGCGCGCGTAATTCGCGTTCTTCCAGCGAAATCGCAATCAGCGTCAGCGCACACCACATCGCCGCTACTTGCCACATCAGCCGCGTTCCCGCCAGAAAACAAGCTCCGAGAATGGAAAGAAAAGATCCTACGTAACGCGGATGTCGAAGGTGGGCATAGATTCCATGGCGGGCCAGTTCGCCGCCGCCCGACAGTTCCGCTTGGCCAATGAGCCTTCGGGCGCCCAGATCGCGCTTCACGCGCCAGAAGATCGAGGTCTCTAACACCAGAAGCGCGAAGCCTAGAACCACTGTCCACATTGCCGGCCAGACTGGCAGAAAAAGTTCGCGGCGATTGAATACAAGAAATAACGTTACCGGTCCCCACGCTGCGAGCAATGCGGCGATGTAGCCCGCGCTACGATGTTGGCGCCAGAAATCAATCTGGGGATGCATCACAAACCAGTAGAGTGGAATCGGCAGCTGCACAAACAACACTAGCGCCGCAAGCCAACCCAGCATCGTCACGCCGGCATCTTAGTCGAAGGCCACGCCACGCGACAATATTTTCATTAAGTTCTCGCGGTATGGCGTTGCCGGCAATCGAATCGCGGAACATTTCTGATTGCCCATCTAATCAGGGGCGTTGTCATCCTGGGCGCGGCGAAGGATCTTTCCTGCTTTGAGGCATTCATCGACAATTCCAGGCTGGCTGATACCGGAACGCCGCGAACCGGTATTGACGATTTCCGCTTTTCGGTAGACCATCTCGTCGCCATTATTCAATTCCAAGAGGTGCAAAAATGCCGGCGCCCACATCGTTTGAAAAGGTAGAGACCGAAAAGCTGAGCTCGCACATCACGCGGCAGATGCTGAATGGTGCGGACTCCACTCTCGCTCGCATTTTCCTGGTGCGCGGAGCCGTCGTGCCGCGCCATTCGCACCGCAGCGAGCAGTTTTCATTCATAGTCTCAGGCGCGCTGAAATTTTACTTTGATGATGGCGAAGCCGTCGTCGGAGCGGGAGAAATCATTCTGATTCCCGCGCACGTCCCGCACAAAGCCGAAGCGCTCGAAGATACCGTCGACATCGACTTCTTCGCGCCCCGCCGCGAAGACTGGATCAGCAAAAACGACGCCTACTTGCGCAGCGACACTCAAGTTGAAAAGGACTGATCATGGACCTCGGACTCAAGGGACGCGTAGCCATCGTAGCCGCCGCAAGCAAGGGGCTAGGCCGCGCGGTCGCTCAAGAACTCGCGCAAGAAGGCTGCGACGTGGCGATCTGCGCGCGCACAGCTGCGGATGTAGAGCGCACTGCAAAAGAAATCGGCGCTTCGTCGGGTCGTGAGGCATTCTGGCGCGCCTTCGACGTCACTGACGCCAACGCAGTCCGCGACTTTGTGGCCGCAGTCGATCAGAAATACGGGCGCATCGATATTTGCGTGACCAACGCGGGCGGCCCGCCGTCGAAAAAGTTCCTCGATATCAGCCTGGACGAATGGCGCACAGCCGTAAACCTCACACTACTTAGCGCCGTTTACTTCGCATACGAAGTCCTGCCGCGCATGCAGCGCCGCCACTGGGGCCGCTTCATCACCATCACTTCAATATCAGTCAAACAGCCGATCGACGGCCTGCTGCTTTCGAATTCCCTGCGTGCAGGCGTGGCCGGTATGGCGAAGACGCTCGCAAATGAATTCGGCCCGGACGGCATCACGGTAAACAACGTATGCCCGGGCTATACCCTGACCGATCGTTTAGAAGAACTTTTTCAGAAACGGGCCCAGGATTCAGGCGTCAAATATGAAGAGGTTTTGAAGCAAGCCGAAGCGAGCGTTCCCATTCGACGCTTTGCACGTCCGGATGAATTTGCCGCAATGGTGTCATTTTTGGCTTCCGAGCGCGCTAGCTCCGTTAACGGCACCACCATCGCTATCGATGGTGGTTCGACCAGGGGACTCCTATAGCCTGGGCTTAGCGAGACACACCGCGATTCGCAGAACCACGGCGCCCCGTATAATGTTCTGTTTGGTCGCCCTCTTTTATTCCGCTTGAGGAGAAGAGCATGACTCAGTTTTTTGGGCGTTTTCGCCCGCCTATGCCAACGATGCTGTGCGCGATTGCGCTGTCGGTTGCGCTGCTCGTTCCTGCGCCGGGACGCGCAGACGAGCCCTATGCCCGCAGCCGTAACTACGATCTAAAAAATGTGAAGACACACCTGTGGTTTGACACTGACCAACGCAAGGTACGCGGAGAGGTTACGCACAGCATCGAGATGCTGTGCGACGATGTGTCGCAGGTGAAATTCGACTCCGTGGCGCTGAAAATCGAGGACGTGGCGCTGGATGGCAAAGACACGAAATTTTCCGTTACCGACAAAGATCTGATCGTTTCTTTGGCTCAACCTTCTAAGCGCGGCGATCACCACGAGATTTTCATCCGCTACGAAGGCCAGCCGAAGAAAGGCCTGTACTTCATCCTGCCTGATAAGAATTATCCCAATCGCCCCAAGGAGGTTTGGACCCAGGGTGAAGCGGAGGATACGCGCTACTATATCCCCATCTATGATTATCCGAACGACCGCACTACGTCGGAAATGATTCTTACCGTTCCCGCGACTTGGATCACGGTTTCCAACGGGCAATTAGCGAATGTAAAAGATGAAACGGACGGCAGCAAGACATGGGACTGGAAGCAATCCGAGCCGCTTTCGACCTACTTGATCACAGCTGTCGCAGGTGAATTTGTCGAGAAGACGGATACCTGGCGAGGCATCCCTCTGCGCTACGTGGTGCCCCGCGGTAACGAAGACACTATCGAGTCCACATTCACGCGCACCAAGGAAATGCTCGATCTTTTTTCCGACAAACTCGGCGTGAAATACCCCTGGGCGCAGTACGCGCAAAGCTCGGTAAACGATTTCGTTGAAGGCGGCATGGAAAATACCAGCGCCACCACGCTGACTGCGCGCGGCCTGGTGAATCCCAAGCTCGCTTCCGAAGAACGGGAAGGTTCAGAGGACCTCGATTCGCATGAACTCGCGCATCAATGGTTCGGCGATCTGGTCACCTGCCGCGACTGGGCCAATATCTGGCTGAACGAAGGATTTGCAACCTATTTCGAGCATTACTGGCTCGAGCGGCATTACGGCGCGGACGAAGCTGCGTACGAATTTTGGCGCGACCAAGCTGGCTGGTTCCGGCAGAAGCGCATGTATCCCGTACCGATCGTCACTCGCAACTTCACCGATAGCATCGAGTACGCAGGGAACGTCTACACCAAGGGCGGTTGGGTGCTGAAGATGTTGCGCAGCAAGCTGGGCGACGAGGATTTTTTCCGCGGCCTGCACCATTATCTGGAAGTCAATCGCAACCAGAACGTCGTCACCGCCGATCTGGAAAAAGCCCTCGATGAATCCACTCACACGAACGTAGATCATTTCTTCCATCAATGGATCTGGCGTGCCGGCGCGCCCGAATATGAAGTCAGTTACAGCTACGACGATTCCGCGCAGCAGATAAAACTCAAGATCAAGCAGACCCAGAAAGTCGAAGGCATGGTCGATTTGTTTGACATGCCTGTCGAAATCGAAATCGCTACCGCCAGTGGGCGCAAGACGTATCCGATCGAAGTAAACAAAGCCGAAGAGACTTTCACACTGCCCGCCGATGGCGCGCCCTTAATGGTGCTATTTGACAAGGGCGACACTGTTCTGAAATCGGTCGAATTCAAGAAGGACGCCGCGGCGCTGATCTATCAATTGAAGAATGCTGAGACGGTGCCGGACCGCGCCGATGCTGCGGTCGCGCTGGGCTCGATGAAAGACGATCCCAACGTTGTCGCAGCTCTAGGCCAAGCTGCGCAGCACGATCCGTTCTGGGGAGTTCGCGCAGAATCGCTCAAAGCACTCGGGAAAATCGGCGGCAGCGGTTCAGAGCAACAAATTCTTACGGCGTTGAATGACGAGAAGCCTTGGGTGCGAAAAGTCGCCGTGCAACAGCTCGGCAATTTCACCTCCGATTCCTCGCTCGGTTCCAGGCTGATCGAGATCGCATCGAAGGACAAAGCGTATACAGTGCGCGCGGCGGCGCTGAACGCAATCGGGGAAATCAAAGATCCGAAAGCGTATGAAACGCTCACTGCAGCACTCAAGACGGATTCTCCCGACGACACCATTCGCAATGGCGCACTCGAAGGGCTCGGCTCGCTCGGCGATGACCGTGCCGTTCGCGCTCTGCTTGAATGGTCCGCTCCCGGCAAAGATTTCGAAACCCGCGGCGCGGCCATAGAGGCGGTCGCGGAACTCGATCCCCAGAACGAAAAGATCACTCAAAGGCTGGTCTCCTATCTGAAAGAGCCCTACACCGATGTGAAATTCCCGGCATTACTCGCGCTCGGCAGACGAGGTGATCCCGCCGCAATCGGCCCTCTCGAAGACTTGGTCAAGTCAGGCGAGCTGAATCTGGGCGACGCACCATTCGTTCAAATGCAGATTGAAGCGCTAAGGGCGAAAGCTGCAGGGAGCGGATCAGCATCTGGCGCGAACGCGAACACCAGCTCGAATGCGAACACCAACGCGAGTGCCGTCGGCAACTCCAATACTGCGAGTGCAAATGGGAACGCTGCCGGGTCCGGTTCGAACGGCAACCAGCAGGCACCTGCGGGAACAGGCGAATCCGCAAAGCAACAGCCAGCATCCGCCGGAGCGGGAAACGACCAGGAAATAACACTGGCAGCACTAAAAAAGCTTCAACAACAAATGGCCGAGATCAGTACGCGTCTAGGCAAGATCGAAACCCAACTCAGCACGACGCAGAAATAATCCAGACCCTCCCGAGCAGAAAAGGCCCATCCCGCGAAAAGTTCAAAAGAGATCCTTCGCTGCGTTCACGGATGGCCTCCGCTAGGTTGATGGATTGCATGGCCTGGGGGTTTTTACGAGCGCCGACCCTCGGCCATGGTGCGCTACCGACTGCGCTAGCATACTCGGCCATATAGCGCGGACTTCGCCAAAAGCTACGCTACCTACGCTTAGCGCCTCTCTTGATCTTGCGACGCCGCGACTGGTCCCTCGCCGCGGCTTACTCGGCCAACAAAATCCGCAAGTCGCGCAGATTAGTGCCTGTCGGTCCGGTAACCACCGCGTCGTCAAGCCGGGCAAAAAATCCAAAAGCGTCACAACGCCTCAAGAAATCCGCAGGATCCATGCCAGCTTCCCCCGCTCGCGCCATGGTTTCGCCATCCGCAACGGCACCAGCCGCAGGACTATTGCCGTCAATGCCATCGGTCCCCGCGCTCAACACCGCGATTTTCTTCCCCGCTATTTTCGGCACACAGGTCAGCACAAACGCAGAATTGCGTCCGCCGATACCATCTCCCGAGACCGCACTGTTCAATTCCCCACCTGCAAAAATGGCCACGCGCTTACCCGGGTACTGCCTCTTCAAGCTGTCGAGTTCCTTCAATAAATGATCCGCGGCCCTGTCCAGCGGCCAATTATTCGTTTCGGTATCCACCATGCAAATAAAACCCTCGGCTTCGCAGCAGTGATGCGCAACGTGCATCAAATCGTGCTCGCCCAACAGTACTTCGAATTCAGCGCGGGCGAAACCAGCATCATCACCCTTCGGTGTTTCACTCAGCTCCCCCCGCTCGATAATCGTGCGCAACGACGAAGGTAATTTGGGAAGCAACTCATAGTCCTGTAAAATTCGGCCCATGTCGGTCAACGTGCTTGGGTCCGGTAGTGTCGGACCGGACGCAAGCGCCGATTCAAATCCTTGCGGGACGTCGCTGACCGCCAGAGTCAGTTTCCTGGCGCGCGGGCATGCGGCCGCCAAACGCCCCCCTTTGGTAGCGGAAAGATGTTTGCGCACCACATTAATTTCCTCGATGGGCGCGCCGCACCTAACTAGCGCGTAGTGAAGCTGCTGAAAGTCATCCAGGGCAACGCTCGGATCGAGAGCTTGTTCCACCATCGCCGACCCGCCGCCAGAAATCAGAAAAAACACCAGCGTGCGCTGGTCACATCGCGCCAAACGATCCAGAATTGCGCGCCCCGCAGCAAAACTTTCCGCCGTCGGAGTAGGATGTCCCCCGACGAATGTTTTCCAGCCGGGAAGTGGAGAGGCCAGCGCGGAAGGAACCACAAGAATGCCGTCAGCCCGAAATTCAGGCGCGAGGATCGAACGCAGGCTCTCCGCCATCGCGTAGGAAGCCTTGCCGAAAGCAATACCCACAATTTCGCTGAAATCGCGCAAGTCAAGATCGGCAGAACCACCGCGAATCAGGTAATCTCGCCGGTCGAGCTTGCGCGTGACCGCGGCAGGAATATCGATCCCCCGAAGAGTGTGCTGAAAAACTTGCCGCGCCGTCTGCTTCATCATCGCTCACCAAGCACCACTCACTACTTGCTACTTCACGAATTCCAAGCCACAAATCACGAGTCACCACTTGCTACTCAGCAATCACGACTGCAACCCCGACGCCTCAGCGTTCAGCGCATTCGGCGGACGGCGTCCTTCGAACAACGCAGCAACGTTATTCGCGGCCATCACCGCCATTTTTGTACGCGTATCGATGGAAGCGCTCGCAATGTGCGGCGTTAGAATCACATCACGTCGCGAAATGAGCTGCGGATGAACCTGGGGCTCGTGCTCGTAGACATCCAACGCTGCACCCGCGATTTTCTTGTTCTCCAGAGCATCTGCCAATGCGGACTCGTCCACCACCGGCCCACGCGAAGTATTGATCAAAAACGCGGTACGTTTCATTTTTTCCAGATTTTCCGTTGAAATCAAATGGCGCGTGTCGGGCAAAAGCGGAACATGCAGGCTGATAAAATCAGATTCGCGAAACAAGGTTTCGCGGTCCACGAATTCCGCATTCAACTCCTTCTCCACGTCGGCCGGCGCTCGTAGCGCATCGTTATAAAGCACGCGCATCTGGAAACCGAGCGCCCTCCGAGCCAATCCACGCCCAATGCGCCCAAAGCCGAGAATCCCCAGCGTCTTCCCCCACACGTCGCCGCCCACAAGCTGATCCAGATCCCACCCCGGCCAGGTCCCGCTGCGCATCCAGGCGTCGCCTTCGAGCAGCCGTCGCGCAATGGCCATGAGCAGGGTCCAAGCAAAATCAGCGGTGCTGTCGTCCAAAACGCCGGGCGTGTTCGTCGCGACCACTTTGTGCCGCGTGCAGGCCGCAACATCAATATTGTCGTAGCCAACCGACACCGTCGCCGCGATTCGTAATTTCGGCGCGGCCGCTAACAACTCCTCGTCTACCTTTTCCGTAAGCAGGCAAACCAGTCCTTCCTTGTCCGCCACGCGCTTCAAAAGCTCTTCGCGTGAAATCCGCGCGGCAGGAGTCCAATAGTCCACCTCGAAATGCCGGTCCAAAATCGCGCGCGCCGCAGGAAAAAGTGGCCGCGTGGAGAGTATTTTCGGTTTGGTCAACGCATCCCTCGCAAAAACACGTTACGCAGAATTTGTAACATATACTGCAAAATTAGCAAACGAATCGAGATGGCCAGGCGGCGCGTCAGTCCGTCTTAATTATCGGCGATAGAGGGAGAGACCCCATGAAACTTCTGCGAAAAACGGTTGTGCTGTTAGTTTTCAGCCTCTGTTTTGCCCACCTTGCAATCGCACAGCAGACTGTGAGAGTGAAAATCCAGGCGGCACCGCTCGATCGCCACCTGCTATTCGATAAGCTCAACGATCACGGCGCCTCTAAGCATCTTGCGTTTGTCTCCGTGGAAGACGGATTCGACTATCGCATCGCCTACGGAACTGCTGGCGGCCCAGTTATGACACCGTACGGACCGGCGAGCGCAAGTGCCTCCGTCACGAAAGTCTTCGATGCGGCCGGCGCAGAACTATTCGAGTTCTCGCGCAACGGCCGCTGGACAAACGATGCAGCCGCCAACGCCACGGCAAAAGAAATTATCAAGCGTATACGAAAGTTGCGCTCGCCAAGCTAGGACGCACCACACGACGCACTCCCATCGCGCGCACGGAATTTCCTTAAAACCATGGCAGAGGTTATGTAGCGGCCGTGTGTCCCGTGCCTTGCGGGACGCAGCGGGCAGGTCTAATCCGAAGGCACCGCCGTTGCAACGATTAGCAATGCGCCATGGCGACCTCGTTGACGCTCATCCTCGCACACGGCTATAGTGACCGTGTCGCGCAAATGGAGCAAAACTCGCGCGGCAAATGAATCGTTGCCACGCCGAGCCACAAAAAATGGAATCCCGCCTCCTCAACGATCTGAAATCTCTGCTCGGCTCCGACGCCGTCCTGCACCGTCCAGAGGAATTGCTGCTCTACGAATACGATGGCTCGGTGGAAGTGGCGCGCCCCAACTGCGTCGTCTTCCCGCGCACAACAGCTGATGTTTTAGGCATCGTCAAACTCGCGAATCAATATCAAGTCCCCCTCGTCGGACGCGGCGCGGGCACCGGCCTTTCGGGCGGCGCGCTCTCGCGAAAAGGCGGAATCCTCACCGTCTTTTCACGCATGAATCGCATCCTGGAAATTGATGTCGAAAATCAGCGCGCCACGGTTCAACCAGGCGTAGTGAACGCCGATCTCAGCGCCGCCGTCGCGCACGCCGGACTGCATTTCGCCCCCGATCCATCCAGCCAGAAAGCCTGCACCATCGGGGGCAACGTCTCTGAAAATTCCGGCGGCCCGCACACACTGGCTTACGGCGTCACCACCAATCACGTCCTATCTCTGGAAATAATTCTCCCTACCGGCGAACTGGTCCGCATCGGAAGCCCCGCGCTCGATCCGCCGGGCTACGATTTGATGGGACTCATGGTAGGCTCCGAAGGCACGCTCGCGCTGATCACTGAGATCACTGTGAAACTCACCCGCCTGCCCGAAGCCGTAAAAACTCTCCTGGCAATTTTCGAAACTCTCGATGACGCCACCGAAACCGTGGCGGACATCACCTCGCGGGGCATCACGCCCGCAGCCTGCGAAATGCTGGATGGCTGGACCCTGCGCGCCGTGGAAGCCTACATCCACGCGGGATTTCCGCTCGACTGCGCCGCGGTACTGCTGCTGGAAGTGGATGGCGTCCGTGAAGCGGTCGAACGGCAAGCCGAAGACATCGCCGCAGTATGCCGCGATCATCACGCTCGTGAAGTGCGCGTGGCTCGCGATTCCTGCGAGCGTGACTTGCTCTGGAAAGGCCGCAAGAACGCCTTCGGCGCGGTGGGGCGCCTTTCACCCACATATTACGTGCAGGATGGAGTCATCCCGCGCACCAAGCTCCCGGCTACCCTGCGGCACATCAACGCAATTGGCCAGAAGTACGGTTTCCAGATTGGCAATATTTTCCACGCAGGCGATGGCAACCTTCATCCTCTGATTCTTTTTGACGCGCGCGACGAAGCGCAGTTCCGCGGTGTGGTCGCGGCCTCCGATGAGATCATCCGGTTCTGCATCGCCATGGGTGGCTCGATCACCGGCGAGCACGGCGTGGGCATGGAAAAAGATCGCCTGATGCCGCTGCTTTTCAGTGAAGCGGAACTTGCTGTAATGCGACGCGTGCGCGACGCGTTCAATCCCACCGGACTGCTGAATCCCGATAAGATTTTCCCCACATCGAAGGGTTGCGGCGAAATTCACATCCAACCGCTTCCCGTGACAGGCGCGCCGATCGCATGAGCTTCGCCGGCACCAGCGCCAGTTCACGCCTCGCTGATATCACCGGGCATGAATATGTCCTCACTGATCCCGCGCAGCTCGCGTCGTATGAGATCGACGGAAAAGTTCCCATCACCGCGATTCGGCCGGGAAGCGCTGCCGAAGTAGCCGAAATCGTGAAATTTGCCGCTGCCGAAAAAATGAGTATTGTGGCCTGCGGCGCGCGCAGCAAACTTGCTATTGGTTCTCCGCCCAGCCGCTACGATGTTGCGCTGGACCTCACGCGGCTGGACCGCGTCATGGCCTACGATCCGGACGATCTCACGCTCAGCGTCGAGGCCGGCGTGCCGCTGCGCACTCTGGCGCAAACGCTGGCTGAACATAATCAATTCTTGCCGCTGGCGGTTCCATTTCTCAATCAAACAACGATGGGCGGGTTGATCGCTTCAGGAGTCGATTCCCCGCTGCGGCAATTTTACGGAACGGCGCGCGACTTTCTGCTGGGCATGGAATTCGTTACAGGCGAAGGGGTAGCGGCGAAAAGCGGCGGACGCGTGGTGAAGAACGTCACGGGATACGACCTGCACAAGTTAATGATTGGCGCGCTTGGAACGCTCGGAGTGATCACGCGCGTGAACTTCAAGACTTTCCCGATGCCCATTCAAACGCGCGGCTTCGTCGCGCGATTTCCCACAGAGGAGCCCGCCTTCGATTTGCGCAATCGCATCATGCGCTCAGCGCTCACTCCGCTGACCATGGAAATTTTTAGTCCGCATGTCGCGGAACTCTTCGAAAGCGACTGTGCTGCGCAGTGTGACCCGGAACCAATGCCCGCCGAGGTGCTGTCGCGTACAGAATGGACGCTTTCGACAAGCTACACTGGGAACGACAAAGTGCTAGCGCGATATGCCCTCGATTTGCAGCAAACGGCTGAAAAAGCCGGCGCGACGGCAACCGCAGTTCTCGGCGAGAGCTTGCAGCCAGCATGGACGCGCAAACGCGAATTCATTCCAATAGTACTCGCGTCGAGCCCTGCTGCGACTATCTTCAAGATCAGTGTGTTGCCAACGGGCATGGCCGAAGCGATCGCGGTCGCGCAGCAAGCGGCCGAAACGAAAGCGCTCAGGTGGGCAGCAATGGGACGCGGCGCAGGAATAATCTATTTCGCGCTGCTGCCTAGGGAGGTCAGCCAAGACACAAAGCAGAGCGTGACCTTAGTGGCGGACACAATTAATGCGACATGCGCGAAACTTCAAGGCCACGCAACGATCCCATGGTGCCCAAGCGATTGGAAACCATCGCTAAAAATCTGGGGACCACCTCGCCCAGACGCCGCCCTGATGCAGAAAATAAAAAACGTCTTCGATCCCCTCAATATTCTTAGCCCTGGCCGGGCTTGGGCTCCTGAAAGTCCTTAAAGGAACAAGCGCGGCCGGCGCGACACATGTTTCGCGCCTGCATCCCGCACGCGCCTCCCAATCTCCTTGCGGTATAGGCGCACTTTTCCGGTGCCTTTCTTCGAACTTTTCTGCCCACAAGCCAACTGACCATCGACGCGCTACTTCAAATTCAGCACCACCTTGCTACGATGCCATAAGATACTATTGAGTTTCGATCCCCACGAGAGAACGCCATAAATGGCTTCACACACTCATCAACCCGATCCCGCACAAGCTTCCACCCCGCAGTCGCAGGACGACGCACAGCGCGAGTTCCAACTCACGCTCAGCGGCTTCACCGCTATCGACAAACCCGAATATGACGACTACTCCGCGCTGCGTTCACTGCGGCCTCTGCGCCAACGATTGCCCTACGTACCGGCTCTGGGGCCAGGAAGCCGATTCGCCGCGCGGACGCATTCGCCAAATGGCACTCGTGGATCAAGGACGCCTGGAACTTGGCGAATCGTTCGTCACCCACATCGACCGCTGCCTGAATTGCCGCAACTGCGAAACCGTGTGTCCCTCCGGCGTCGAGTATGGAAAAATCCTGGAACTGGCGCGCGCGCAGATCGAACAAAAATATAAGCGTCCGTTCGTCTCCCGCGTCCTTCGCGACTTGGTCTACCGCCGTTTGCTTCCTTACCCTGGCAGAATCGCCGTGGCAGCGCGCGCGTTGAAGTTCTACCAGCATTCAGGACTCGCTACGCTCGGCGCGTCACCGGAATCTTCGCTGCTCGGCACTGCAGAATCGCGAGCAATGCTGCTGCCGCGCATCGATTCCGAATTCTTCTTCAGCGAATTGGGCAAAGCATTTCCCGCGAGGGGCGAGCGCCGTGCGCGCGTAGCGTTCTTTGCCGGATGCGTCGCGCAGGTAACTTTCAGCGCCTTGAACCGCGCCACCATCCGCGTACTGCAAGCCAACGGCTGCGAAGTTGTGGTTCCGGCGAAGCAGGTTTGTTGCGGCGCGCTGGCCGCTCACGCCGGCGTGCGCGATGTGGCGCGCGATCTGGCTCGCCGCAATTTCGATGCGTTCTTGTCTGATGATTTCGACGCTATCCTTACAAATGCTGCGGGATGTGGGTCGACTCTCAAGGAGTATGCTCATTTATTCGCGGACGACGAGGCCGGGCGAGGGCGAGCCGAACAGTTCAGCGCGAAAATGCGCGACGTTATCGAATATTTGGCCGAGCTTGGATTGACTGCTCCGCTGCGTGCGCTGCCCTTGCGCGTTACCTATCAAGATTCCTGCCATCTCGTTCACGGGCAGAAAATCCGCGAAGCACCGCGCCAGTTGCTTCGTGCCATGCCCGGTATTGAATTTGTGGAGATGCCTATGTCCGAGCAGTGCTGCGGATCGGCAGGGGTTTACAACGTAACTGAGACGAAAGCGTCTCTAGAGATCCTCGAACGAAAGATGGAGGCGGTGCAGCAGACGAAAGCCGAGGTGGTCGCCACGGCAAATCCCGGCTGCATCTTGCAGCTCCGCGCCGGCGCTGCCATGCATCGCACCGGCCAGGAAGTTCTGCACCTAATCGACTTCTGACCGCGCTCAGAGCTGATGAGTGTGCTGACGGAGATCTTACCTAGAAGGCATTCTCCGCCTAAAACTGCCTCATGCATCTCCGCCCGCAGCAGCAAGGACGATCGGAACTCTCGCGAATGTGAGTGGGTCCGTCGCGCTAACGCCAAACCGGCTGGCCAATGCTCTTGTCAGCGAAGCCAGCAGGCCCCAATGCCGCGCCCGGCAGGATTACACCGGAAGATCCGACCGACCGTCAGGATGCCGCGCTTTGACTAGCCTCGGCGGCCAACTGTTGCATCATTGCCAGTTGGTCCCAATTGTCCCAGCCACGGATGATTTTGCCATTCTTGATTTCTGCGATGGTTATGCCGGTAACGTGCACTTTTATATTCTAGCGGCATGCCTAGCTGATCGCCCGTGTGGGTCATCTGGCCTGACCAGCGGGCCACGACTTTGTCACCATCCCCAAACGCGTCTTCAAGCGTGATCTTTATGTCTGGAAACGCTCCGTGAAGACGCTTATGTAGCTGCGCGAACTCGGCTGGTCCGTGTAGTACGACGCCCGGCCGGTCCTGTCCGACGGCGATTACATTGTCGTCCATCAGATCGTAGATGGTTTGAACCCGGCCCTCATTCCACACTTCCTTGAACCAGCGCCTGATGAGCTCGATGTTTTCTTCGACGGCCATGGGGCACCTCCGGCCGCTCTATAACACGAAGTGACGACGCTAGCCAGTCATTCGTAACGCAGCGCCACCATGGGATCTACCCGCATGGCGCGGCGGGCAGGCAAGCAGCACGCTAGCATCGCAACCGAGGCGAGGACAATGGGAACTGTCGCGAAAGTCAGCGGGTCGGTTGCGCTGACTCCGAATAACAAGCTCGCCAAAGTTCGGGTCACAAACAGAGATGCGACCAGACCGAGAGCCGCGCCCATCAGAGTCAATCGCACTCCCTGCGCTAGGACCAGCCGCAGTATGTCGCGCGGCGAGGCGCCTATCGCCATTCGGATGCCCAGTTCGTGTGCGCGTTGCGTGACCGAGTATGCCATCACGCTGTAAAGCCCGACCGAAGCGAGCAGCAACGCGATCCCTCCAAAAATAGCGATGAGGATCAGATTGAAGCGCATCGGCGCACGCGCATCGTCGACGTCAATTCTCAAGCGGCTGCAAATTCCGAACTGCGATTGCAGGATCGAGCGCCCGCATTTGCTGCTCTACCTCTTTCATCACCCCGTCGGGATCGCCAGTTGCTTTCACCACGACGCCTGCCTGCTCGAAAAGTTCCTGCGAGTTGCGGATAAAGATTTCGCTCGCGCACGTTGCGCGTCAGATCGTGATTTCGCAAGTGCGCGACCACGCCGATCACCATCGCAAATACACGCGGGTTCTCGGGCCTGCTGAGCAACTCCACTTCCAGTTTTTTGCCAATTGCGCTCTCGGCTGGCCACGCGCTGCGGGCAAGCATCTCATCCACGATCACCACCAGCGGATGATTGGCGTCGTCTGCGTCGCTGAAATTGCGGCCTTCGAGCAATCGCGCTCCCATCGTTGGCAAATATTCGGGCGTAACGGGACGCCAGTCCGCCGAGAGGCTTTCCCATTTCTGCGAGGTTTCGGGATTGTAGGCGTAGGGCATCTGTGCGCCGCTTCCGGTCAAAGGAAGCTTGAACGTTGAGCCCACCGACTGCACGCCCGGAATCGCCGCCATTTTTAATTCGAGTTCGTGGACAAATCGGCTGCGTATCTTCGTTCTTGGGATAACGTTTGCGCGGAATCGACACGACGAACGAGACGATATTTTGCGGATTGAACCCAGGTTGCACGCGCTGCAATGCCACGAAGCTCGCGAATCAGCAGGCCTGCACCAATGAGCAGCACTAACGACAGTGCGAATTCGCTCACGACCAACAGGCGGCGCGCGATTTGGCCGCGGTCGTCGGTCGACACCCGGGCGGCCGCTTTCAACGTGTCGCTCAAATTGAGCCGCAGCGCCTGAATCGCGGGTATCAATCCGAAAAGCAGTGCCGTAATGGTCAAGCATGACCTGTCGGGCTTCCCGCTGCCTGACCTGCGCCATTGCACCGGCGCCGGCGAGCCGCTCAATCCTGAAGTGATCGAAGTGTGGAAGGATCGCTACAACTTGACGATCCATGACGGCTACGGCCAGACCGAGACCATCATTCTGGCCGCGAATGTTCCCGGGATGGCGGTCAAGCCGGGTTCGATGGGCCTGCCGTTTCCGGGCCACGACCTGCGGGTCATCGACGAAAATCTGAACGAGACCAAAGCTACCGAGGTCGGCGAGCTCGCGCTGCGCGTCAAGCCGGAGCGGCCGCCCTCGCTGTTCCTCGAATACTGGAAAAACCCGGAGGAGACCGCCGCAGTCTTCCGCGGCGATTACTACCTGACCGGCGACCAGGCGTATCGCGATTCGGACGGCTATCTATGGTTCGTCGGCCGCGCGGACGACGTGATCTCTCAGCCGGCTATCGAATCGGACCGTTCGAAGTCGAGAGCGCGCTGCTCGAGCATCCCGCCGTCGTGGAATCGGCGGCGGTCGCGAGTCCCGACCCCGATCGCGGCGCGATCTGCAAGGCCTTCGTCGAAGCTGAAGCCCGGCGCCGAACCGCCTGAGGCGCTGAAGCGCGAGAACTGCAAGAGCACGTCAAACGAGTGACCGCACCCTACAAGTATCCGCGCGAGATCGAATTCATCGACGAATTGCCCAAGACCGTAAGCGGCAAAATCCGCCGCGTCGAGTTGCGCAAGCAGGAAGAGCAGCGCAAGCTCGCCCCGCCGCGCGGATAGGGCCCTCGTAGAATACCGGCACGGAGGCCGGCGCTACGAAGAAAGAACGAGGCTTTGCTATCTCTTACGTAGCGCCGGCCTCCGTGCCGGTGCCTTCAGAAAAGGATCAGCTCACGCTTTCCGGAATCGCGACGGAAAGTCGGGCTTGAATTCCACCTCGGGATGGAGCTTCTTCCGGCGCA
>CAWJGI010000009.1:0-116066 GCA_963842255.1 uncultured Acidobacteriota bacterium | reverse complement strand
GAACGCATTGTCGACACTGAGTTATTGAATGCCGCAGAGAAATGAGGAAATGCGAGGGCGTCGCGACTGAGAGTACCGTACTCTCCGAGACGATGACCACAACGATGGACCATCAACTACTTTTTGACACGAGAGTTCCTCAACATCAGGCTTCGGAAGACGCTGTGTTTAAAGTATTGGGCGTCCGCGTAAATGCAGTTCAAATCCCGGAGGTTGTGGCCCAGATGGAAGACTGGATTTCAGCGGGCGACGACTGTCGTTTCATTGCGGTGACTGGTATGCACGGAGTGATGGAGGCCCAACATGATCCTCGCCTCAAGCAGATTCTAAACTCGGCCAATTTGGTGGTTCCCGACGGGATGCCCCTAGTATGGCTCGGCCGTCGCCACAACTACAACTTGCGCCGCCGTGTCTATGGACCGGAACTCATGCAGACGTTCTGTCGGGTCACAGGTGCGAAGTATCGACACTTCTTTTATGGAGGTATGCCGGAAGTCCCGATGCGTCTCGCCGAAACGCTGTGTGGCCGGTTTGGGATATGCGCAGTCGGCACGTATTCGCCGCCTTTCCGCGCGCTCTCTGGGCCGAGAAGACCAGGAAATCCTTGCACTGATCCATGACGCGAAACCCGACGTTCTCTGGATTGGACTGAGCACGCCGAAGCAGGAACATTGGATGTACACACACCAAACCAAACTAAAGGTCCCAGTCGTCGTTGGTGTCGGAGCGGCGTTCGATCTCAACAGTGGACGGATCAGACAGGCTCCAAGCTGGATGCGTGAGCACGGCCTCGAGTGCATCTACCGTCTGTTGCAGGAACCGCGACGGCTCTGGCGACGCTATCTGCTCTATGGCTCGGAGTTTGTGTGGAACGTCACGCTGGAACTCCTAGGTATGCGTAAGTTTGAATGTATCAACCCTTCGCGCAAACTCACTGCACGACCAGGGAAACCGTGACGGTGTGAGTGATGTTGCCGCTGTTGGCAATCATCGTCAGCGGATAAGTGCCAGCCGGCGTCGATGAACTCGTAGTGACAGTCAAAGTCGACGAACCGGAAGTGCTGATAGACGCTGTGCTCCAACTGGTAGTTGCGTCCGGAATCTGGCTCGCGTCAGCCTTCAACGAAACGGTTCCAGTGAAATCCAAGGGGGTTACCGTAAGGATGTAGGCACTTTTTTCGCCCGGGCGTACAGTGTTGGAGCCGGAATTGACCAAGAACCAATAGTCCGCTGTCGCTGCGGTCGCTTGACAAGCTGTTGCAGGATTCGTGTTTGGCGCCGCATACACCGAGTGTGAATCTTGCGCCGTTAGCGATTTCCAGCCACTAAAGGTCTCACTTGTATGTCCGGCGGGCACCGGCACCATAAATCCAGGCCCGTTGCTGGCGTTCCACCAGGTATTGTAATCAGAAGCCAGCGTGCTCGCGAGTCGGCTCCATTCTTGCGTCAAGTAGCTGTCCTGGAAAAGCTGCTGCACTCCTGTAGCTTCGACGGTATTCGAATCGAAGGTAAAGTTTTGGTTATACACCTGGCTCGTTGCGCCGGTCTGGTAGTTCGTCACGGCGATTCCACCAGTTCTGCCCCAAACCATGAACTGCGAGCTATTGTTGTTATAGATCGTGCTGTTTGTAACCGTTATATAGGATGAATCGGTGATGTTCACGCCGCCGCTGTAGGTTCCCTGCATTCGGTTGTTACCGCAGATTTCTGCGCCTGACAATGTCACTGGTCCCGGATCCGCTTCAAGTTGAATGCCGCCATTCAGATTGTCGATTGAAGTGAGCGAATCAACCGTAATGCTGCGAATATCTGTATCAAAGTGCAATCCATGCGACTCATTGAAGTACGCCTGAAAACCGTCGATCGTGCTGTCGTGCACTTCTCCGAATTTCATGCCAGCGACATTCCATGCGTAATACGCGCCCTGGGCTCCGCGCCAGTTGTTATAGGAGGCTTCGTCGGACGTCCACTGTCCGTCTTCGAGGTATTGGGCAAATATTCCGTCCTGACCATTGTGGTTAGCCTGGCTCGATTTAACCGTCACGTTAGTAACATCCCCGAGATCAAGTCCGATGCTGTTGTTCCAGAGAAAGTTGTCAGTATCGATCAGAATGTCAGACGCTTTCTGTGTCACGAAAACAGCCGTGTCGGTATTTCTGCAGCCTCTTGCGTATTGAAAGGTCATACCTCTCAAAACCCAGTTCTGCACACCTTGCAGCTCGAAAAGCGAAGATCGTGTTGATACCTCGACGGTGGCACTGCTGATCGCGGTTCCGGAAGGTGGCCAAATGTAGACAGTTCGAGCGCTTTCGTTGACGTAAAAGGTCCCGACCATCATATCTGCTAGCGAGAGAACCTGGGTTAACGGAAAGCCATTTACGAAGATCATTTCCTGTCTGCGAACGATGATCTGCTCAGTCGGTCCAGCCAATTGCGCACAGTTACCCCACGCATAGGGCCACGCGTGAGTGTAGACGCTGGAATTTCCCGAATATACCGTCCAGCCCGTCCAGACATCGGCGCCTGAGACCGTGACCGTTCCGGCGGTGGCCGCTTCCACCGTTACTGGAGCAGTTGACGAACCTGAGACCGCTATACTTTCTCGGTAAGTTCCGGGAAGAACGGTCACTTTGGTTCCAATACCTTTTTGACTTTGCGCTAAGGCAGTATTTACACCCTTGGTAAGAGTCTTAAACGGTGCTTGCTCAGTGCCAGGATTGGCGTCTGAACCGCTGGTCGAATTCACGTAAAGGGTAGAGCTTTCGCTGCTCTCGTTTACGGATGCCTGCCCTCGCGCAACAGCTACGCCGCCCCCCAATAAAATTAGCGCCACCACAGTGATCCGCATGGCTCGATACCGAATAACTTGGACTACCATCTTTCCACCTCGGTTTGAATCGATATTGCCTTAAGCGGTTCAGAGGTCCTCGGCTAAATGAAAGACTGACGGCTCCGGTACCGCGTAGAGCAATGTTCGCATGCGGGAGATATGGCGGCTACTGTTCCTAGGAACAGTTTAGGAACAGGCGATTTCATCGCAAGGTGAATCTCCAGTAGCTTCATAGAGATACTAGCATTCGCTCAACTGGCACTTGCCTATGAGAGTCTCTCAAAAGGCGTTATATGCTCTGGAGGCGCTTTTGTATTTGGCCTACGCTCCGGGACAGACTTTAATCACAACCCATAAGATCGCGGTTTCCGAGGGCCTGCCAAAGAAATTCTTGGGACTTATTCTTCTCGAGCTCAAACACGCTTCAATCGTCGAAAGCGCGCGGGGAGCCAATGGTGGTTATCGACTGAAGCGGTCGCCAGCTGAGATTTCGCTCAGCGAAGTTATTCGGATAATCGATGGTCCCCTCGCCCCTTTTGGAGACACCGAATCCTTGCGGGTGAAACGCGACAAAAGGCACATCGAACTTTTCCGTGTTCTCGTTTCCGCCCGAAATGTCGCCGCTGCAATTCTTGATCACACGTCGCTTGCGGATGTTTGTCATCCCCAAAGAAATTAGAGAGAACCAAATAATCTGAGAGCACACGAACCTTCAGTTATTCTGGGAGCGCGAACACATCCCATATCCGGCCATCGTCGACAAGGAAATCTCTCCCTGCTTAATCGTGTCGCAGGGAAACGTCACGCCCGGCCGCACAAGCGAGAGTTGCTCGGCGTCGACGCGGTTCGCGAAGTCAACGTCGTGTCCGATACCCTCGGCGCCGAATATGGCAAGCGCCGCGGCGCACAGATCATCGTGGCCGCGTCCGGCACGAATGACCCTCACGGAAGCGCGTACAAGTTTCTGGGCAATCGCGCGTTGGATGCTCGCAATTATTTCGACGCGGGTCCGGTTCCGCCGCTCGAGCGCAACGAGTTCGGATGCGAACTCCTAGGCCCGATCCGCCCGAACAAAGTGTTTTTGTTTTTTGGAGATTACGGAGGCTTCCGTCAACGCCTCGGTCTCAGCGATGTAACACTTGTTCCCGATAACGACGCCCGTAACGGGTTCGTCCCGCGCTCTGACGGCGCTTTGCAGAACGTCGGCATTGCACCGGGCGTCACGCCTCTATTTTCCTTGGAAGAGACGCTGCCGAACGGACGCGACGCGAGGAGATTGCTTGGTTGGCGATGGTCGACATTTTGATTCTCGGTCGGCTGTGTGAGCCTTCCAGCGAACTGCATCTGGCCGGGCATCTCTACGAGGCCAGCGCGTTGTCGGACCTGCTCGGTGTACCGGAAGAGAAGGTCAACACTAGAACTTCGTCTCGGCTTGCGCTTTGAGTCCACAAATGAAACGAGGTCCGCGGGCGAGCTTCGAACTACGGCTTTGAGTCCAACGGAGTAATTGCAACCCAACCGTAAATCGGATCCGTGTTCACTATAAAAGGCGCGAGATTTTTGCCTGAGACCGCGTGTGGGAGTCGCGTGGGATTTGTTTGGCAAGAGCAAAACCGTCATCAACTCCGCCTCTGGAATCTACGAAGCGCCAGCTTGATAACATCGACTACCGGGTTGACCAGACCCTTTAATACCGTTCTAAGTTTGTAAAAACGTTCCCGTCGAACGGTCTTCAAATTACTCCCGCGCTCCCGCCCCTGTTGGCCGCAAGATTTCTCCGAGCGTTATCCAACCGGACGCTTACACACCGATGTAAGTTCCTTCCGGTTGCTGCGCTATGACAACCTGAAGGGCGCAGTGACAGGATTCCTCGCGGACACAAGCGGTATTCAGCTTAATCCAACCGTGTCTTATGGAGCTACTCCGTTCGTCAGCAAAATTGGCTCAGTGCCGATACTCACCGAACCGCTGATGGAATTCGTGTTGCCTTCCAAATCCTGATACTTCGTGTAAGTTCCATTTTGTATATACGAACTGCTTCCCGCAGTATTCCACACTGCTAGTGCCTGATAGCCGTTTGGCCGACTGAGACCGCAAGTCCACACTGTGCCGCTTGCCGCACAAGGTGCAGACATGGTGGCTCCAGCCATCCAGCTCTCTACGTTGCCATACCCAATACCGGCAGCATTGAGACTCTGGGTCGCAGGCTGATTGGTCAACATACCGCAGCTGTCATATGCATACCAATAGTGACGCTTGATGCCGTTGCTCCAGTAAAGCAACTCGATGCGGGCGATATACGCCTGCTCGGTCATCCCAGAAATGGCGACGCCGCATTCTCCCCAGCGCCCCGCTTCTGTGGCATAAATCGCATGGGTCGCAGGGTCAATTCCATTGTTGGTTAGGACGGTCTTAAAGTCATTTATATCCGCAAGCTGTTCTTCGGGCGTAGGCTCGTTAATGTGAAAATCATAACAATCCCAAGTATTAGGCAAACCGCTCTGAAAGTAGTCATTCATCAGGTCTTTGTAAAATGAAGATTGCTGCCACATAATGAACGCGGGAGAGCAAACTTGGGCATTGGGGTCGTTGGCCCGAACCGTATTCAGAAAGTCGGTTTCAAGCGTAATAAAACTCGTAGTAGACATCGGATTTGGACCCGGAGGTTCATTCCACCCTTCGTACATTTGGATGACGCCGTTGCATTGCGGGTTCAGCGAAGTACACCCAGTCTGAATTCCAGTGGTCTTAAAGCGATTTACCAATGTGATGAGGAATTCCTTCCACATACAATCGGTCGTCGTGGTTCCTGTCAATGGTCCTTGGCAGGGGGCGGATGTCGATAGGTCGGATGGTGCCGCGGGACACTTAAGAACGCTAAGGGCCACAGTAAAGCAAGTACTCGTGTCTGAGACCGCCCATGAAGGCTCATATGCGTGGCTGTAAAAGACTGGGGCATTATGACTCGCGCCGAAAGCCACCTCTTCATCCAATGCCTCCCAGGAGTAAGTTCCGCGAGACTGTTCAAGGTACAACCAGGCCGTGACGACCCCTTTCCCAACCGCTCCAATCACGATGGGGGCAAAATTGGCGTCGAGTATGGAGTCTGAACCCCCACATGCATACCAAAGAACGTCGATGTGATTGTTGCGTCTGACGCAGCCTGAACTCCAGAACCGGATAGCGAAATGTTGGCCGGGGAGTTCGTTGCGTCGCTTGTGATCATTACGCTCCCGGTCACACTCCCTGCCGATGTTGGAGCGAAAGTCACGGTCAGTACTACCGAGTGCCCCGCTGCTAGCATGTCCGCTGACGTCACCCCGCCCGCGCTAAAGCCCGCTCCTGACACCGTCACCTGCGAGATCGTCACGCTCGAATCTCCCGTATTCGTCAGCGTCACGTTCTGAGAACTGGTGCTTCCCTCGGTCACGTTGGTGAAGCTCAGGCTCGTTAGATTCGCTGTCAACTGTGGTGTCGCCGCCTCGCCTGTTCCGGTGAGCGCGATCGTGGTCGGCGAGTTCCCGGCGGTGCTGGTAATCGTCAGCGTCCCGGTCGCCGCCCCGGACGCAGTCGGTGTGAACGTTACATTGAGCGTCATTCTCTGGCCGGCATTCAACGCCGTCGGCATGGTCACTCCAGTAGACGCGAACGGACCTGAGACGGTGATGGCACTAATCGTGATCGAGCCCGAGCTGCTGGCGTTCGTGAGCGCTATCGTAAGGGCAGCGCTGGTCGTACCGACTGTGACACTTCCGAGGTTCAAACTAGTCGGATCAGCGGTGAGGGTTTGCGGGACAGGACCCGGGGATGCCGGCTTGCTAGCGCTCGTCTGGGCCCCGCAGCTCGAGAGAGTTACGGCTGACAAGAACACAGCGGCCAAAATGAGGGACGCGAATTTACTCTTAGTTTGCACTGGCTTGCCAGGGACACAAAAGAATCCATCCACAGACAAGAAGGGGATCGCAGCCCGCGAACATGCTACACCGGTATGCCGCCTTGAGGCATGTTGTCCATTGTCCATTGACACGCTGATCCTTCGTGGTAATTGAATTGTCGACCGAGGACAGCAAGCAAGACTACTGCCCAGAAGCCCAGACTTGGGACAGGCATACAGTGGTGTTCGGGGGGGGGCATTCAGGTGACCTGGAAGAGGGAAGGCTCGATCTCCCAGCAGAACTCTCTAAAAAATGGTCAGTCAGGTTTTCATAGATGGACTCGATGGTGGCACCGCGCGCATAAGGTAATGAGGTTTTCCTCGGTGTCATCCCCCAGCCGGCTCCGCGGGTTCATGTGGTGTACTTGAAGATCAGTTGGGCTGCCGCAACGCTGGCACCGCCATCCGTCCCGTTGCAGCACTTGTCGCCAAAGCCTTCGGTACGACTCGGAATCGAGTCGTAGCCGCGGGCGCCTTTGTCGAAGTTGGGTCACGAAAGCTTTACGCCGGCGTCACCGCCTGGCGACGACAAACGTTTGTCGGTCAAATGGCTACTGCAATTTCCTTGAAGTCCACGGTCAAAGAGACGGGTGGGTGCCTCGGTCGTCTTACGCATTGTTTAGCAACACATGTGTTAACACCTCAGTAACCTCGGTCATCTGCGCGACTGCTTCTTCCAGCAGGTCATGCAAGTCCTTTTTCTTCATCAGATCGCCGGCATCGGGCCTACCACGAAACATTTCTGCCAGAAACTCCTTACGATCCCTCTTGACATTCCCTTCGATCACACCAAGCGTCTTTACGCTATCTTCCGCCAACTCAGAGAGGTTTGTCTTCTCGCGCATCCTCGTCATAATCCCCTCCACCTGTATGGCCATTTCCAGCAGGTTGCGCGACTGCGCGGAAAGGTCTGGATACAAACTTTCCAGAGGCAACAAGAAACGCTCCGAGAGATCGGAAATCGCCTCGATCACCGCGTTCATTTCGGCAATCAATGCCAGGATGTCATCGCGATCTGGTGGCGCGATGAATACATGATCTAGCAAAGCCAAGGACCCCTGCGCCAGATCTGAAGCTTTCCGTCGATGTTCGTCTATTTCGTGTCGCTGGTATTCGAGCTTCGGGAAGGTCTCAAGAATAGCAAAGAGTTGTTGGGCTGCGTTCACCTGAATTCGTGCGAGACTATTGAGCTCATCAAAAAATTTCTCGTCGTTGGATAGGAAGTTTAGCACTGTGCTGGCACTCTCGAAAAACATCGGTCCGTCCGAAACCTAAAACGTAGCGCCTTTAGCGCCGTCGCGGTTCAGAACTTCACCACGGAATTCAACGGACCCAGGACGAAGTTACCACGGAGAGTTAAGTGCATGTCTCCGTTATCTGCCCTAACGCCATTTCAAGACAGTTACGTTGATGAGCTGCATCTGCGATACGTTCTAGTGCGAAAAAGAAAAGGGGCGATTGCTCGCCCCTTCCCCTCAGTCACGAAATGCAACAGCTTTCGAGCGTTCTCCCGTGTTACCGGGAGAAGCCGACACAACAAGTCTCACCGGGTCAGCCCGTGGTTTGCGTCGCGCTGCCACGTTAAGCGTTGCTTAACGCGAGCAACCCTTGCCTGCCACTTGCCGGACCTTGGATCTCGCCGTGATGCCATACCATTCCGAACTTTGTCGAAGACGTTCTATCTGTCCGGCCTCTGAATAGCCTGTCAAGCTTTCGCTCGCCGTGCCATTCAAGACTCAGATGACTGAAAGCTTCGGCAAAAACGTTGTAACTCTGCGCAGACAAGGAGTCAATCCGACCAGAAACAATTTTAGATGTGGAAATCTCGGAAATGTGGAAATTGCTCCTCTAGGACGCTCAGGAGAATTGCTCTACGTTCGACCATCAAATTCAACTTGTTAAGAGCATTATTACAGAACCGTAAAAAGGTTTCCAAAACCGCACGATCAAAACTGTTCGCGAAATTGGAGGAATTCACTGTCATCACAGCTCCAATGTGCATTGGGGCGGGTTCCTGTCTATTGTCCCCTCTGGATGTGGATGTTCCATTTTTCTGCCTTACCAAAAGAACCTAGCGTATATCTGGCGAAAAAGTCCGGCGTGGATTTTTCCATGCTGAAGAAATCGGAAGAGATTAATAAGGGGCGTATCACATTATTCAGATTCAGTGAAACGACCTGATTAGTAGGAAACGCCACCACTACTAACTTCGGAGCAATCGTCGAAATCGCTAATCGTAATTAAAATGATTTGCGACTAGGGACAACAGATAGCGATGCCCGCTAGTGTTAAATGACGGACTGTTGGGAGCCAGTCGTTTAGTAGCGCGTCGCAAAACGGACAATGCGATACATCAGCCACGGCATCAGTCCGAAAGAGATCCCAGATGGACAGTTAAACCAAGGCTCCGTAAATGAGACCAACCAAGACTCTGAGTTTGCGGCTGGCCATATAATAGACAGTGGCGGCACCAAGCGCGATGACGAAATGCAAGACGACTCCGAGCGCGGCGGTCCGTGTTCCCCCGCTATACGAATTCACGCCGAGGATGCCGCTGGCGATAGTTTGCGGAATGAGGGTCGGTTGTTTTGGGACTGTAAACCACGATCGCATAAGCCAAGTCCAATGCGCCCACAATCAGGCCACCGACGAGGACCGCCGGAAAAGGACGCGAGTGCGCAAAGAATGGACCTCTAAGACCGCCGTCCATCGAGTTTGTTCCCATTCGAGTTTTCGCGATGCCGAGAATCGCACCGAAGCGAAAGTTGCCGGCGTAATCGGTGGCGGCCGCAATCGTATTCCAAACGGATGCATTTGCAAGAAACCAGCTGCTGCACACAAACACCACGGCTCGAATACGCCAGGATAACCCTTCCGCAAGCAATGATCGTAAGCCAACAGCACGACCGTCCTCGAAATGTCGAGTTCCTCGGTTAGGTCTCGCGTGGACGGAGGTCGATCGCAGTTTCCGAGTTTGTTATCGTGCCAGGTGTCAATTCGCCGCCCCAAACTCGGTAAGACTCACGGTTGCCTAGCGAGGGCATTCGCTGCACCAGAAGCTTGCATCGAATCGGTGCTCTTGATTCGCGCACAAGCTTCTTTGTCACACTGACTCGTTTCGGGTTGATGTCGAGGACCTAGGGCTGATACCGACGTAACCCAAGACTTGAGTTCGCAATGGTATGACCAACGACAATCGCTCTGCTGGTAACAGGTGGCGGGAAGCAGTTCCGTACCCAAAAGAGTAGCTCATATAACTTCTGCTTACTCAGCGAAACTTGTGCTTAATACAGGTGGTACCGATCAGCGTCTGGTTATCGAGATACAGCCCCAAGGTGGGGACTTCTCTAATTTAGATATGCCTTAAGGAATTTTCATATCTCGCCAACCTGGCAGAATGCGCCGCAGTGTGCTAGGGCTTGCGAGTTTCGGGCGTGTAATGCATCTGCAGATATTTGATAATGACGGGTTGCACGTCGTCGGGGATGGGTTGGCCCATCACGTTCACCATCTTGTTGACTTCTGCCACCCAAGTTTCCGGCGGCAGCGGCGGCTGCATGGTGATGTAGCGCGTACTGTGGCAGGTGCTGCAGTAGGATTGGACGGCTTCGCGCCCTGCGCCGGGGGCGAAATCTGGCGAATAGAGCGGATAAGCGGCCACACTGTAACTCGCACCGTCGGTTTCTTTTGGCGGAGCGGGCTGCGCGATTGCTCCGGGATTTTTCTGTGAATAGTAGCCGCCGTCAAATTGTGCGTACACCAGGCTGCCCGCCGCAGCCGTCAAGCCGGCCAAAATTGCGATGAACCAAATGGTGGTGCGCCTCATGTTCTCTCTCAACTTGCTCGTCCTACCACTACTTCTTCGCGCTCGATGCGATTCCACAAATATCCGCCGGGATTCCAGACGTCTTCGTCCGGCTGGACGTTTCGTTTGCCGTCTGTTGCGCGTGCGGCTAGAACGTAGCGGCCCGGGTTCGGAGGCGTCCATACATAAGACCACGTGCGGAAGGAATACGGACCGTGATCTTCACCGGGCTCCGCAGAGGTCCACGATTTACCATCGTCAACGGATACTTCCAATTTATTCACGGAGCCATAGCCGCTGAAAGCGATACCGCGAATGGTCACGGGCAATTGCGTGACGAGCTTGCTATCGCCTTCTGGTGTAACGATGAAGGAGCGCACCGGCATCCGACTGATTGGCACGGTCTTCACTTTGCCCGCCTTCACATCTTCCGGAGTTGTGTCGCCGTGCGGCGTGTCGGGAACGCGATAACCCGTCTTCATCCAGAAATTTTCGTCCGGCTTATCCAACGACGCGGATGCCAGCTAAACTCTTCACCCAGTATGTGGCGAAATAACCGGGGAACGATCAGGCGCACTGGGAATCCGTTCAGCATCGGCAGCGGCTCGTCATTCATGGCGTAGGCGACGATGGAGTCGTCGAGGACGGAATCGTTCAGATCGAGCGACTTCAGAACGCGTGCGAGCCGTGTCCTTCCGGCCCTTCGCCCTTGATCCAGCCCTTGAAATTGGACGGCGAGCGAATCCTACTTCACTTTAGCGGCGTCAAGCAACTCGCGCAGAGGCGCGCCTGTCCATTTCGCATTGCCCATCGCGCCGTGGCCCCATTGACCGCCGGGAACACGCGGCTGGAACTTGCTGCGGCTATTTCCCGGAACACTGATTGACTGCCGTTACAGTGACCGGTTTGAATTTGTTCTGTGAGGTCGCTCATCGAAAATTTCAAGGGGGCGCTTGACATTGCCCTCCACGCTTAAGCGCCAAGTCGCCAAGGTCGACGCTATTGGGAATTTCATCCAGGTGCCAGCGGACGTAGAAGGCCCCGTTGGACGTGAGGGCTGTCTGAAATAATGACGCGGAGTTTCGAGTTGCACTGGCCTGTCCGTGAGCAGCACCAATGGGAATTTCTGAGGATATTGGACCACAGGTCCAACTGAATTCCAGTACGGGTTCTGTGATGGGCCGGTAAAAGTGGGGAGCGCTTTCTCGTCGCCGGGAAATTGAGATTGCTGGGCCAGCAGACTTGTGAATGCTCCGAATCTTCCCGCTGCGGTGACGCCCACTGCTGTTGTGACCATCCGCAGCAAACTGCGGCGCGATAAACTACGGTGCTCATTCATTATTTATTCGCCCCATGCGGTAACCCCGAATCAATCCAGATTCTTTTAGTATGCGGGAGCCAGCCAAGGATCCGGAAGAGAAAGAGCGAACGTTTACGAATCCTATCGCAACGATGAGCAAAATTACAGCGACAACTTGATTGATGTCATTCAGATCGTGCCCCCATCATCGAGAGCTGCCCAAGAGTTACGAAGATCATGTTGCTCGTTCGCGTTGCTAACATCGGTCATCAACGTTCCTCTACCCGAGCGCTCTCGATCGACGATCGAAGGGCTCTAGCATTGCACCGCTGGAAAACGATGGTGGATATATGGCAGCCTTTGGCGTCGACACGTCGGAAGTCATCTGGGCTGTAGCCACCAACATCGTCCCCGTGACGAATCCCGGAGGGCGGCTGCTTTTTGGAGGAGAAATTTCAGGATAGAGCGCTAATTGGAATAAATGCTCACAAAATGAATTTGTCAATGCGATGTACTCGTCCACATGATTCGTGACGCTCGGCTTTCCTTTGTTGAGATTTGCAGCACTTGAGGAATTCGAGCGGGGTGAGATATTAGACCACTGGGGAAGGAAAAGGCGCATGTCTATATGACGCGATAATGAAGTTCTCTATGACAAGCGGCGCAAAGAGTTACAAGATTTTCCTCGCGGTCATCACCCAAGTGACTGCGAGAACGAATCGAAACGATGACAAGCTACCCGGGTTCGGATCACTTCGTACGGCTCTGGGACACGTTTTGCGCGAAGGCAGGAATTGCCCTCGATGGAATCTGGAATCACGAAATATGTTGGCGAACTCTACGCGCGAGTGTTCGGGCGCGTCGCGATGGCTGTCTTTGCTTCGGCATTCTTCTCGGCGGCAGACTTAATATCCAGACCGCGCTCTGTTGCTCCGAAGCGCGCAGCCATGCCAGGCCGCCTACGGCCTCGCAGATTCCGGGGTGTGAAATCGGTGACGCTGTGCGGTCACAAGAACTATGACACACGGAGTGGCACTCGTGCATCCTGCCGATGGGAGAGTTGGGCGGCGCGAGGCATAGAGTCCGTTCGTTGAACTGAATCCATGCAGCGCGAATTTGCGAACGTGGCGTTCGAGCAACATGGGTGGCGCTGCCAGGCGTGCGGCTGGTTCGCAAACCTCGAGGTGCACTACCGAACCCACGAAGCTGTCTCGGAGATGATAGCGAAGCCGATCTGATCACGCTCTACGACCGCTGCCACAGCACTGCCCATGGCTCGAAGACTAGAAGGGAAGAGTAGCGGCGACACTCGTTGCGAAAATCTCCTCACCAGATAGTCTTTATGAGTCTGCTCTTTCGAATCGCTTCATCTCGAGTCACCAAAACAAGCCCCTCGGCTCTGGCCGTCGCGCCGATCAATCGGTCGGCCGGATCACGCGGGTAGTCAGCGGGAAACTGGGTTGCCAGCGCTGCGATCGAGGTCGTAATGGGCTTTACAACCACGCCGCACTCTTCCACCATGCGTTGAATCGATGTCTCTGTTGTCCCCTGGCCGCGCAGTTGCCCGCGTGCGAACAGGATAGCAAGCTCCCACAGGCTAATTGCTGCGATCCCGAGGCCGTCCGTTGCCCGCGCCTGTCGAATCGACCGAACCGCCGGCCGGGACAGCCGCCGCGGGTCGGCCACGGCCCAAACGAGCACATGAGTATCGAGCAGGATCAACGGAGGACCTCCCAGCTCTCAACTGACTCGACGGGCGATTCGATGTCTCCGGATATCTGGATAACGTCGTTCAAGCAACCCAAAAAATTCTGCGAGGGCGCGTCAGCTGGAACCAGCTTGGCAACCGGCCGGCCCCTCTTGGTGATAACGACCGCCTCTCGGGTGGCCCGTACGTCGTCCATAACGCGAAGGCATCGAGCCTTAAATTCTGCCGCTGAGATTCGCTTCATGACCTTGTCCTTATAACTATAGTCACATTATATCTGACCAGACAGATGAATGCAAGACAGTCGGGCTCCCGCAATCAGGGAAAAGCACTCTGCTTGGACTGCTGAGTTTGCTTGCTCGTGAGCGATCCGGCGGGGCACTTTCCCACATCTCTTAGTTTTTCAGTACGCAATACCACCCGCATGCGAGCCACCGGCGATTGCTAGATTGCCGCAACATCATCGCACCGTGCTGCAAGTCCCTAAGTGGGGTCCGACCTTGTTGAAAAAAGATGGTTTCGCCTTAACAGTGCATTCGAGAGTCCTGCTCAGTGTCTTGCTGTAGTCGGTGAGCTTTCTGGTGACACATGACGCAAAGAGCTATCAGATTCTCGGCCGTGCCATCACCGAGGCAGAGGGAAGCGCAAAAACCCTTCGCCGCGTGCAAGTAAAGCTCAATCGCGGAGGCTTTGAGATTAGGGCACGCGAGAGCGTAACGCGCCCGAGCCCAGCCGACGAAGAAATTCAATTTGATCCGGACAATTGTGAAGTATCCGCGAAGGCCCATCCTTATCCGTACGAAGCACGCGTGACGGAGAGCGGCGGCACTCTCGAATATCGGGAGGACTTCTCCGATCCGCAAACGGGCTGGCCAAATCATTCGGGTTCGCGGTACGTCTCCGGCGGTTACGAACTCTCTTCCGATTTACCAGCGCAACTATCCAACGGAGAAATCATCGATAGATGGCGATCCGCAGGCGGCGCTCTGGCTGCGTATGGCCCATGGTGGGACAAGCTTCGTGCATCAGTATACGTGGATGCCGGTTGGGCGAAGATGCGCTCTCCCACTCAAATGGGTTCGAGCCAATGCACAGTGAGGGGACAATCAACTTTTAGTTTCAGCGTCAGTCTAATATAAATTTACTTCATAGTAATAGAACGTTACTATAACTCCTGTCCTCCATAAGTGCCGAAATATATACCTATTGGGTCTCGACACCCACTAGTTTTTTATTTGTGCGCCTTAATGGTGGGTGGTGGGCCTGGCCAGAATCGAACTGGCGACCTAGGCGTTAGGAGTGCCTCGCTCTATCCAACTGAGCTACAGGCCCGCCGAGCCAATGTTAGCACAGGCCCGAGCTTTCAGTTCGGGCCGTACGTGTCGTCAGGCGGCCACTGAATGTTCGGCCGAGGACGCGCTTCTTCTCAGAGAAAGCCTCGTGTTAGGATGCCTGCAGGTCCTGACATGGTCCACATTCTGTGGCACTTCGGCGTTGCGCTGCAGTTGGTCATTCTCGCTCGTGGGCTGCGAGCCGAAATGCTGATCAAGTATCCTTTTTTCTACATCTACATATTTTTCACAGCGGCAGTTTCGGTGTTTTTGTACACACTGTTTCTATCGTCGCATAGTCTCTTCGTGAGGTGCTATCCGCTGGCGGCAACTGTGACCGAGGCGGCCGGCGGCGCGCGGACGACGATGGAGGTCACGATTGGTTTTGAAGCGGGGACTTGAAAAACTGGCGGACCTGCGCGCAGGTCTACAGGCCCGCCAGCGAACTTAGTTCGTATTCATTGAGTGCAAACTTGTAGGATGTTGTCACTCGTTGCATAGAGACACGTGGTTGCACGGCACCATACGGATTCGCAAGTGTTCCTGAACGCCGGGTCGTGATGCTGTCGGACGGTTTTCTGCAGACCTGCGACAATTGAAATTTGAGCTTAAACAGCCGCCGCTTCAACGATTGGCTCCGATGCTAGCGGCCACTACATAAAAACTACTACGTTTTTACTACAGTTGCCCATCCACCGGAAATTCAGCATCGTATAGGTTCGCGCAACCTCTTTAATTCCGGGAACTAACAAGGAGCGGTCATCCGGTCTGTGTTCGGGGACAGAAGTTTAGGAAACTGCTGCTCTATCCATCTGAGCTACAGCCCCTTCCTTGGAGACTTTATCGCGTATGCCGCCATCGGACCAAGTATTTATCGCGATTGTCACTTTCTCTGGAACTGCGTCTTTCGGTTTGGTGCAAATTGAAATTCGAGTGCCGCTCCCTCAGAACTCTACGTGAAGCCGGAGGGAAGGGACGATCACCGGTCCGCGATCCCGGTTGTATCCTGGGTTGTTGATGTGCTGCAGTCCTGGTCCCAGGTAAATTCCTCGCCATATGTGCGCGGTGTAATAGGTTTCGATGATGTTTTCCCGGCCGTAATTCAGCCCGCCGTCGCCTAGCAGAAACCCCAGCCCTCCAAGGCGGAGATAATTTTGATGATCTTTTGCAATTCCATTTGTGACAAACGCTACTCCGGCGCGGTCATTGCGCCGATGCCATAGCGCGCCTGCAGCCCCTAACCCTGTCGCGACCGTTAAATCGTCTTCGGTGTAGGCGAAGGATTCCGTTTTGCCATTGTTCCAGCCATAACGCGCGAAGACGGCCAAGTGTGGGGCAATATTTTGTTCCAGGTTCACGCCAAATCCGTATTTGCGGGTAATGTGCCAGGGATGGTCCGTGATTTCGGGCCGAGGAACCAGGTCTTCTTCGAACTCCGTTACAGCTTTCCGGTAAATGCCCATATTGGCGTAATTCGTATAAGCAAGCAGACGGATTGCGCCACTTTTCTTGGGGATGAATCCTCGGCGCAACTCGTATTCAAAATTCTCCGCATGTGCCTGCCAAGGCCGCCATACCAAATCGATCCCATTGGCGACCTTCGGCATCAGCACTTCGGCGAAGCGAAATCCCCAGTTCCGATCCTCGAAATCAGCTGTCAGGCCAACGGTGTAACCACGTGTATCCGCGGCATAGTCCCAGGCGCCGTTGTTGTCTACGGTCCAATTCGTGAATTGAAAGTGCGTGTCCGAGCCCACGGAGTTGACGTCGAAGAAATCCGGCATACTGAATTTGCCGAAGCGTACTTCCAGCCGGCGGCGCGGCAGTTCCTCAAAAAGCGATAGGGTGCTGCGCTCGTTTTCTATCTTGTCCTTACTTAGCGCAAACACCTTATGGAACATACCCCGCGCCAGATAAGGGGCTTTACTCAGTGAAGGGTTTCGTACGATGTCCAGATCCGTATTACCAGCTAAACCGAAGCCCTGGCTGAGCGCGGCGCCACCAGCTTCTTCAAGGTCGGCAAGGACTTCAAAAGAATCACTGAGCCGTACCCCGGTGTACAGCGTGAGCACTCTGGATGTGGCCTTTTCGTATTGGGGGCCCAGGCTATGTGGGCCGCTGTACGGGGCAGGGAAGGGAGGATGAGTCTGAAAGATGAAATTTGCTTGGCCGGAGAGCCAGAAGCGCGTGTCTTTAAAATGAGGAAACATTGTTTCGGGATCCGCAGGACCGCCGGAATCGGTTTCCTCAGGATTGCCGAGATTGTCGGCTGACGCTTGCGTGTCGACAGTTAGTTCAGGATTTTGGTCCGCGGGAACAACGGAGGGCTTCGCCTCGGTTTCTTGGGCCCTTGCGACCGAGGCCCATCCGAACATTACCAGCAGACTGAATACAACCCACGCGGTTCGGCGTACACTCTGCAACGAACGATTCGCAAGTTGCTGGACCTGTTTTGTCACTGACAATGTCCCGTGAGTCTAGCCTGGAGTTCGTTAATGCCCTGTTACAGAGGGAGACCGCGTTATTCTCGCGTCCGTACTTCTATCAAGGCGCCCTGGTTCCCTAAACTAAACTTTTGCATCAATTGCCCGAATGTCTTAAACTGATACCGTACCGTGGTACTGTAATACTATACCCCTACTGGGTAGCAAATCGAAATGTCTCACACCTCTCGAGAAAAGTTAGATTTGGTGAACCGGACGAAAAAAGTAATCGGCCAGCTGGAATCCACTTTGCGGGCGCTCAACGAGGACGAGCAGTGCGCTGAAGTTCTGCAGAGATTGGCTGCTGCACGCGGAGCGATCAACAGCCTCATGGGCGAGCTCATGGAAGACCACATTCGGAACCACATGCCGAGGAACAGCAAATCGTCCGAAGAAGCCGCAGATGACCTGATCGGCATCGTGCGCAGTTACCTGAAGTGAAAATCTGATTGAACTAAAAAGTTTCCAGCACAATTGAGTTGCGAGTTAGTGCGGTCGTACTCTGCGCGGGTGTTGGTCTACTAAGTAAGAAAACGTCCGCAGCGGCATTCCCGCAGCACTTTCAAAGCGAAAATTATTGCAGATCAATCGTGACGCGCGGACTTAGGCAACCTTCCAATCCGCGGGAGGGAAGTCGATATGCCAAAAGCGCGGGGCTGGTTCAGTAAACTCGAGGGCGACTTCGCTGTGATTTGCTGCTACTTCTCCCACGCGGATCACTCGGGAATACATTTCTTCGCCGCTGGTTACATTCTTAACCATCAGGAGGTCATTCGCTTGTACCTTCATGGCCAGGCTAACAAGAGCGCCATGAGCGTTCACTACCAAGGTATGCCCAATCTCTGATAAGGGACCTTTGTCTTCCGCTCGGCGTTGTACCTCTACGCGAATGCGCGCGGCCACGCGTTGGCTGCGCCTGGTGTTCAGTTCGCTTTTAAGCAGGGCGCTGCGGTAATCAGCCATCTCCTCAAAAATAACAGGAGCCAAACGCGCGAGCAAATGATCGTGTCACAGGCGGTGCCGAACCAGGAAACAAAGCTCTACAGGGCCTATAAGCGCTTGTTTTTCAATAGCGGCTCATTGTTTTCCGACGTCTTCCGCGCGATTCACTCCTGACTTGTGGCCCCCGAATTGGACGATCGATGGTGATGGCGATGAGTTTTCGATTTTTTTGCTTTTTTCGCCGGACACTGCTTTTTCACCAGCTCGATCTCATCCTTAAGCTCGGTGTTTTCCTTCGTTAGGACATCCACGCGATTTCCCAGATCACCGGAATCTTTCTGCAATTGCGCTATGTGGGCCTTTAACTGTTCATTTTCTTGCAGCGTTTTGGTGTCTTTACACGCCGTAAGCGAAAGGCCCACCGACAGCGCCAGCGTTAAACCAACGATTGTGTGCTTGGTCATGGTCTCTCCCGTCCGTTATTCTGCCCTAAGTTGGGTTGGCGCTGGTGGACTTAACTCCAAAAAATAAACCCCGCGTTGGCAATACCGCCAGTCGTTTTCTTCTGCTAACGCACCATGTGTTGGTGATCATGGCCTGGTGCTAAGATAGCTTCATGCGTTATCTAGTGCGAGCGAGAATTAAGCCCGGTTGCGAGCAGGCGCTGCTGCAGGCAATCAATCGTGGGACGCTGGGGAGGGGTTCAGTCGCGGAGGGGGAATATCTGCGAAACATGAACGACGCGCGCTTTTGCGAAGACGGTACGGCGCGTTGGGTCGAGGTTTGCTACTGTCCTACTCCGCTGCAGGAAGAGCAGCCCTATTGGGAGCAATACTTCGAATTGACCAAGGTTCAAGACGCGCACGACCGGCGCCGTTGCCGCGATTATGATGGATCCGAACCGTGGGCCTGTAGCGCCTGTGATTGTACGAAGAGACTGGAGCGGCGCCTTGAGGTCGTAGGGAAACCGTTTCTCGACGTGCTCCGTGATCGGTGAATCGCTCGCTCGCCAGCCGCAAACTTGCCTCTAGTCTCGTCAACCTAGCTTTTCCCCGCAATTCGGTTTGTCGGCCAGCGCGCGTCAACCTGACTGAGCAAAATCTCCGCCTTTCGGATAGCGTCCGTCAGTGCCTCTCGCAAAGCCGATGGCGATTCTTCATCTAAGAACATGATGCGCGGGGCGGCAATGAAAGCCGCACAAACGGCGAGAGTTTTCTTTCGTGATTCGTCCACGACGATAACCTAGCACATTCGCTTTTTGTTCGCCATCGGAAATTGTCTCAAATTGTTTCTTAAATTGCGCGTCGCACACGAAGCGCCGATGCTGTTTGCAGCGACATTTGATAGTGGAGGATGAAAGGGCGGCCCTAAAAGACGTTCTGTTAATGCGTTTCTTCCCGGAGCGATCTCAAATTGGACTGGCAATTTTGCGAGTCTGGGCCGGAATAGCGCTCTTTTTGCGTCACGGATGGGAAAAGCAACCTGCAAACTGGGTACAGTTCATGGCGCACTTTCCCAATCCCATTGGTATCGGATCACATGTCTCATTCCTTTTCGCATTCTTCTCGGATTTCGTCTGCGGGATTCTGTTGATAATTGGGCTCGGAACGAGATGAGCCGCGCTCTATTGCTTCGCTAATATTTTCGTCGCGTGGGCTTTCGTGCACCATTTTGCTTTTTTCGGGAAAGGTCCGGGAAGTGATCATGGGGAAGTGATCGTGCTTTATTTTGGAGCATTGCTGACGCTGGTGATTGCCGGCCAGGCGTAGCGTGTGTGGATCGAATTCTGGCGCGGAAGTCCTGTACCGAAGCGTGCTAGTATCGCCACTGGGGAGAAAGATTATGCGCTATGGATTTTTAGCACTCGCTCTAATACTTTTTTTCGCGTGGATTGGGGCTTTTCTTGTTTTTCACGTCGTCGGCGCACTTATCCATCTTTTACTGATTCTTGCGCTCATCGCCTTCGTGATTCATTTATTCCGGCGCAGGCCGGTGGCGTGACGGAGCCGATTCAGGGCTGAAAATATCAGGGAAAGACTTCCGGGTAGGGAACGCCTTTAGACTTTCTGATTGATTGAATTCTTAAGGTTTGAAATGAATGTATCAGGGTCTTCGACTTCGATAATCAGTTCGCTGTAAAATTCGTGAGCTAAAGAGATAACAACCGCCCTCTCGGGATGATGGATGTCCCAGAAAACACGTTTGCCAGCCTGATAAAACGTTCCTGCAGTTATCACACCGGGAATGGAAGTGCCCGGCATCCGAATTCCGTGGATCCACTCTTTAACGACTTCCTCATCCAATCGGGCACCCGTGATATGTTGCAACGGAATGCTGAGCTGGCTTTTGAAAGCCCAGAGTTTATCCATTCCTTCGATGTTAAGAATCAAAGTTCCATTTAAGATTTCAGGTCTGACCATAAGACAACTTTACCACGGAGTTGCGGCACTGGCCGCGCTAGGCGGGACCCTGATTGTCACGTGGTACTAGCTTTCAAAACACAGTCGTCATCGCGAATGTCCGCCGTCTATTGATTCTTAGACTAAATGAATTCCAAATCTAATATTTCAGGCGCGTCCTGCATTTCGCTTCCCCAAAAAAAGTAACTCTAGCTTGACCGCGCAAAATCCGAGGTATATCGTTTCCGGCAACATTTAAATTCTATCGGGGGTGTTGTTCCACTCCCGGGGTGGGACGACATGCTTGCTGGACCTTCATTGAGAGCAAAAACTGTGTTACTTGTTGCTTTCTTCATCTTCGTTTTGGGAAGAACACCGCTTTATGCGCAAAGTACCGTCGCGACAGGGAACATCGAAGGAACGATTACGGATTCCAGCGGCGGGGTGGTGCAGGGCGCCAAAGTCACGATCACAAACAAAGACACAGGCCAAACCGTCAAGACCACCACGTCATCAGCTGGCACATATAACTCTGGCACTCTTGTTCCGGGAAATTATTCTGTTCGTGCTGAGGCGACGGGATTCAAGACAGTCGAACAAGGCGTGGTGGTAAGGGTGGGCGTGGTTTCAGGAATTAATCTTAGTCTGCCGGTCGGCGCTGCGAACACTGTGGTTGAGGTTGCCGAACAGTCTGTGGCTGTAAATACGGAGCAGGCCAGTGTTCAGGGAGTTTTGAACAAGGAGCAGATTGAGAACCTGCCGGTCAACGGCCGGAACTTTCTGGATCTGGCACAGCTCGAACCCGGAGTGCAAATTCAGGATGGGGCCGATTTTGACCCCACGAAAGTTGGTTTTTCTTCGATTTCCGTAGGCGGGCGTTTCGGGCGAACCGCGCGCATTGAAGTGGATGGCGTGGACGTCAGCGACGAGACAGTGGGTACTACGACGGAGAATATTCCGGCGAGCGCCATCGACGAATTCCAGATCAGTCAGTCGACACTGGATCTTTCGAATGAACTCACGTCATCCGGTGCGGTAAATGTAACGACCCGCGCGGGCACGAATAGCTACCACGGGGAAGGATTCGCGTTGTTTCGCGACAGCGCTTTCTCTGCGCCGCTTCCGGGTCCTCCGTCGCCCTACGAGAGAAATCAGGATGGCGGCAATTTTGGCGGCGCTATCGTAAAGGATAAACTATTTTTCTTCCTGGATGCCGAACATACAAACCAGAACCTATCGGCGCCGATCGTTCCTGCTCCGCCATTCGATGTGTATACCGGAAACACGGGCACTCCGTTCCGCGAAACCGATTACGATGCGAGACTCGATTGGCAGTTTTGGAAGAACGTGCGGATGTTTTACCGTTTCAGCTATTTTGACAGCAAAGCGGTGGCGACGGGCGGGGCTGTAGGGTATCAGCCCTATGAGGACAAGAACTACACCCGAACCCATGTGATCGGCGCGGATTTCACGACCAAAGGCGGATACACGCACAGTTTCCGCTTCGAATATCTCAAATTCATAAATAACCTGGGAGATACAGTTCTTGGGTCGGGCTTGCCATTTGCGAATTTTCCGGTCAGCTTAAATTTCACGAGCTTTGGCTTCCTGACCGGCCCCAATTTCCTGGCGCCACAACAGACTTACCAGACAGATCGGCAACTCAAGTACGACGGCAGCAAATTACTAGGCACGCATATTCTTCGCTATGGCGTCTCGTACAACAGGCTGCGTGGCGGAGGTCTATTTTCGTTCAGCGCGATCACCGCGAACGTAAGCCCGATCGGAAGCGCTCAGGAAATTGCGAACGCGGCGAGCGGTCCGTTCACGTGTCCCAACGGGATTACGGGTTCTTCATGCCCGCTGAATTATCCGGTGGACAACGTGACGCTCGGTAACGGAGAAGAGTGCGACACAGAAATTCCCGCGTTCAACGCTCCTTGCAGCGGCACACCGCCGGACAACCGTCTAGGCCTGTACGTGGGAGATAGCTGGAAGGTCAAACCAAACTTGACGCTAACCTATGGCGTGCGTTACGTGCGTGATACGGGAAGGTCGGATAGTGACTTACCTGGATTTACTGGGACAGCCGCAGCGGAGCTAAACAGTGTGATGCCTGGCTTAGCGGATCGTGTCAATCAGCCGAATCACAATTTTGGCCCACAGCTGGGTGTTGCCTGGGACCCACGAAAAGATTCCAAGACGGTGATCCGAGCCGGCATCGGCGTCTTCTACGAAAATGCGATCTGGAATAATGCCGAATTCGATCGTCCAGAAAGACTTGCTACCGGTGCTTTTCTTGCAAATCCGTTTGCTTGCACCAATTCGACGGGCTCCGGCGTTCCGTTTCCTGCTCCTGGTGCGCCCGGACCTACAGAATTTTTGGGTGGCGACTCCACTGCGGCGAGCTTTATCTGTGGATCGTTGATTGGAGCAACTATTGAAGACCACAATATGATGGGCGGGGACAATTGCAATGGAATTACTGCGGCGCAATGCATTGCCAACTTCCAGACGACCTATCAGCAGGCTTCTAAGGCCGTAGGTGCCAGTGCCCCGAATCCCTCGTATATACCGAATTTGATTCAGAGTGGATCCGGAATATTCCTCGGCGCGCTCGCACCCAAGTACAGGACGCCTTACTCGATTCAGATGAATGCTGGGATTCAACGCGAGCTGATGCCCGGAATGGTCTTGAGCGTCGATTACCTTCGCAATGTGAATTTACATTACTTGATCGGTGTGGACGCTAACCACAGCGGTGATGTTAGATATTTCAACAAATCGGCTGCACAACAAGCCATTGCCGCGACCTTGGCGGCGTGCGGAGTACCAACCATTAACGACGCTATTGGTGCTTGTCCAGGGCTTCATCCCCCCTCTGGAGGGAATCCGGCTGGGCCCGCGACGATGTCCGATTTTGGAAGCTTTGGGCTCGATTCCGCAGCTGATCTTGGGATCAGCGGTTGCGAAACTGGCTTAGGCACCAGCTACCCGTGTGCGTTCACTGGTATTAACCCAGACCTCGGACTGGTGACATTCCTGTATCCGATAGGTCGTTCGGTCTACAACGCGATGGATGTGAAGTTGGTCGACAATGTAAAAAGTCCTTTCCGCGGCGTAAAGTATTTAAATTTTCAGTTTGCCTATTCTCTTTCACGGTTTACAAATTGCGGGGCGGCTCTAACTACCTCGGCAGGCACTTCGCCCGCCGCAGCGGATCAGGACTTTGTGAATCCGACCATCGATAACAACAAGCCTTGCGGCTTCAGTGGTCCCTCTGCTCTCGACCGAACGCATCAATTCTCGTTCGGCGGCTATGCTGATTTACCTGCTCATTTCAGGCTCGGAACGATTTTCCATTTCGACAGCCCGCTCGCCAGCGCTTTGGCTGTTCCGGTAACAGGCAATGGAGCCGGCGAGATTTTTAGCACTGACTTCGACGGAGACGGTACGGTAGGGGATCCGATTCCCGGGACCAAACAAGGTTCCTTCATGCGCGGAGTATCTCTTAGCGACCTTCCGAACGTCGTGAACAATTACAACAACACGGTAGCCGGTAATCCCACTCCAGCAGGGAATGTTCTCATTAGCAATGGGTTGTTTTCACTGACGCAGCTGAAGGACCTGGGAGGAGTCGCCCCCGCGCTGTCCCCAGTGGTACCTGGAGAAGTGGGATTGACTTGGCTCAAGACGTTCGACATGAGCGTAACGTGGATCGGCAAATTCAACATAAAGGAGCGAGACTTTACTCTAGAGCCCAGCGCAAGCTTCTACAATTTGTTGAATTTCGCAAACTTTAACATACCCGGTAACGTGCTTAGTGGAATCCTAACAGGCAGCGCAGGGTCACTCAATGGCACGAACTATGCGAATGCTAATTCCGTGCGTGTTGGAGTCGGCACGGGGGTATTTGCTCTCGGGGCTCCGCGAACGATCGAATTCGGCCTGAAGCTGACGTTTTAGTGAGTTATCACTGCCTCTGATGTACTTTGTTGTAGGATCGACTGTTCTCGCTACGCCTCGTAAAGTTAAGATGCCTTAGGACCGCAGTCAAGACTACGGAGATGGTTCGGGAATTACCTCGAGTGTGCTCTCCGTTGCAAGATTTGCTTCTACGTTGACTGATCCTTCCGGTCCTTTGTAAACGTATTTTGCAGAATCCACGAGTTCGCCGGGAATCGCTACATCCTTGCCGGGGCCGAGAGATTTAAGGACGCTGCCGCCCGCCGGAACTACAAATTTGACCGACACTGCTTTAAGGTTTGAACTCGCGACCGGAGTGACCGTAAGCACGCCGGTCACATCTTGGCTGGAAGTGTTGGTAAAACTGTACGAACCTTTCGGAAGTTTTTGATTTTGATGCGTGTCCACGGCGAAAACTTTGAAATCGCTGAAATCGTGGCGGCGATAGTAGCGGTGTCCGTGACGCTCCCAATAAAGTTCGGCTGTCTTCGGCAGCCAAAGCTGCACGGTGTGCGAGTGGAATTGTACTTCGCCATACTCGATCGAAAGATGCTCGTACTTGAGATCGATCATCTTGACCGGCTCGACGAGATCAGTTTCGAGCCCCAACATCTGCGACGTGGACACATCGATCCAGGCCCGGCCCTTGAGCGTCACGGGATAGTAATTGCCTTGAATTTTATAATAGCGAATGCGATTCGGGCGGTCCTTGCGCTGTTCGAAGCGCATCTGCCACGCGGGGCGGCCTTCCCACTGACCGCGGCCTTCGCATGACATGTTGAAGTCAGATGCCAAAAGTGGATGGAAGATCAGCGCCATAACCGGCAATGCTTCCGTGGCAATGCCCGCTGGGAATTGCGCGGGATCGGTGCTGCCGTTGCGATATTCGTCCAATTGAAAGCCGGAAACTGGATCCTGCAATACTGTAACTACGTATTCAAAAGACCGCGTTTCTTCGGAGCGCAGCGCGCCTGCAGAGTCAACCCTGTAATGGTCAATATGTTCGGTAGCACTAAATTTTTCTAGGTTTTCCACCAGTTGAGTCATTCGGGTACCGACGCCGTGCAGAACCGCGGGTAGATTGCACGTCACTCCTGGAGAAACCGGTGGGACAAAATCGTCAACGCTTGGCGGCACGACGAAAGCAGCATTTTCATTCAGGCCAGTGGTAACCAGCGAGGGAGAAGGTTCCCGCAAACTCGATTTTCGAACGACTACTCGCAAAACCAACTGCGAGCCCTTTTTCAACTGTACATTTCCGGATTTCGAAACCACGAGGGAAATACGCTCCCCTTTTTCCGTCTGGTTCGTGATCGAAATGCCTTTCAGTCCGTAAACTCCCCTGCTCTCGTGGCTGAGGCCATCAATCGTTCCTCTCACTACGTCCAAATGGCCGGCCACCAACGCATCCTGCTGCACTCCATTCATACCCCGTACGTCTTCGAGCGTATCGAACTTAACATCCATTTCCGGCGCGAGGGCCTGGATTTCCAGGTTAAGACCTACTTGCTCGCCGTTCTTCACGGTAATGCGGTCAAACAGAACTGCGATAACGCACTGGGATGTTTCAGGTGAGAAAGGTTGAACCGAGGTGATATGACCGTTCAAAGTCGAACCGCTTTTAACGCGAACGTGATGACCTGATTTTATGTCTTCATTGATGCGGACATCCACAGGGTCGCCGACTTTGGCCTGACGTGCGTCCAGATTCGTAAGCAGCTTTCCGAAAACTTGCGTGTTGTTAGGGACGTTGACGGACCTCCCGGACGGCGGCGTGGGGGTACTCTGGGCTGACGTGGTTGCTTGGGTGGTGGGCAACGCAAATATCTTGCCCGGGGTCGACAACGAGAGGAGTGCCGCGATCGAAACCAAGTAGAGTCCCATGGATACCGCTTGCAGCTGTCAAAATGATACCGATGATAACAGATATTCATAAAATAGTCTCAGAGCATGGTTTTTCCACCACGTGCTGGCGAGCGTATAATCCCTCAAGGAGGGAGCCTGCGGTGCTATTAAGGGACACAATTATGATCTTTTTCCTTTTTGCCGGGTTTCCATCTGCTGTACTAGCGCAGGTTAACGCGAGCGCCCCTCCCAAAGACAGTGCTTCAAATCCGTCAGCTCAGCCGATTAATCTGCCGAAAAACATCTCCGTCCTCGCTAGCTTAAAAACTGATCTAGATACGACGGGCGCCGAGCCCGACGATTCTGTTGAAGCTGAGCTAATTGAAGATTTGAAGTCGAGCCACGAGGTATTGCTGCCTAAAGGTACCGTTTTGGGCGGCCGTGTTATTGAAGCGCAGGTATTCTCCGCTGAGGAAGGCAAATCTGTGGTCGGTATTCTATTCGATCGAGTCATTCTCAGAGATGGTGAGCAGCGTCGTGGCAACTTTAGGATTCAAGCAATCGCGCCGGCGGAGGGATCGAGGATCGAAGCGGAGGTGAATCCCAACATCCATGTCCGCGATATTAAGGCGGTGGTCGGCCCTCTCGACCACAAGAGTGCCGGTGCGTACAACATGCCGGGCGTGGAGCTGGGATATGTCGAAACGAAGAAAGGCGTGGCTTCGCTTGTAACATCCACAAGTGGCAACGTGCGTTTGAGGAAGGACGCACAAATCGTCTTCATCACAACGAGTCAAGTTGTGCCAAACCAAGGATCCTAGTAATCGCGCGAAAGCGGTGATGGCGGAAGGCCACGACTAGAGCGCAACCTAGGATGCCCTCTACACCTCCGAAACGGGGCAGTACTAGGAAAAAAAGTACTAACGGTCTATTTTCTCGCCCTCCGTCTAGCGTTAACCTTCGTTCACGCGCGAATCTTAATTGATATTCGAATCAGCGCGGGCGTGAACGGAGTAACAAGTGCCAGCAAATTCTCAGTTGGATTTCAGCTTCGTGCTCGGAGTGGCCACTTCGGCGGCAGGACTCTGCATTGCTCTTTCCGCATGGCAAGGCATGAAGGCATTGTGGAAGATGCAGCATACCCGACATCCGAGACGTCGTTCTCGAAGACAATTAACGTAGTTCCTTCGTAATTTTTTTCTCCTTTGTGGCAACCTCTTTTAACTTCCAGCAGCGCTTAGCGGTTCCAAGTCGTCTTGAAAGACTCCCGCCATCAAAACTACACCTTGGAAGCAGGGTCGCGTTAAAGCCTCGATTCTGCGACGCAATTGAAACCTGTGCTTTTTGTCTCAGAATGAGAATCTAGGGCAATTGCTCGATGAGATTTTGTTTGCGTCGGAAACAAGAGAAATGTAATCTCCAAAAAACGCAGGGTGTGGATTCCTCGAGGAAAAGAATCGCGGCCACCAGGAGCATCGCATGTCCAGGGAACGCCGTACTGCCACCCGAAAGCCTTGTGCGGTTCCGGTCCGATTTCGAGTCCGCACCGAGATATTCGCGCCGGAACCACCTGAAAGAACGCGTGCGCGAAGCGAGCAACTTTCGGCAATGCGCTCGACCGGCGTGCAGGAAGGCGAAACGATTAATATCTCCGAGCTAGGGATCTACTTTAAATCCACTAAGCACGTGGCCTTTGGTGAGGAGATCGAAGTCTCTCTTAAGCTGCCGGTCGAATTGACGGGACGCGGCCCGGAACACGTCGAGTGCAGTGCCCGCGTGGTTCATGTCCGGCCGAGCATCGATGGAAAAGGTACATCTGTAATTGGTGCGGCGATTGGCCGCTTTGCCAAGGTTGCCCGCTGAAATTACGAAGATTTCTCTCTGGGACCCTGCCCTCGGCTGGTTGCTTCAAACGCTACGAACTCGATGTACAGCGCGGACTTACGCGCCCTTCCTGTGCTAGGATTTCCCGACTCCTTTTAGCTGACTCTCACAAAGGATCGCATGAGCAATGCTGATGAACGCTTTACTGTTTTAGTAGCTGACGATTCCGCCGTCTATCGCAAAATCGTCGAACGCACACTGGAAAAAGACCAATACACGATTTTGTTCGCGAAAACGGGACAAAGCGCCATAGAACTGTTCGAGCAACATCGTCCCGCCCTGGTGATTACAGATTGGATCATGCCCGATATCACCGGGATCGAACTCTGCCAGGAAATTCGCGCCAGCTCGGAATCCTCCTACACCTACGTCATCATCGTAACCAGCATTTCCGAGAAAGAAAACGTGGTGAAAGGTCTTGCGGCCGGCGCAGACGATTACCTTACCAAGCCTTTCTACCCGGAAGAATTGGCGGCGCGCGTGGCGGTTGGCCGGCGAATTGTCGACCTTCAGAGACAGATCGAAGTTAAGAACAAGCTGTTGGAAGAACTTGTTCTTACGGACCCCCTTACAGGCTTGCCCAATCGGCGAGCGATCGAGGAATTCGCATCCCGTCAATTGAGTGGAGCGTCGCGCTACGGCTTTTCGTTTTGGGTGGCCATGGCTGACCTCGATAATTTCAAGCGAGTGAACGACACCTACGGTCACGACGCGGGCGACATGGTTCTTAAGGGCTTTGCGGAAATCCTAAAAGCGAAATTGAGGCGCTCGGACATTGGCGGACGCATTGGTGGCGAAGAGTTTTTGTTGGTTCTCACCCACACGAACGAGGAGAACGTGCGCACGTTCCTGGAGCGCATTTTGGAAGACCTTCGTAATCACGAATTTTATGTTCGCGAACAAACGATTCGCGTTACGGCCAGTTTCGGCATCGCAGGCTTTCAAGGCGAGGGAACCCCGGAATTCGCAAGGCTGGTTAGCCAGGCAGATACCGCGCTTTACGCAGCGAAACATAAAGGTCGAAATCGGATCGAATCCAGCACAGTGATGCCCGCGCAATTATCCTGAAACCGTAGTTGGGCGTTCCCGCCGCGTTCCCGCCGAAGCTTGACTCCTAGCGCAGTTGAGACTATATCTGGCTCTGACGGAAAACGAGCGGACTCCCCGCCGCTCCCATGGATCACGCCATGAATCGACGCGCTTTCCTACTTTTCGCTGTGATACTAGCGGCTACGCCTTTCGCATCTTCCGCACAGGCCCAGAGACACGGAGGAGGCGGATTCTCCGGTCGCGGAGCGGGGTTCTCGCGCGGGGGCATGAGAGCGCGCGGCCTCCGTCTGCGTCGCTCCTCCGGATATTTCGGTGATTACGACTGGCCCTTTTTTTATTCTGATTTTGATTACGGCGACGGATTCGATGAGGCGCCCCGGCCTCAATATATTGTGCAGCAATCCGCCCCAGCCCCCGTGCAGCATCATTCCGAGCCGATGCTGCTTGAATTGCAGGATGATCATTGGGCGCGGATTACCAATGGGGAATCGCACACCGGCGGAGAACTCGAGGTGGCCTCGGCATCTGGCGCGAACAGCCGCCGCACTTCCGGGAGCGAAACGCTTCCCCCTGCGACACTGGTGTTTCGCGACGGTCACCAGGAACAAATCGGAAAATATATGATCGTGGGTTCGACGATTTTCACCCGCAGCGATTTCTGGACCAGTGGATCGTGGACCCGTAAGGTCGAAGTGGCTGAATTGGACATTCCCGCGACTTTGAAGTTAAATCAGGAGCGCGGAGCAAAGTTCACTCTGCCATCCGGGCCGAATGAAGTAATGATCCGCCCGTAGAATCCATTTCTATCTTTGACGCTTACCGGTTCACCTGAACCAATGCTGAGCGCGCCAGTGAAGTCACTCAGCAACCTGCGACCACGAATCTGCCGCAGCCGAATTCGTTAAGGGCATAAGCCCGATGCAAATTGGCTTGCACGTGATACCGGTTTTCAATCGCAGCCCGGCAGTCGTTTCGCTCTACGCTATTCGCGATTTTCGCGGGACGCGAGGGGGTGCGTGCATCGGCGGTAGTCTTACGGTGTGGTCGTTATGCTCGCGCTCGATCAAACTCGATTCGGAGCGCGAATCCTTGTCGCGGGTTTCGGCAGGTACCGGAGGATACTTCAGTTCGCGCACTTGAAAACTTCGCAATACCAGCAAGCAATCATCAATCGCACTTCGCTCGCTATCGGAAATTACGGTACTTTCGGCGCGTCGCATACGCTCGAACACGATCCATTCAGCAACGGACCATTTTTCAGAATCGCGCGCGCCCGAAAGTGCGTCGTAAAATTTCTCTTCCCAGTCAAATCTGTGTCGCCGCCCAACCCACCATGGAACTTCAGAATCTCCCATGGCCGTTTTCCTCCATGGTATGACACAAGTGGTGCAACTCTAGCGAAGCGGCAGATGCATGTCAAGGCACGGCAACAACAGGTACGGCAACAATCGCTAAGGCGCTCAGTGGGGTAAAAAACCCGAAGCGAATCGCACCGACCTCAGAGATTCTTTGGCATAAACCGAACGGCCGTTTGCGAGCTATCCTCAATTAAATCGCACGTATTCGAAATTCAACGGCTGTCGATTGATTCCGCGAGCCGGAGGCGCGATCCAATTCGCGAATTTGCCAGGCTCGATCACCCGCCCGATCATCAGCGACTGCACGAAGGTCTGATCGTCCGCGCTCGGCAGCCACTTGTGCTGATTATTTTCCCACGCTTCTTTTGTGAGAACGTCGCCTTCGGGACTGATGAATTTCCCGGCAAAATTGCCGATGGCGCGGTGAAATCCCTTGTGCGGCAGCATCAGTCGGAACGGAATACCCGCCTGCTCCATAATTTTATTCCAGCGATCGACGCCGCCCTGAATCTCCGTGATGTAATCGTCGCGCAACCGTCTCGTTCAGCGCCGTCAGCGCGGGAACCTGCCGCGTGATGATTTTGTTGCCGGCGACTTCCAGCACGGGATACACCGCATCCTGCAGCGAGTGGTCGTCCTCGATTTTCGTTTCCTCGTAGCGCCCTTTCAGCCCGGTCGTGTAGTAGCTCGCGGCGTTCGAGGAAGCATCCGAGCCGAAAAGATCGATCGTCACGCTGAAATGAAAATTCAAATATTTCTGCATCGTCTGCAGGTCAATCACGCCCAGCGCGCGCACGTCCGCTGGATTTTCAACTTTGTGTTCTTTCATCACCTCGCAAGTGCGCTGCAGGATGCGGCTGATACCGGTCTCGCCGACGAACATGTGATGCGCTTCCTCGGTCAGCATGAACCGGCAAGTGCGCGCCAGAGGATCGAAGCCGGATTCGGCCAGCGCGCACAGCTGAAATTTTCCGTCGCGATCGGTGAAGAACGTGAACATATAGAACGCCAGCCAATCCGGCGTCGGCTCGTTGAATGCGCCCAGAATGCGCGGATTGTCCGCATCGCCCGAGCGCCGATCAAGCAGCGCTTCCGCTTCTTCGCGGCCATCGCGGCCAAAATAGCGGTGCAGCAAATAAACCATGGCCCAAAGATGGCGGCCTTCTTCCACGTTCACCTGAAAAATATTCCGCAGATCGTACAAAGAAGGGCAGCACATGCCCAGCAGCCGCTGCTGCTCGACCGATGCCGGTTCGGTATCGCCCTGCGTCACGATCACGCGCCGCAACGTCGAACGGTATTCGCCGGGAACTTCCTGCCAAGCGGGCTGGCCTTTGTGCACGCCGAAATTGACCTGGCGATTGGCATCGCGCGGCTGCAGGAAAATTCCCCAGCGATATTCGGGCATGCGCACGTAACCGAACTGCGCCCAGCCGTCCGGCTCCACGCTGGTTGCCGTGCGCAAATACACTTCCAGCGCATGGCTCTCGCTCGGGCCCATGTCGTACCACCAATTCATATACGCCGGTTGCCAATGTTCCAGCGCGCGCTGCAGCACGCGATCCCTTCCGAGGTCCACGTTATTAGGAATTTTTTCGGTGTAATCAATCATTGCAATCTCTCCTGAATTTAAAACTCTATGAATCACTTGCGCTCGAATAGGTTTCAGACTCTTTCCCAATTAAATTTCACCGGCGCGCCCGTGCCGTAAATCTTCAGCGCGCCGCTCTCGCCCACGGCGTTCGGCCGAACAAAAATCCAGTTTTGCCAGGCGGAAAGCCTGCCAAAAATCCGGCTCTCCATCGTTTCAGGCAAGCCGAACCGCAAATTCGCCTCCAGTCCGGTCAGAGCATCCGGCGAAAGCGCGGTTCGCGATTCAATCGCCTGCCGCACTTCATCCTGCCAATCCAGATCGTCAGGTGCAGCGGTCACCAGGCCCAGCTTCCAGAGCGTCCTGCGCCTGCAGTTCGCGGCCTATCGAGCTCGCGCAACTTCTCAATTTGCGACGCGTCCTGGTAAAAGCGCGCCGCCACGCGCGACAGATGATTCACCATCGGCAACGCGCCAAAATTCATTTCCGATAGCGTCATCGACGCCTTTCGTCTCGCCTTCCTGCGTATCCAGCATGTAAACGCGATCCGCTGCGAGCGCCAGCTCCAGCAACGTTCCCGCGAAACACGATTCCGGCTCGACGAGCGCGAAAAGCGAACGCGACGAAACATCCAGCCGCGCGAAAGTGCGCCGCATCATTCCCAGAACTTCGCGCACAAACCAATTGTCTTGATTTTTAAGAATGAAATCGTCAACCGCCAGCACCGCGCTAGAATTTCCGGCGGTCTTCAAAATCCACAATCCAAGTTCCGTTTCATTGGTGCGCAGGCCCAGAATCGCATCATCCAATTCGCGCGCCATCTGTAGTGGCCACCAGCCCGCGCCCGCTCGCAATCGCGCTCTCCATAGTCATCGCGCCCTGGCGTTCCGGCGCGCGCACGGTCAAAGTCACCGTGCGCGCCTCGCGATTCACCTGCGCATCCACAAATTCGTAGTGCCGTCCCGCGTCGTCGATCGGTTCGGCTGCAATGGCGTCAGCGCGACGCCCTTTGCGTCCGCAGGTCGATCGCTTTGTTTCGCCAATTGCAACGCGCGTTGCTTGACGTGCTCGGCAAACTGCTGCGTCTTCACCACGTCATCCACAAGACCCCACTCTTTCGCGCGTTGACCCTTCACACCATCCGCCGACGTGCAGAAAATGTCGGCGTGATCGCGCCGCACTTTTCGCTTGTCGATCACGCGCGTGAGACCGCCCGTGCCAGGAAGCACCCCCAGCAGCGGAACTTCAGGCAGACTCACGGCGGAGGAACGGTCGTCCACCAGAATAATTTCATCGCAGGCCAGAGCCAGCTCGTATCCGCCGCCGGCCGTAGTTCCGTTCAATGCGGCTAGAAACTTGAGACCCGAATGGGCGCTGGCATCTTCGATTCCGTTGCGCGTCTCATTCGTGAACTTGCAGAAATTCACTTTCCAGGCGTGCGAGGAAAGTCCCAGCATGTAAATGTTTGCACCAGAGCAAAACATGCGATTCTTCGCGCTCGCCATCACCACGCAGCGAATTTCCGGGTGCTCGAATCGAATTCGCTGCAGCGCATCATAAAGCTCGATGTCCACGCCCAAATCGTAGGAATTGAGTTTCAGCTTGTACCCGGGACGCAACCCGCCATCCTCATTCACATCCATCGTCAAGGTCGCCACCTGGCCGTCATAAGCCACGCGCCAATGCTTGTACTTTGATGGCTCGGTCTGATAATCGACCGGCGCCGTCATTGTTTGCGAATCCTGGGCTATGCTAGCGTCCACAAGTGCCTCCTGCGTTTTTTGATTTCAGCTCGCGCTTGAGTTTCATAAAGCTTTCATCCACCGATTCGCCGGACGTGTCCACGGAAATATCCGCTCTGCGATACAGCGGTTCTCGCGCTTCCAGAATCCGGCGCAGATCATCCATCGCTTCGTTATTGTCGGCCATCGACTCGAAAATCGCCCTGGGCGATGACCCGCGACATATGTTCTTCGGGATTGGCCCTAACCCACACCGTAAGGCAACTCGAAAGCAGCCGATCGTAGGTCTCTTTCTCCGATACCACGCCGCCGCCAATCGAAAGAACGGCGCGCGAGTGTTCGGAAAGCACGCGATCGAGCGTGCGCTTCTCGATCCGGCGATAACCGGACTGTCCGTAAAGCGAGAAAATCTCCGTCAGGTCAATTCCTGCATCCTTTTCGATTTCGCGGTCGAGTTCAATAAAAGGAATTTTCATTTGCTGCGACAGCTTTAAACCCAAAGTTGACTTACCCGCTCCGCGTAGTCCGATTAAGGCGATTCGCGAGGTCCGGTTTTTGTCTTTGCCTGAAAGCTCTCGCCTCAGCCGCAGGACAATGTCGCGGATGCGATCTGGGGGAACACGGTCCAGCAAATCGATCAGCCTTCGCTTTTCGTCGGACAGCTTAGCGTCTGGCGCAAACAGGTCGGCGAGAGACACATTCAAAGCAGTGGCGATCCGGCGAAGCAGAACAATCGAGACGTTGCCATCTCCTAATTCCAGCTGCGCCAGATGGCGCTCGGAAACATCGGCCTCTCGCGCGACCATTTTCCGAGTCATGCCCCGCAAGCTTCGAAGTTCGCGTACCCGCGCGCCAAGAGAGCCGAGAAAATCATCTTCAGGGGCGGCGGGCAGGATCGGGCCCGTTAAGGCACCCGCGTTAGGCCGGCGGGTTTCGGCAGCAAAGCCCTTGGTCCCCATAGCCATGCAGTATATTACATCCTCGATAGAGACTGCCAGTTCCAAAATGGCCTGCAACTCCATCCGAGGCGTTCAATTATAGTCTTATAATGAACTACTTACGCTCAGAAATGGCGGTCTATGGAGCGAACCTGGATTACTTAAAGCCACATGCATCATAATGCTCGTTAGAGCCAAACCATGTCTATGTGCGGCATGGTCGACCGTCGCGGCTCCATCACGCAACTTTGCCGTCTGCGTAACTTTGACCTCTAGAGTATGCTCTGTCTGCCGTAAATCTAAAGCCGGCGGTGGCCTGCTCGACGCTCGCCGGTGGTCAAATTCTTCGGGGGAGAAGGTGAGTCGTGACAAGGACGATCAGAAACTCGGAATGGGCCGCGCCATCCCAAGGCGTGATTTTCTGAATGGTGTTGGCATCGCACTAGGAGGTTCGCTGTTACTACCGGACACAAAGTGGTTCGAACGGTTCGGCCTTCCGCACTCGCCTTTAGCAATCCAAAAACCCAGCGAATATTATCCCCCCGCACTCACCGGCATGAGAGGCACCACCGATGCCGCCATGGAAGTCGGCCATGCGCTGCGCGACGGCAACACCTGGAACAAACCAGCTGCAGATGCGGAGTCCTACGATCTGATCGTTGTCGGCGGCGGAATCAGCGGTCTTTCAGCAGCATATTTCTTCCGCAAGATTGCTGGCCCCAAAGCGAGGATTCTGATCTTGGAGAATCATGACGATTTTGGCGGCCACGCGCGACGTAACGAATTTCACACCGTCCAGCGCATGATCCTGGGCTACGGCGGCACGCAATCGATCGCCAGTCCGAAACTCTACAGCAAGCAGGCCAAAGAACTATCTCGCAGAATTGGGCATCGACGTTCAGCGCTTTTACCAGTACTACGACGGGAATTTCGAGAAATCCAACGGCCTTTCGCGCGGCACATTTTTCGATAAGAAGACTTTTGGAGAAGACAAGCTCGTTGCCGGAACGGGCGAACCATCCTGGCCAGAATTTCTCGCCAAGACACCCCTTTCGCCTCAGGTGCAAAAAGACCTAGCGCGGCTCCATACCGAGAAAGTGGATTACCTGCCGAATTTATCTTCGTGGGATAAAAAGGTTCTCTTGGCGAAGACCAGCTACCAAGATTATCTCCTGAATTGCGTCAAGCTCAGCCCGGATGTGATTCCTTTCATGCAATCGGAAACCTACGGCCTCTACGGAGTGGGAATCGATGCCGTTCCAGCGGGCGATTTGGCGGGACTTGGATATCCCGGATTCGCCGGAATGGATCTTTCCGGCCCTCCTGGTCCTGGTCTCGGAGTGGAAATCACCAAGCAAGACGATGCCGAGCCCTATATTTTTCATTTTCCCGATGGCAATGCTTCTATCGCGCGTCTTCTGGTCCGCTCACTTGTTCCGGCATCCGCACCCGGACACACCATGGAAGATATCGTTACCGCAAAACTCGATTACGCTGCCCTGGATGACGCCTCCTCGCCCGTGCGTCTCCGTCTCAACAGCACTGTAATCCATGCGCGCAACGTCGGCGAGCCTGCAACAGCAAAAGAAGTCGAAATAACCTACGTAAAAGATGGCCATGCGCGCACCGTTCGAGGCGCAGCTTGTATTTTGGCTTGCTGGAACATGGTGATTCCATACATGTGTCCCGATTTGCCAGACAAGCAAAAGGAAGCGCTCGCCTACGGCGTGAAAATTCCTCTGGTCTACACCAATGTCCTGATCAGCAATTGGCAGTCATTTAAGAAATTGGGAATTAGCGGGGCGCGGTGCCCCGGAAGCTATTTCGATACGGTCACAATGGATTTTCCCGTCAGCATGGGAGATTACAAATACGGTCGCAATCCTGGCGAACCTTGCGTGCTGCACCTGGAGCGAGTTCCGTGCAAGCCCGGCCTCCCGGCACGCGAACAGCAAAAAGCCGGCCGCATGGAACTGCTCACAACTTCATTCGCAATTTTCGAGCGGCATATTCGCGAACAACTCGGCGCGATGCTTTCTGCAGGAGGGTTCGATCCCGCGCGCGATATCCAGGCCATCACTGTGAATCGCTGGCCGCACGGCTATGCATACGAATACAATTCCCTGTACGATCCTGATTGGCCCGAGGATCAGCAGCCATGTGTCATCGGCACGGCAGCCGTTCGGCCGCATCTCAATCGCGAATTCTGACGCCGAAGCCTTTGCTTACACCAACGCGGCGATTGATCAAGCCTATCCGCGCAGTCAGCGAAGTTTCGCGGTTCAGCCGAGCTAGCAGCGCATGAGATATTCTGTGTTGCGTGGGCTTCAGTTTCTGGAGCATCGCGGCATAAACAAAATCAACTGAGGTTTTCTAGCCACAGATTTTCGGGGCCACCCGAAGGACCATGCGGCGGGTGCATCCAGCGCAGCGAGGACCCACAGCAAATTGAGCGAGGACAGAACAAACGGTTTGCTCGATCCCCTATTCACAACCGAAGCGGCACGCGAAATTTTTTCCGATCGTCGCAGGCTGCAAGGCATGCTCGATTTCGAAACAGCCCTGGCTCGAGCGCTCGCGCGCACTGGCGTCGCACCGCGCCCACAGCGCGGCCCCTATAGAGGCGCAGTGCAATGCTGAATTGTTTGCATTAGACCACCTGGCGCGCGAAGCCGCTCTCGCCGGAAACCTCGCTATCCCTCTGGTCAAAGCGCTCACCGCAGGCGGTGGCTAAATCCGATGAAAAGGCTGCGGGATTTGTACATTGGGGCGCCACCAGCCAGGACGCCATTGACACCGGTCTCGTTCTGCAACTTGCGCGACGCGCTCGATGTAATGATTCGCGAACTTGCAACGCTGTCCGACGCGCTCGCTCGTGTCGCCGAAGCTCACCGATCTACTTTGCTCGCCGGTCGCACCTGGCTGCAGCAAGCAAGCCCGATAACTTTCGGCCTGAAAGCTGCGGGATGGCTGGACGCGATCGATCGCCATCGCGCAGGCTCGCGAACGCGCGCAAGAAGGTTTCTCGTGCTTCAATTCGGCGGCGCAGTCGGCACACTCGCCGCGTTGGCCGAAAACGGGCCAGCAGTTGCGCGTGCATTGGCTGAGGAATTGAAACTCGAACTTCCCAGCATCCCGTGGCACACGCATCGCGACCGTCTTCGCGGAAGTCGCCACGACGCTCGGTCTGCTCGTTGGCACACTCGGACGAAATCGCGCGCGATATTTCTTTGATGGCGCAAACGGAAGTCGATGAAGTTCTCGAACCCGCTGCGCCCGGCAAAGGCGGCTCGTCCACGTTGCCGCACAAACGCAATCCGGTAGGCTCCGCGGTGGTACTTGCTGCCGCATTCGCGTTCCGGCGCTCGTTTCCACCATGCTCTCGGCGATGGTGCAGGAACATGAGCGCGGACTGGGCGGCTGGCACGCCGAATGGGAGACTTTGCCAGAAATTTTCTTGCTCGCGGCGGGCGCGCTGGCTCACATGACGCAGATTGTGGAGGGCCTCGAAGTTCACGAAGAAAAGATGGCGGACAATCTGGCGGCAACGCACGGCCTGATTCTTGCCGAAGCAGTGGCGATCGCGCTGGCCAAAACGCTCGGCCGAACGTCGGCGCACAAGCTCATCGAAAAAGTGTCGCATCAGGTCCTCGAATCCGGGCGATCCTTGCAAGACGCTTTATTGCAGGATAAAGAAGTGTGCGAGCCCATCTTTCGCCGGTTGAGATCGACAAACTTTGGACCCAAGAAATTACACTGGTTCGGCCGAAGCCATGATTGATCGGGTCCTGGCCGACCATAAAAGGCCGAAGTAAATATTTTTCGAGGGGTCGGCAATCGTGTCATTACTCGAAGTTGACGGTGCGCGGTTCAACTACAGATTCGAGGGACCGGAAAATGCTTCCGTCCTGGTTCTCTCCCATTCGCTTGGAACGAATTTATCGATGTGGGAGCCGCAAATTCCCACACTCACGCAAAAATTCCGCGTTCTCCGCTACGATAGCCGCGGACACGGCCTTTCCGGTGTAAGTCCGGGCCCGTATACCCTCAACCAGTTATCGCTCGACGGTTTGGGACTACTCGATAAGCTGAACATTGACCGCGCTCATTTTTGCGGCCTTTCGATGGGCGGAATGGTCGGCCAATGGCTTGGCGTGAATGCTCCGGAGCGTTTCAAGAGCATCACTCTTTGCAATACCGCGGCACACATCGGCACAGCGGAAACGTGGAACACGCGCATCCAGACGATAAAGGACGGCGGCATGGCGGCCGTAGCGAGCGCCGTGATCTCGCGTTGGTTCACGGAAAATTTCATCAAGCAGTCGCCGGCAGCTGTCGCGAACATCAGGCAAATGCTGCTGCAAACGTCGCCAGACGGCTATGTCGCTTCATGCGCGGCACTTCGCGATGCGGATTTGCGGAAAGCGTATCGCTCGTGAAGCTTCCAATGCTAATGATCTCGGGCGCGCACGACGCGGTTAGTCCTCCGGCAGACGGTCGCTTCATCGTGGATCACATTCCCGGTGCGCAATACGCGGAATTAAACGCGGCGCATCTTTCAAATATCGAAGCGCCGGAAGCCTTTACGGCAGCGCTGACAAAATTTCTCGCTCAGCAGGAGACCAAGTGATGGACGAACGTGAACGGCATTACACCGGAATGAAAGTGCGGCGCGCCGTGCTGGGCGACGCGCACGTGGATCGAGCGGAATCAGCCAAGAACGCCTTCAGCGAGCCGTTCCAGGATTTGATCACGCGCTACGCCTGGGGCGAAATCTGGTCGCGCCCCGGTTTGTCCCGGCACACGCGCAGCCTGCTGACGCTTTCCATGATGATCGCGCTCAACCGCGGCGATGAATTTCGCATGCACGTGCGCGCCGCGCTGAATAACAAAGTCACGCGCGAGGAAATTCAGGAAGTGCTGCTGCAAAGCGCGATCTATTGCGGCGTTCCGGCGGCAAACACCGCATTTCACATCGCCCAGGAAGTATTCGCGGAAATTGATGCAGCGGGTTGATCTTTCGATCGTTGCTACATGGCATTTGCAAGGCAAAAACCTTACATTTCGTTCTGATAACCGGGAGGAATCAGTAAATGCCGATCGAAAAAATCGGAGTGGTGGGATGCGGTCTGATGGGTTCAGGAATCGCGCAGGTGGCGGCACAATGCGGGCTGCCAGGTCACTGTCCGCGAAGTTTCCCAGCAGCTCGTCGACAAAGGTCTGCAATCAATCGACAAAAATCTGCAGCGCCTGGTAGATAAAGGCACGCTGTCGGCCGCCGACCGCGATCAGGTTCGCGCCGCCTCCGCGGCACCACGAACCTCGAAGACTTGAAAGACTCCGACCTCGTAATCGAAGCGATCATCGAACAGCTACCCGCGAAGCGCGAACTCTGGACCGCAGCTCGACAAGATTTGCCCGAAACACACCGTCTTTGCCAGCAACACGTCCTCTCTTTCCATCACGGAAATGGCCATGTTCACGCAACGCCCCGACCGTTTTCTGGGCCTGCATTTCTTCAATCCCGTTCCGGTAATGAAATTAGTGGAAATCATTCGCACCATCGCCACCGATCCGAAGGTGGATGAAGAAGCCGTCGCGCTCGCCGGGCGCCTCGGCAAGACGCCCGTGCGCACCACCGATCGCACCGGCTTCATCGTGAATCGCCTGCTCGTTCCGTATCTGCTCGATGCCGTCCGCGCGCTCGAAGAAGGCGTCGGCTCGATCGAGGACATTGACAACTCCATGAAGCTCGGCTGCGGCCATCCCATGGGCCCGCTGACGCTGCTCGATTTCGTCGGCCACGACACCACCTATTACATCGCGAATATCATGTTCGATGAATTCAAGGAGAAGCGCTTCGCGCCTCCGCCGCTGCTGAAGCGCATGGTCCTGATGGGATGGAATGGCCGCAAGGCCGGCCGCGGATTCTACGACTACAGCGATCCCGCCAAGCCGAAGCAGTGAAGTTCACGTAGGAATTTCAGCGTTTTGCTCGGCCGTGCTCGCCGTTAGCGCGGCCGAAAGTCGCTCGATCACTTCCGCCGGCAGCGGCCGCGATTTCATGCGCTCCGGATTCGCCGGATCCGGCCCGGCCCACACGCGCGTTTCAAATCCCTCCACCGCCAGCGCGCCTGCCTTGAAGAACTTGATGCCGAATGCACGAAGCTGCTGTTGCGAAACTCCGTCACGGTGGATTCCGCCAGCAATTCGTCGCCGAACGTCGAAGGCATCAGAAACCGCACGCGCACATCCACCAACGGCACTCCAATAATCCCGTGCGACTTGAACAGCGCGCGAGTCGGCATCCCTGCATTGGCAAAAAGCGCCGTGGTGCAATCGTCAAACCAGGCGAGATACTGCGGATAAAATACAATTCCCGCCGGATCGCAGTGGCCCCATTCCACCAACAGGTGTTTCTGGCTTACGAACATACCGTAAAGCTCCTGACTAGCAATCGCACGTCGCGCCCGCAAATGTATTGAAATCCAGGGACGCATGGTAACACCCACTTCTCGACCGCTCCAAGCATTTGGCGCCAGCTTGGTACCGCACGCCAGCCGTTCTGCGCGTCCGGCCGTTTCTGCTATCGTTTAAGCGAATTCATTCGAGGACCTGAATGCGCACGCAAGTTGGCATCGTCGGAGCCGGGCCCGCCGGCCTGGTTCTCTCGCATCTGCTGCACCTTCACGGCATCGAGTCGGTCGTCCTCGAAAATCGCAGCCGCCAATACGTGCAAGAACGCGTGCGCGCCGGTGTCCTCGAGCAGGGCACCGTGGATCTGCTGAAAGAAACCGGCGTCGGCGCACGCCTCCAGCGCGAAGGCCTCGTCCACTACGGCGTAAATCTGCGCTTCAGCAAGCGCACCCATCGCATCGATTTCGCGGAACTCACCGGCGGCAAGGCGGTCACGATCTATGCGCAGCACGAAGTGGTCAAGGATTTGACCGATGCGCGGCTCGCCGCCGGCGGCCAGATTTTCTTCGAAGTCGAAGACACCAGCATCCACGATTTCGATAGCTCGCAACCATCGGCCAAGCCCGTCATTCGCTTTCGGCCAAAGATGGCGAGCCGCAGGAACTCGTCTGCGATTTCATCGCCGGATGCGATGGTTTTCACGGCATCTGCCGCCCGTCGGTGCCCGAAGGCGTGCTCACCACCTTCGATCGCGTCTACCCATTCGGCTGGCTGGGCATTCTCGCGGAAGCCGCGCCATCTTCGGAAGAACTCATCTACGCCTATCACGATCGCGGCTTCGGTCTCCTCAGCATGCGTTCGCCGCACATTGGCCGCCTCTACCTCCAGTGCAATCCGGACGAAGACATCGCGAATTGGCCGGACGAAAAAATCTGGCGCGAGCTTCACACTCGCCTGGAAACGGACGAAGGCTGGAAACTCACCGAAGGTCCGATCATTCAGAAAGGCGTCACCGGCATGCGCAGCTTCGTCAGTCGAGCCGATGCAATGCGGCAAACTATTTCTCGCCGGCGATGCCGCGCACATCGTCCCGCCGACCGGCGCCAAAGGCCTCAACCTCGCCGTCGCCGACGTTCGCATCCTCGCGCGTGCGCTAGCCGAATATCTATTCGCCATGGCCGCCGCGATCTTCTCGAAACCTATTCGCAGACCTGCCTGCGCCGCGTCTGGAAAGTGCAGCGCTTCTCCTGGTGGATGACTTCCATGCTGCATCGCTTCGACGACGAAAACGCCTTCGACCATCGCCGCCAACTCGCCGAGCTCGACTACGTCACCAGCTCCCGCGCCGCTTCGCAGACCCTCGCCGAAAACTACGTCGGCCTGCCGCTCGAATAGACGCCCGGCTCCAGCCTGCCGGCCGATTCCCAATTCGGGAATCCCGCCCTGAAAATGACTTTCGTACTAGCGAATTGAGAGTCCCGGCCTATAGCCCCCAGTTCTAACCGCGACGTTACCCTGCCTTACGTTGAAGAGCATGCAACACGCGCCGCTCGCAAACGGGACGCGCGCAAACGGGGGCTCTAGATGCAATCTGGGGGATTCAAAAGTCTTCTTCGTACTTCGCTCTTAATCAGCTTCAGTCTGATCTTCGGCCAGTCACTTGCGCACAACAACTCTTTCGTTTACAGCTACCTACAGGGCGATAGTGGCAAAGACCCTATCTCCTTCATGCGGCCTCACTATTTCATTCACGAAGCCGCCGGCGCGAGCCTGAGCGCCCGCCTTCATCCGCCTTTATTCCCTCTCAGATTCGCCACGCCTACGGTTTTGACCTGGTCACCAACCAGGGAGCCGGCCAGACCATCGGCGTCGTGGACGCCTACGACGACGCCAACGCCGAGAACGACCTCGGCGGTCTTCAGCAAGCAATTCAATCTTGCCTGCCTGCACCACCGAGCAACGGCTGCTTTCGCAAGATTTATTCCAACGGCCGCAAGCCTGCCGCCAACTCGAACTGGGCCGTGGAAATTTCGCTCGATATCGAATGGGCGCATGCCATCGCGCCGCAAGCCAAAATCGTTCTCGTCGAAGCTCCTTCGAACAACCTGAGCGATTTGCTCTACGGTGTTGACGTCGCTGTCCGCAACGGCGCGTCGGTAGTTTCCATGAGCTGGACGTCAGGCGAATTTTCCAGCGAGCGCAATCTGGATAATCACTTCGTTGCCAACGGCGTCACGTTCCTCGCCGCCTCCGGCGATAACGGCGCGGGCGTAACGTATCCGGCAGCATCGCCGGACGTAATCGGCGTCGGCGGCACCTCGCTCACGCTCGATCGCACGGGAACTATCTCAGTGAAGCGGCCTGGAGCGGGAGCGGCGGCGGGCTCAGCCAATTACGAAAACGAGCCGCTCGCTCAGGCGCAGTTCGCGCATTCCGGACGACTCGCACGGAACACGCGGCGTGCCGGACGTTTCCTACAACGCCAATCCCGGAACCGGATACGCCATCTACGATTCCGTCGGAATCAACGGTTACAGCGGGTGGTTCCAGGTCGGCGGCACCAGCGCCGCAACGCCGCAATGGGCCGCCTTGATTGCCATCACGAATTCCGCAGCGCGCTGCAGCCCGCAAAGCAAATTTGACCAGCACAAACGGTCCGGTCTACTCGGTGGCCAAATCCAAGTCTCGGCTCGAACTTTCACGCCGTTACCACCGGGACGAATGGTTCCTGCGGCGTAATCTGCGATGCGCTCGTCGGATACGACTACGTCACCGGCCTCGGCACGCCACAATCCAAAGTGCTCATCCCAGCCCTCGACACGCGTCCGTAAGCTTCAAGAATCCGCGCAGTCAAAGCGGCGATCGCGACCTACCGCCGCTTTTTTGTTTTGCTCTCCGGCCTCCAGTTTCCGATCGACCGCATGGGCGCCGCCGAACAGCCAAGTTATGCCGTATAGAGGCTGCCATTCCTTTTTGATTGAGAAACACCTCCGCTCTAGTGCTCTCTGACAATCCGCTTCCGTAGTGTATAGTTTTTTCAGGCACGGCCATTCCAACGCCGCATTGTTGCAGGCCACTTGACTCGCCGCGCCACGGGTCTATCCCAATGAAATCACTCTTGCAGGTCATGAAATTTGGCGGCACATCCGTCGGCGACGCCTCCTGCATCGCGCGAGTCGCCGAAATTGTCGCCAAAGCTTCGCGTCAGAACCCCGTGGTGGTAGTCGTTTCCGCGATGAGTGGCGTCACCAACCGTCTCATCGAAGCCGCCACCTGCTCCGAAGCCGGAGATCGTGAGCGTGCTTCGAGCCTCTAGAATCCTTGCGTGAGCAGCACGCCGAAGCGCTCGCAGCCTTGATTCGCCAGTCTGCAACACGCAAACAGCTTACCGCCCGCATCGAAGAATGTCTTCGCGAAGCGCAGTGTCTCTGCGAAGGCACTGCGCTGATCCACGAACTCACACCGCGCACGCTCGATTGCATTTCCAGTCTCGGCGAACGTCTTTCCGCGCCCCTCTGGTCGCAGGTGCTCTCAGCGAACGCGGCGTCCGCAGCGAGGCCATCGAAGCCACCGAACTTGTGGTCACCGATTCCTATCACGGTGCCGCCGAACCTGCTGATGGACCTCACACACCAGCGTTCCGAAGCGCGCCTGCGTCCGCTGCTGGAGCAAGGAATCGTGCCGGTCGTCACCGGATTTATTGGCGCCACGCCAGATGGGGTTCTCACGACGCTCGGCCGCGGCGGCTCGGACTATTCCGCCACGATTCTGGGCGGTGCGCTCGGCGCCGACGAAGTGATCATCTGGACCGACGTCAACGGCGTGCTCAGCGCCGACCCGCGCCTTGTTCCCGACGCCCGAACAATCCCGGAAATTTCCTATCGCGAAGCCGCAGAGCTTGCCTATTTCGGCGCCAAAGTTTTGCATCCCAAAACGCTTCGCGCCGTGATGCAAGCGGGAATTCCAGTGTGGATTCGCAACACCTTCGAGCCGGAAAATCCCGGCACGAAAATCACGCCGCAAGGCCGCAGCTCCAGCGGCGGTGTGAAAGCGCTCACCGCGATCAGCGACGTTTCGCTCATCGCCGTCGGAGGACCCGGAATCGTCGGCCTGCCCGATGTCGTCGGCCGCACATTTTCCACCACCGCAAGTGTTCGCGCGAACGTGCTGCTCATCTCGCAGTCCTCTTCGCAGAACGATATCTGCTTCATCATTTCTGTCGTCCGACGCCAAACGCACCGTCGACGCGCTTGCGCCAGCAATTCGCGCAGGATCTCGCGCATCAAACAGTCGAGCACATCACCTCGGACCCGAACATCGCTATCGTGGCCGTCGTAGGCGAAAATATGCGCGGCACCGTGGGCATGGCCGGACGCACCTTCAGCGTCCTCGGCCGCGAAAACATAAATATAATCGCCATCGCCCAGGGCTCTTCGGAATCGAATATTTCATTTGTGGTGGCCAGCCAGCGACATGAAAAAAGCGCTGCTCGCCGTCCATCGCGAATTTGCGCTCGACACGCGCAACGCGCACGAAACGCATCCTCACCGCAAAATGAGCAATCCCATCCCAAAAGCGACCCGCTGCCGGCGCGAGAACGGAAACGCAAGCGGGCAAATCGCTAACGCAAGGCCGTGCAACGCTGCATCGTACCCGGTCGTGCGCTGCGGCGTACGGCATACGCGAACAGATTTACGTTTGCCCGCGTTGCGGTGGCCCGCTGGAAATCGAAATCCCGCTGGAGACGCTGAAATCCGTCGCCTGATCTCCCGAAACTCTGGCAACGCGCGTGCGGCTTCGCATGACCCGCAAGATCGCAGCGGCGTCTGGCGCTATCGCGAACTGCTTCCGTTCGACCATGGCGCGTCCATCGTCACGCTTTTCGAAGGCAACACGCCGCTGTACGACGCGCCGCGCTGCGCGAAATATTGCGGTCTCTCGGCGCTGCGCCTGAAACATCAGGGCTGCAATCCCACCGCGTCGTTCAAAGACACCGGCATGACCGTCGCCGTCACGCAGGCCGCATTGCTTGGCGCGCGCACCGTGGTTTGCGCCAGCACCGGAAACACGGCCGCAAGCCTCGCCGCCTATGCCGCGCGCGCGGAACTGCAATGCGCGATCCTGCTGCCGCAAGGCCAGATCAGCCCCGCGAAACTCGCGCAGAGCATGGACTACGGCGCCGATCGTTTGCGAAATCGCGGGAAATTTCGACGATTGCATGCGCCTGATTGGAGAGCTTGCCGATGAGCCTTCGATTTACATCGCCAATTCCATCAATCCGTTTCGCATCGAAGGGCAAAAGACCGTCGCCTTCGAACTCTTGCAGCAGTGCGACTGGCGCGTTCCGGATCACGTGGTCGTTCCCGGCGGAAACATGGGCAATAGCTCCGCGCTCGGAAAAGGTTTCGACGAAATGCTTCGCCTCGGCCTGATCGATCGCCTGCCGAAACTCAGCATCATTCAAGCCGAAGGCGCAGCCCCGCTCGCGCATTTGTTTGCCAGGCCTGAAACCATGCCAGACGATAGCTGCAGACGCAATCGCCTTCCGGACGAAATCGACGCCAGTCGCGAATCCGCGCACACTCGCCACCGCCATAAAAATTGGCGCGCCAGTTTCGTGGAAGAAAGCGCTGCGCGCAGTCCTGCGTTCGCACGGCAGCATCATCACCGTCAGCGAGCAGGAAATCGCCGACGCCAAAGCCATCATCGGCCGCGACGGCATCGGCTGCGAGCCGGCCTCCGCAACCACGGTGGCAGGCATTCGCAAGCTCGTGACCGCAGGCAAAATTCAAGCCGAGCGAATCCGTGGTCGCGGTGCTTGACCGGCCACGTCCTGAAAGATCCCGACTACGTCAGCAACTATCACCGCGGCACGCTTTCGCTCGAATCCGCCGAGCGCGGAAGAGAAACAGCCAAGACCGTGCAAATTCCCGGCGCATTTCGCAACGCGCCGGAAAAAATCGCCGCCAGCAAGGAAGCCATTCTCGAAAGTCTGGAGCAGGCGGCGCATAAATCGCGCCGTCTTCCCATGACAGAATCCCCATGCGTCCAAGATCCTTCGAAGTTCGAGTCCCAGCATCCACCGCCAATCTCGGCGCGGGCTTCGATTGCTTCGGCCTGGCGCTGCAACCTTTATCTCACGGTGCGAGCCACAGTGCAGCTCCGACCGGGGCGCCCGCACCATGGCGCGAAGTCGCGGAGTCGCCGGCAGCCGAACTCTGCCCAGCGCGCCCGAAGAAAATCTGATCCTGCGCGCCATGCGACACGCCGCCGAACGCAGGAGAATCTGCATCTGCCGCCGCGTCCATCTCGCCGTGCAAACGAAATTCCGATCGCCGGCGGCTTGGGCAGCAGCGCCGCGGCGATCGTCGCCGGCATCGCGCTGGCTTTCGCGGTCTGAACGGAAAGAAATTGCCGGAAGCAAACGGCGCTGCGGCTCGCCGCCGATCTGGAAAAACACACCGACAATGTCGGCGCGGCGCTGCTCGGCGGTCTGGTCGTATCGTTCGTCGGCGCCGATGGCAATGTCGTCGCCGTTCGCAAAAAGTGGCCGAAGGAAATCCGGGTGATCGCCGTCACGCCAAAAATGTCGCTGGAAACGCACGCTTCGCGAGCGGCGCTGCCGAAGACGGTCGAACACGCCGATGCCGTGCACAATCTCCAGCGCTCGCGCATTGTTTCTCGCGGCCCTCGACGCCAAACGCTACGATCTTCTTTGGGACGCCATGCAAGATCGCCTGCATCAATCCTATCGGCAGGCGCTGATTCCCGGTCTCGCGAGGCGCTCAGCATTCCGCGAATGCCCGGCCTTCTGGGCGTAGCCTTGAGCGGCGCAGGCCCCAGCGTTATCGCTCTCGCCACCGATAATTTCAAGGAAATCGGAAAAGCGCTAGCGAGGCGATTTCGCCGAGGCGGCCCGGGCAGCTACAATCCGCAATTTGGCAGTCGCACAAAAGGGAATACGGCTGACCGAGAAGACTCGCATCGCGAAAAAGTAGCCACCGGCCGCAAAAATATCCTGAGATGATTCGCTAGGGCACAGCGCTGCCGCGAAATCCTGAATTCACTTCACAAACGTCAATCCGTGCGGCACCAGATGCGGAAACACGTAAGCGTAGAGCATCACGATCACGCCCACGATCGAACCCAAGCGCGATCGAGTGCCAGAAAACGAATCTGAAAATAATCCCTTCGTTGCCCACTTGCTCGGTCGCAGCCGTTGCAATCGTAATGGACTGCGCGTCCACCATTTTCCCCATCACGCCGCCCGCGCTATTCGCCGCGCACATCAAAATCGGATCAATTCCCAATTGCTGTGAAGTGATCCGCTGCAAGCTGCCGAAACAGCGCGTTCGAAGAAGTATCGCTACCGGTCAAGCGCCACGCCCAGCCAGCCTAGAAACGTTCCGAAAAACGGATAAAGCCATCCGGTGCGCGTGAACGCCAGTCCCAGCACAGCATCCAGTCCCGAATAGCGCGTCACGAATCCCAGCCCCAGCATGAACGAAATCGCGATCATCGCCAGCCGCATGCGCACCAGCGTGCGCCAAAATATTTTCATCAATCGCAACGGGCCCAAGTCCCAGCAACAACCCGGAGACGATCGCTGCCAGAAAACAGCCGCTCCCCGTCGCCGAAAGCCAATTGAAATCGTATCGCGCCGCTTCCGGAGTAGGCTTGGTGACCACCGGCGCCGCTCGCGTAATCGCATTGTGCAGATACGGCCAATTCCATCCGGGAGCGCCCGGCCGGACCTTGCCATCCGCCTGCACCACGTGAAATGCTGGCGTCGTTGCTTTGTTGATGGCCAGTTTCACCGACGGATATCCCCACGCCAACACGAATAGCGAAAGCATCGCAAACGGCATCCACGCCTTTGCAACAGTCCCGAAAGGATACTTTCGCGGCGCCACGTATCCGTCGAATTCCTTCGCGTTCCACTCGCCGCCCATGTCATCCGCAATTTTCCTCCACTGGCCGTTGCTGGTACGCGACGCTTCGCGGTCGTAATCGAATCGCCAGATTCTCTTCGGCTTCCAAAAGTGCAGAAAAATAACCGTGCAAATGATGGACACCACGCCGCCCATGATGTCCACCAGGTTGCTGTCGCGAAAGTTCGACCACAGGAACTGCGTCGCCGCGAAGGAAATTCCCACCACCAGAATCGCCGGAAGCACTTCGAAAGTTTCCGACCAGCTCACCATCGTGCGCACCAGCCAGAACGGCACGATCACCGCCGTAAACGGCAAAATGCGGCCGATCATCGCGCTCAAATCCGACTCCGGCAAATTCGAAACAGCGGCCAACGCGTGCACCGGGGTTCCAATCGCGCCCCAGGCCACCGGCGCCGTGTTCGCAATCAGATTGAGCGCTGCTGCATGAAACGGGCGAAAACCCAGCCCAATCATGAAAGCTCCAGCGATCGCCACGGGCGCTCCAAAACCTGCCGCTCCTTCGATGAAAGCGCCAAAGCAAAACGCCACCAGCAGAACCTGCAGCCTGCGATCCGGGGTAATACCCGCGATCGATTCCTTCATGATTTCAAACTGCCCGGTTTCCACCGAAATGTCGTACAGATAAACCGCCGCCAGCACGATCCAGGCAATTTTCAAGATTCCGTATGCCACACCGTAGGCAAAACTAGACGCCGCTAGCAGCACCGGCATCTTGAAAACGACCGTCGCCACCGCGACCGCAGTTGCCGCGCCTGCAATCGCGCACCAATGCGGTTTCACTTTGAAGCCGGCTAGAAGCGTGAACAAAACCAGGATCGGAAGGGCCGCAATCAGAGTCGAGACCCACCAGATTCCGGCCGGATCGTAGACCTGCGTCCAACTCATACCAGCCCCCCAGAGTGCGGGATCTTCACCGCGCCGGGTTCGTGAAGTTGTCAATATCTCGCAGGTTGGATTTTGTCAAGAAATGGCACGAACGATTGTCACGAGCGATGGGAGGCAGATTACCTCGAAAAAGCGACACCTTAACTATTGCGCAATGATTTTTCTTCTGAGCAGCCAAACGCACGCAAGACCCGCAACTACCATCAAACAACTCGCTGGTTCCGGGGCAGCGATTGGCGGCGTACCTCGAGGCGGAGTGCCTGGGGTACCAGGGGTTCCCGGCGGCGTTGGCGACGGAGTGCCGGGCGGAGTTGGCGGGAGCATAGGTCCAGTAGGCGGCACTGGAGTTGGCGTCGGGCTACCCGGGGAAGTCGGAGTTGGACTCCCGGGAAGCAATGAGTTGCCGCCTAAGGGGAAAATCGGCAAGAAAGGGGGGATAAAGATTGTGCCGGGGCTCGGCACAGAAATATCGGTCGGAGGTTCTGGACCAAGCGGCAGTTCTGCCGGGCTCTCCAGCCGCGCGAGCAGAACACTGACAAATTGCGATTTTTTGAGCAGGTATAGGGAGAACTCTGAAAATTCTTGGGCCTGGGCGAATCGAATGAGAATAAAATTTCTGGTAAATGGTACGAAAGTTCTAGCAATCAACGAGGCTTTCGCGGATTTTTTCGGCCGTCGGTAATGGCGTTTCCTGCGTATTAAAGACGAAATCGGCTCACGAGGAGCTCGCGCTGCGGCTGGCGTGCGTGCCTTCTTTGCTTTGTTTCCAGATAGCAAAGCCCATTCCTAGGAATGGCCCCAACAGCACGGCCAAGAATGCGACAAGAAATAAAATCAGAAACGACAACACGATAACAATAGCAGGCATTGTCTTCCTCCCTCTCCGAGCTAGGATGGATCGGGCCCACTAACTAATTCGCAATCCTCTGCTGCTACCCAAGGTAATCAACCCGCTCCTCCAGAAAAGTTCCGGGATTTCTTAGCTGAGTTTCGTCCATGCGCCAAGAGACTATGGCGTGCGCGAGCGAGGTCCTCTTTGTGAGGGGACATCTTCCTCACTCGCACACATTGGAACTGCAAAGTCTAAACAACGGCAGCCGCCTGCCGCGCCGGCGGAGCCATGAACTCCGGACCTACCGGACCGCTGACAGTGTCGCGCACGATCTTGCAGATCGCCTTCAAGTCCTCGCTCGTTAGTTGCCAGCCGAGCACATTATCGACCGCATTTATTTGCTCTGGATGGCGCGCGCCCCATAAAGCCGCGCTCACGCCGGGTTGATCGAGTACCCAGCGAACAGCGAGGTCAATCACTCTTTTTCCATAGTGTTTTTGTGCGAAGTCATCCAGTAATTCGACTGCTTTCAGATACTGGGCGAAGCGCGGAGGCTGGAATTTCGGATCTACCTTGCGCAGATCGTCGCCTGTGAATTGCGTATCCGGCTTCATCCTGCCGCTGAGCAATCCACGGCACAGAGGCCCATAGACCAGCGTGCTGATCTTATTTTCGCGGACATAAGGCAACGCATCGCGGTCAATCTGCCGCTCGAACAGGTTGTAAGGCGGCTGTGCGGTGTGTAATGGCGCCACTGCGCGAAAGCGATCCATCTGTTGTGGCGAAAAATTGCTGACACCGATCGCGCGGATCTTGCCCTGCTCAAAGAGCTCGAGCATCGTCTTGGCCGTCTCTTCGATCGTTACCTGCGGGTCCGGCCAGTGAACTTGATAGATATCGATGTGATTGGTTTGCAGGCGGCGCAGGGAATCGTCTATTTCGCGCAGAATTCTTTCGCGCGACGCATTCCGCGCGAGGGCTCCATTTCGCCACTCAATGCCGACCTTGCTGGCGATCACCACCTTGTCTCGGTTTCCCGATTGCGCCAAAGCTTTCCCGACAATTTCCTCCGAGACACCAAATCCATATACGGGCGCCGTATCGATGAGATTGATTCCGCAGTCCAGCGCCGCGTGAATGGTCCGGACACTGTCCTCTTCGTCGGAACCGCCCCACATTTTCCCGCCGACCGCCCAGGTGCCGAGCGCGATGCAAGAAACCTTAATCCCCGTCCCACTTATCGTCGTGAATTCCATATGCTCGCCTCCAACCATTTGGGCAATCGCATTTTCACTTCCATCTCGCAGGCGCATGCGCAGGCAGCATCTATCCCGTGTGAATTGTGGGGGGTAACTGGAGCGAAAGGGTCTTGTCGTTGATTTTGCGTGCGGAAGTAGAGGTCACGAGACAGACGACTTTCTCGACAGAAGACGAAATGCCGTCACTTCCACGGACGGCTGATCCCCAGCTTACCCATCTTATAGACAAGAGAAGTGCGTTTCATTCCCAGTCTCACCGCAGCGCCGGATTTACCGCCGATAACCCATTTGGTTTGGCGCAAAGTCTCGAGGATGTGTTGTTTTTCCACTTCCTGTAGTGTTTCAGCGCTTCGCGCACGCCCATTGGCTTCGTTCGCATGGTTTTGCACTTCCGCTAGAGACACGCGGAGCACCGAACCGGGCGAGAGAATCACAGCTCTCTCGATGATGTTCTGCAGTTCGCGAATATTGCCGGGCCAGTCGTATTGCTCGAGGGCCCGCATCACTTCCGCCGGCACTTTTGCAATCTTCTTGCACATCAATCCGGCATATTTCGCAACAAAATGTTCCACCAGCAGGGAGATGTCCTCTCGCCGTTCCCGCAGTCGCGGCAGCGCTAACGGAAAGATGTTCAGACGGTAAAATAAATCCCGGCGAAATTGGTTTGCGGTGATCATTTGACCTAAATCGCGGCTGGTGGCTGCGACTAGCCTTACGTCCACGCGTGTCGTTTTGGTGCTGCCCAGTCTTTCGAATTCCTGTTCCTGCAGCACTCGAAGCAACTTGGGCTGCAGTTCCAACGGAATGTCACCCACCTCATCGAGAAATAACGTGCCTTTGTGAGCCAGTTCGAAGCGGCCGACCTTCTGTGCGATAGCTCCGGTAAAGGCGCCTCTCTCATGTCCAAACAGTTCGCTTTCAAGCAGTCCGAGCGGTATTGCCGCACAATTCACCTTTACGAATGGCTGCTCGTCGCGGGAACTCAAGTTATGAATTGCTCGCGCGATCAATTCCTTGCCGGTTCCGGTCTCGCCCAGAATCAAAACCGTGGAGTTTGTGGGCGCTACAGTCTCCACCTGTTTCAGCACCGTTTTCAGTGGCGCGCTCTCGCCGACGATTTCCTCGAAATCGTGTTCGGTACGCAATTCTTCTTTCAAGTAGCTGCGTTCTTCCGCCAGCCGAGCCCGGGATTCCGACACTTTTGAGTAATCCAGGGCGTTTTCCACGGCAATTGCTATTTGGCTCGCGATTTGGCTGAGAAAGTGAACATCTTCGGGCGTAAAGGCCTCATCCCTCAACCTGCCCAGATTCAAAGTGCCGATAGCCCGGTTGCGTGTAATCAGCGGCAAAAAACACAGGTTCCTGAGTCCTTCGCTCGCCACGATCTGCGCGATGGGGGACCGGAGCCACTCCGGGTAGGTACTGTCCAGCAGCACCGGCTTCATCGTTAGATACGCTTGCGCGGACGCAGCACCCTCAAAGGGAACCTGCATCTCTTCATGCAGCAGGCCCTTACCCTCGGGAAAGTCCAGCGCGTACACCCTCATGGTCTCCTGTTTGTCCGGGTCCGGTAGAGACAAACCCGCGTAGTCGCACGCCATCACGCGACGGATGCCAGAAGAGATGGCGCGAAATAGCTCGCGAATATCCAGACTAGAAACAACGCGATTATTGAGATCGAGCAGGAGTTGCAACCGATCCCGGTCGCGTGCTAATTGATGCTGCAGCGACTGCGCCTCCTCAAAATTGAGGGCATTGTCTACGGCCACAGCCAGCTGCGCGGCCACCAGCCGCGGGAACTCAAGATCGTCCGCTGTGAACGCTCCGCACTCATCTGATCCGAAATTCATAGTTCCAAGCCGACGGTGCGCCGACGTCAAAGGCAGGCTGCAAAAACATCGCACTCTCTGTTTGCGCAGCAGCTGCATCACCCTCGGAAATCGCTCATCGCTCTGCGTATCTTCAATGATGAATGGCTTTTGCGTCGACCATGCGACCGCTGAAGGAGATTCATCCATCGCGAATTCGTCGCCGGGACGAACCGTGGGGGGTGTTGTTGACTCCAAAACGTGCATTCGCATGACGTTTCGCGCCGGGTCGTACAGCACCAAAGCGAAGAAGTGAAAATTAAGGAGTCCTTTCAGACGTTCCGAAAGATCATGAAAAAGTTCGCCGAGGTTCTTTTGCGAGACAATCGACTTCGACACCTCAAGCAGGGTGGCATACTGCTGCAGAGTCGCCTCTGCCCGCTTTTTCGGTCTCGCCTGCAATCGAGTGGCGGTCGTCATTAGCCTGGCCGTTCTGCCGATAACTATCAGATGGAATAGGTTTTAAGTTGTGTTCAGTCCAAAATCGCACCTGCAAATCATTTGACGCACGAAGCGCGCGGTCCGTTGCGAGCTTAACATTAGAAATTCGATCACCGTCTTACCGGACGGTGACAGATAGCCGACAGCTGGCAGAGGACCGTCGTCGTTGCCCTGGCCTCGAGCCAGGACTTCGAAGACCATGAGCCGGTCGACAAAATAAGCTAAACTCCACGTCCTGAATATCCTAGCTAATGATTGTGCCTTAGGCTCGCAGCTTTGGAGTTTGACGTGCGATATCGCCGCTGGATTCCTGTCACGCTTGAGCGAATCGCCCGAGAAGCCCTGGCACTACTGAGGATCTAACGATGTGGATTGTTCGGCTGGCGTTACGTCGGCCATATACATTCGTTGTCGCTTCGATTATTTTGCTCATACTTGGGCCGGTATCAATTCTGCGCACGCCCACCGACATTTTCCCCAACATCGATATTCCGGTTATCAGCGTTCTGTGGAATTACACGGGCCTGTCGCCCGAGGAAATGTCTAATCGCATCGTGTATCAGTACGAACGCGTTTTGACTACCACCGTAAATAATATCGAACACATTGAATCGCAATCGCTAAATGGAATCGGAGTGGTGAAAATCTTTTTTCACCCTGGAGTGCAGATCGGGAACGCCGTGGCGCAGGTGACGGCTGTTTCTCAAACCTTGCTGCGTCAACTTCCACAGGGCACGACTCCGCCGCTTATCATCCAATACAATGCCTCCAGCGTTCCGATTCTCCAGCTGGCACTTTCCGGTCAAGGTCTTTCAGAACAGCAGCTCGGCGACATTGGACTTAATTTCGTTCGCACCGGATTGATCACTGTGCAGGGTGCGGCTATCCCCTATCCGTATGGCGGTAAGCAGCGTCAGGTCCAGGTTGACCTCAACACCACTGAGTTGCAATCGAAGGGGCTTTCTCCGACCGATGTCGTCAACACCATAAGCAATCAGAACCTGATTCTTCCGGCGGGCACGGCGAAAATAGGCACGTTCGAATACGAAGTGGACATGAATGGCGCGCCGGTAACCGTGCCGGAGCTGAACGACTTGCCCATCAAGACGGTAGGCTCGTCTACCATCTATATCCGGGACGTCGCGAACGTTCGTGACGGTTTTCCGCCTCAAACGAACATTGTTCGTGTGAATGGCCAGCGCTCTGCATTAATGACCATTTTGAAAGCGGGTGATGCTTCCACCCTGGACATCATCGCCAACGTCAAGGCCTTGCTTCCATCCCTCAAGGCTGCGCTGCCTCCCGCTTTGCAGATCGACCCGCTATCCGATCAATCCATATTCGTAAAGGCATCGATAGTAGGCGTCGTCCGCGAAGCAATCATCGCCGCGTGCCTTACTGGTTTGATGATCCTGATTTTCCTGGGGAGCTGGCGCAGCACGCTCATTATTGCCGTTTCGATCCCGCTCTCGATCCTCACATCCTTGATCGTTCTCAGCGCCTTAGGAGAGACCATCAACATCATGACCCTTGGCGGGCTGGCGCTGGCGGTCGGAATTCTGGTTGACGACGCCACGGTGGAAATCGAAAACATCAATCGCAATATCGACCAAGGCAAGGAAATTGTTCAGGCGATTCTGGATGGCGCTTCGCAAATCGCCGTCCCCGCGCTGGTGTCGACCCTCTCCATTTGCATCGTGTTCGTCCCAATGTTTTTTCTTTCTGGCGTGGCCCGCTATCTGTTCGTTCCACTCGCAGAAGCCGTTTCCTTCGCCATGATCGCTTCTTATCTGCTTTCCCGCACTCTTGTGCCAACCATGGCTAAGTATTTGTTAGAAGCTCGGACCGAAGAAATCGCTCAGGGAGAATCCTCGGAATCCAAAAACATATTCGTGCGCATGCAGCGGAAATTTGAGTACCACTTCGATGCATTGCGCGACCGTTATCACCGCTTGCTTGAAACCTGCATCCATCATCGAGTTGTCTTCGCGGTTTGTTTCCTCGCGGCTTGCATTCTTTCGTTCGCGCTCCTGCCATTGCTGGGCCAGGATTTCTTCCCCGCTGTGGACAGCGGAGAATTCAAGCTGCATATGCGCGCCCCCACCGGCACCCGCATCGAGGAAACAGCCGCCCTTTGCGATCGCGTTGAAACTGTTATTCGCCAGCAAATACCACAACGCGAATTAACGAGCCTCATCGACAATATTGGCCTTCCGTATAGCAGCATCAATCTTTCTTACAGCAATTCTGCGCCGATAGGACCCGGAGACGTCGATATTCTGGCCGAACTTTCCAAGGACCATCATCCGACGGCGAAGTATGTCCACGATCTGCGGATCGAGCTGGCTAAGGACTTTCCCGGGGTCACTTTTTACTTTTTGCCCGCGGATATCGTCAGTCAAATTCTGAATTTTGGACTCCCGGCGCCGATTGATATCCAGATTCTCGGGCGGGACCTGCAGGGGAACAGAATATTTGCCGATAATCTTTTGAATCGTCTGAAATACGTGCCCGGAACTGTCGATCTCCGCATTCAACAGGCCTTCGATCAGCCCAGATTGCACATCGACGTCGATCGCACCAAGGCTCAACAGATCGGGTTTAGCGCTCGCGACGTCGCCAACGATCTGCTGATATCGCTCAGCGGAAGCTTTCAGACCACGCCAACCTACTGGCTCGATCTAAGAAATGGTGTCAGCTACAGCATCGCTGCGCAAACGCCCCAATATCGCGTCGATACCTTGCAGGATTTGCAGAACATCCCGGTTACCGGTCCGGGCACGCCACGGGCGGAAATCATGGCCACTCTTGCTTCTTTTAGCCGTGGCACCGAAATGGGCGTGGTATCGCATTACGATATCCAGCCGGTGATCGACATTTTCGGAGCGGTCCAGGACCGCGACCTCGGTGGGTTGTCACGGGAAATCGCCCCCATCATCAATCAAAGCAAGAAGGATCTTCCCCGTGGATCCCGCGTCGTGGTGCGAGGACAAATCCTCACGATGGCGTCGTCGTTTTCGGGCCTGCTATGGGGTTTGGCGTTCGCGATCGTTCTGGTCTATTTGCTGATCGTCGTTAATTTTCAATCCTGGCTCGATCCCTTTATCATTCTCATGGCTTTGCCGGCCGCGTTGGCGGGAATTGTCTGGTTCTTGTTTGTCACGCGGACCACCGTAAGCGTCCCAGCCTTGACCGGCGCGATTATGTGCATGGGCGTCGCCACCGCCAATAGCATTCTGGTGGTCAGCTTCTCGAAGGAAAGGCTCGGAGAAGGGAAGACCGCCGCTGAAGCCGCTTCCGAATCCGGCTTCACGCGCTTCCGCCCCGTTTTAATGACCGCTCTAGCCATGATCATTGGTATGTTGCCGATGTCCCTGGGACTCGGCGAAGGCGGCGAGCAGAATGCGCCACTGGGCCGCGCCGTGATCGGTGGCCTTATGTTTGCTACGGTCGCGACGCTGTTTTTCGTGCCCGTAACCTTCAGCATCGTGCATGGCGCACGCGAGAAGAAACAGGCGCCGGAAGAACCTGAAACGCTGGGTGCCTGATGCGCGTCAATAGAGTACGCACCAACACTCCAAGAGGAAGCAATGACACAGCTGGTCGATGAAAAAACTCCGCGCACCGATGAACCGCGTTTAGCGCCGACCGCTCCGAAACGCAGTCATGGACTGCTCATCGCGGTTATCGCGCTCGTCATCGTCATCGCTATCGTTGTTGCCGGCGTGGTTCCGCGACTGCGGGCAAAAGAGACGCTAAAGATCGAGACCGACCACCTTGGCGGTTCCGACCGTCAACGTGGTCACTCCGAAGCGCGGCTCGCCCCAGCAGGAAATCATCTTGCCGGGCAACATTCAGGCCTTTATCGACGCCCCGATTTATGCCCGCACCAACGGCTATCTCCGGAAATGGTATTTCGACATTGGCGCGCACGTGAAGAAAGGCCAATTGCTCGCGGTGATTGACACGCCCGAAGTCGACCAGCAACTGCAGCAAGCTCGCGCCGACCTCAACACCGCACAGGCGAACGCTGCACCTTTCCCAAATCACATCGCAACGATATGAAGGCCTGAAGAACACCGATTCCGTTTCCAAACAGGATGTGGACAACGCCGCAAGGTGACTACGCCGCAAAGAAAGCGACCGTCGCTTCGGCGCAATACAACGTTAAGCGTCTCGAAGACTTGCAATCCTTTCAGAAAATCTACGCGCCCTTCGATGGAGTGATCACCGCGCGCAACACCGACGTCGGCCAACTGATTGATTCCGGTTCATCCGGTGGCCCCGGCAAGGGAACTATTCCACATCGCCGCCATACGCACCTTGCGCGTGTTCATTAACGTGCCGCAGCAATATTCCGTCGCCGCCAAGCCGGGCATCTGGCGCCGATCTTACGCTCGCGCAGTTTCCCGGCCGGAAATTTCAGGGGAAATTGGTGCGCACCGCCAACGCCATTGACCTGGCTTCGCGCACCTTGCTGGTCGAAGTGGATGTCGATAATCCCACCGGCGAGCTTCTTCCCGGCGCTTTCACCGAGGTTCATCTGAAAATTCCCTCCGATATTCCGTCGTACATTCTTCCTGTGAACACGTTCATTTTTCGCGCGCAAGGATTGCAGGTCGCCATCGTTCGGAATAACAAACCGCCAAGCTCGTGTCGATTACTCTTGGCCGCGATTTTGGCGCCGACGTGGAGGTCGTGTCTGGCCTCACCGGACAGGAGTCACGTCATCGTCAGCCCTCCGGATTCGATCATAGACGGCGAGCAAGTGAAAATCGCGCAGCCAAAGCCAGCAAGGAGGTTCGAGCAGTGGATCGCCCGCAACTCGCTAACTTGCGCCGCGCACTTCATCGCCGCTGTTCATCGGTGTTGATTCCTATCGCAGCGACAGCCGTGTTATTGGTCTCGGGCTGCACCGTCGGCCCGAATTACGTTCGGCCCACCGCGGAAGTTCCGACGAATTTCAAGGAAACTCCTGCCAATTGGAAGCAAGCTCAACCCAGCGACGCCATTGCCAAAGGCAAGTGGTGGGAGATTTACCAGGATCCGCAGCTCGATGCGCTCGAAGAGCAGATCGACGTCTCCAACCAGAGCCTGAAAGCCGCGCAAGAACAATTCGCCCAGGCGCGCGCCGCGCTGCGCATCACCCGCTCCAATCTGTTTCCAGCCGTGAGTGCTGATCCGTCCATCTCCCGAACGCATCTGTCTCGAAATGAGCCGCTTTTTAACGCCATTGACGGAGCCTCAGAACTACAACACCTTCGCTATTCCCGTTGACGTTTCCTATGAAGCTGACCTCTGGGGCCGCGTGCGCCGCACCGTCGAAGCCAGCCGCTCCGAAGCTCAAGCCACCGCCGCCGATCTGGCCAACGTCAGTCTGAGCCTTCATGCCGAGCTCGCCAGCGATTATTTCCTGTTGCGCGGTCTGGACGCTCAGAAACAACTGCTCGATTCCACCGTTGAATCCTACGAAAAGGCTCTCGAACTGACCGAAAACCGTTATCACGGCGGTCTGGCTTCGGCCGTGGACGTTGCGCAAGCGCAAACCACCCTCGAAACCACGCGCGCTCAGTCCGTGGACGTCGGTGTGCAAAGCGCCGCGTACGAACACGCCATCGCCGTTCTGGTCGGCAAGCCGGCCTCGCAATTTATCGATCGCGATGCTTCCGCTCACGAGCGCCGCCGCCAGTCGTGCCGGCAGGCTTGCCCTCCGACCTGCTCGAACGCCGCCCCGATATTTCCGCCGCGGAAAGGCGCGTGCAGGAGCAGAACGCCCAGATCGGTGTCGCCCGTGCGGCATATTTTCCGTTGGTGACCCTCAGCGGCTGCGGGAGGTTTTGAAAGCGCCGTTGCCGGTACACTCATCCAGGGGCCCAGCGGTTTCTGGATGCTCGGCGGGCAGGCGGCGGAGACCCTGTTCGACGCGGGGCGCCGCCGCGGCGTGTCCGATCAAGCCAAAGCCGCCTGGAACCAATCCGTCGACAATTATCGCCAGACGGTGCTCACCGCCTTTCAGGAAGTCGAAGACAATCTCGCCGCGCTGCGCATCCTGCGAAGACGAAGCCAACACCGAAGCCGAACGCCGTCGCCGCCGCGCAGCACTCGCTCTCAGCTCTCCGTCACTCGCTACAAGGGTGGCGTCACCAACTATCTCGAAGTCACCACCGCGCAAAGCGCCGCGCTCTCCGACGAAGTCACCGCCGTCAACATCCTGACGCGCCGCATGGCTGCCAGCGTCCTGCTGATAAAAGCAATCGGCGGCGGCTGGAACGTCTCCCAAATCCCGCACGTCTAGCCGAGTCGCAGCGCATTGAAACAAATCTCGAAAGCTACAGGTTCGACTTTTGACGACGGCATCTTGAGGTGCAAATACGCAAATTGCAGGGGCCCAACCGCCCTTCGCTGGCCTCATCCTTCGCCTATGATAAAGATGGTCCTCCGAGGCGCAGCTAGCGCATCAGAACACGGAGTCATTCTTGAGCCGTCGCAAGCCGAAAAGTTCGGTCGTCACGCTGCGCGATGTTGCGCAGGAAAGCGGTGTGTCTCCCGCCACCGTCTCGATCGTTCTCAATAACGCGCCGCTCGCGCGCTACATTCCGCCATCCACCAAAGACCGCATCGAACGCGCCGCCAAAAAACTCGCCTATCGCCCGAAAGTCGTCTCGCGTTTCCTCAGCGCCAAACGCAATCGCACCGTCGGCGTGATGGTTTTCGACATCACCGACCCCTATCTGCACGCTGATCCTTCGCGGCATCGAAAATTCACTGTACCAGGCTTCCTATCTCCCGATTCTCACCGACGTGCACAACCAGCGCGGCCGCTTCGAACGCTATCTCGAAATGCTGCTCGCGCGGCCCGTCGAAGCGCTGATCTTCGTCGCCAACTGGCTCTTCGTCGATATCGACCTGCTCGCCGACCTGGAAAAGCGCAACATCCCCGCGGTCATGATTGGCCGCGAACTGCGCTCCGGCGCGTCAGCTCCGTCATGGTGGACAACGAAGCCGGCGCGCATCTCGCCATCGAGCACCTCTATTCGCTGGGCCACCGCAAAATCGCGTTCATTCGCGGGCCCAAAATGCTGGTGGACAGCTCTCCGCGCTGGCGCGGCGTTCGCTCCTTCGCGCGCTCCGTGGGTCTGGAAATCGATCCGGCGCTGGTAGTGGATTTGCCCGATTCGCTCGATCCCAATTCCAGTTACGAAGGCGGCTTCAAACTCACCGAAGAATTTCTGAAGCACAAGAAGCGTTTCACCGCGATCATGGCTTTCGACGACATGACCGCCTTCGGCGCCATTCGCGGCCTCGCGCGCGCCGGGTATAAGGTTCCGGAAGATTGCTCGGTCATTGGTTTTGACGACGTGATCCCCGCGGGCCTCTCCGTTCCCTCGCTCACCACCGTGCGCCAGCCGATGGAAGCGCTGGGTACCGCCGCCGTGGGAATGATTATGGAGGGCATCAACGCCGCCATCGAAGAGCGCGAATCGCCGCCGTGCACCGGCTACTCGCGCCGGAACTGGTTGTGCGCGAATCCACCCGGCGCGGTCTCCTGGGCCTAGACTAGAATCGCTGTCGCGCAGTCTGTGTGGAGTCTTTTTGGCTTGACTTGCGTAGCGGCATCGCGGAATAATACTTCGTTTAATAAAGTTTAATAAACGCAGCCGTCGGCAGCTAGCGGCTCCGCGCATCCGTGGTTGCCACGCTTCGTCGTTATTCCCGGAGGCGCCCTTGTGCCTGGCAGACCGATGTTTCGGCAAAAATTGCAAGTTACACGAACGGATTCTTTGCGCGCCGCGGCGCGGTCCTCTCAATTCGTCGCACTCGCAGTGCTGCTGGTTTCCTCATCTCGCCTTCGAGCGGATGCTAGCCAAAGACTCCGGCGGCAAAATGTATTCTGCATTCAGGTTGGAGGCTGCAATCTTCCTGTCAATTCTCCGCAACCGGTGAACAAATTTCCACTGCTGGATTCAAAACCGACGGCTGGCACTCCACCGAGGTGCCGTCCACAGTCGTAGCGGCCTTAGTCGCCGACAAAACCTATCCCGATCCCTACTACGGAAAGAATCTTCGCGACATTCCCGGCACCACATATCCCATCGGCAAGAATTTTTCGCTGCTGCCCATGTCGAAAGACAGCCCTTTCCGCTGCTCCTGGTGGTATCGCACCGAATTCAAGCTGCCCGAAAATTTCGATGAGCGCCACGTGTGGCTGCATTTCGGCGGCATAAACAATCGCGCCAACATCTGGCTCAACGGCCACAAAATCGCCGACGCCAAAGACGTCGCCGGAGCCTATCGCACCTACGAATACGAAATCACGCCCATCATTCAGCGCGGCCAGCCGAACGCGCTCGCCGTCGAAACCATCGCGCAAACTGAAAAAGATCTCGGCATCAATTGGGTTGACTGGAATCCCGCGCCCCCCGACAAAGACATGGGCCTGTGGCGTCCCGTGTATCTGCAAGCCAGCGGTCCGGTCGCCATTCGCTACCCGCAGGTCATCACGCACTTTCCGACCAAGTCGCTCGAGCAAGCGAATCTCGCCGTCGAAGCCGAGCTGCACAACGCCACCGACGCAGAAGTCACCGGATACCTCGAAGGTCAATTCGACGACGTCCACTTTCGCCAAACAGTCACGCTGAAGCCCAACGAAACCCGCACCGTCCGTTTTCTCTCCGACGCAATATCCCCAGCTCCAAATCAAGAATCCCAAACTCTGGTGGCCCTACCAAATGGGCGCGCAAGATCTTCACGAACTTTCCATTGCATTTCAATGCGCTAGCGAGCAATCCGACGCGCAAACCGTCAAATTCGGCATCCGCGAAATCACTTCCGAACTGAATTCCACCGGCGCTCGTCAGTTCTACATCAACGGAAAAAAGATCCTGATCCGCGGCGGCGGCTGGTCGCCGGACATGCTTCTGCGCCAGGATCTCGATCGCCTGGAAAACGAATTCCGCTACGTCCGCGACATGAACCTGAACACCATTCGCCTGGAAGGGAAGCTGGAAACCGACGAATTTTACGATCTCGCCGACCAACAAGGCGTCCTCATCATGGCCGGCTGGTGCTGCTGCGATCATCTGGGAGCAGTGGAAGCACTGGCAACCCGGCGATCTCGAAATTGCCACCGCCTCTCTGCGTTCGCAAATCATGCGCATGCGCAGCCATCCCAGCATGCTCGTCTGGCTCAATGGCAGCGACAATCCGCCGCCCGCCAATGTCGAAACCGCCTACATCAAAGTCCTGAAAGAATCGCGACTGGCCCAATCCTTATATTTCTTCCGCATCAGCCACTCCCACCTCCGTCACCGGCCAGTCCGGCGTCAAGATGACCGGCCCGTACGATTACGTTCCGCCCGATTACTGGCTGATCGACACCAATAAATACGGCGGCGCATTCGGCTTCAACACCGAAACCAGTCCCGGTCCCGCGCGTCCGCTGGCCAGCTGCCTGAAAAAATTTCATTCCCGCCGATCACATGTGGCCGCAGGATCCTTTCTGGAACTATCACGCAGGCTCCGAAGGCTTCAAGGATCTCAGCCACTTCAATGGCGCGATGGACGCGATCTATGGCGCGCCTAAGGGCCTCGACGAGTACCTGCTGAAATCGCAAGCTATGGCCTACGAAGGCGAACGCGCCATGTTCGAGGCCTACTCCCGCAACAAATACACCACCACCGGTATCATTCAGTGGATGCTCAATAACGCTTGGCCCTCCACCATCTGGCACCTCTTCGATTATTATCTGCAGCCCGCCGGTGGTTATTTCGGCACCAAAAAAGCCTGCGAGCCTCTCCACGTGCAATATTCCTACGACGACAACAGCATCGTCGTCGTCAACAGCCGCTACGAAAAAGCCTCCGGCCTCACCGTCACCGCGAAACTCTACGACGTGTCTCTCCACGAAGCGATTTTCAAAGCAAGTGCAGACCGACGTGGACGCCGACGGCGTCCGCAAAGTCTTCACGCTTCCCGCCGAATCCTTCAACCCTCCGTCGCCCGCCTATTTCGTTCAATCTGCAACTTCAATCCAGCGACGGAAAAATCGTCAGCCAGAATTTCTACTGGCTCTCCGCCAAGAAGAACACCTACGAATGGACCAAGACCACCTATCGCTTCACGCCCGTCTCCTCGTACGAAGATCTCACCGCGCTGCAATCGCTGCCAAAAGCGAACGTCGAAGTCAACGGCAGCATTCTGCCCAGCCCCGATGGTCCGGTCGCGCACGTGCTGGTGAAAAACCCCAGCGACCATCTCGCCTTCCAGATTCGCCTGGGAATCCGAAAATCGGGCCAGACCGAAGAAATTCTTCCCGTATTCTGGGACGATAATTACATCGAACTGATGCCCGGTGAATCCCGCGAACTCACCGCGCGCTATTTGCCCTCCACTTCCGTATTCGGCGGCGTCGAACTAACCGTCTCCGGATGGAACATCGCGCCCGCGACGATCCCGCTGAAAGAAGGACGAGGCGTGCCCCGCGTCATCCACCGGAGGCGGCCGCTGATGTCCGAGCGAGCAGGACGACGCCATCGAGCATTCCTCCGCGCACGTTCCCAATCACATGCTGCGGGAAATCTACGAGCAGCCGCATGCCATTCGCGAAACCATTCGCCAAAACGTGCAAGGCGACGTCATTTTCCCGAACTCGCTCCAGCCCATCGAAAAAGCGCTCTTCGACTTCAAGAAAATCATCATTGCCGCCAGCGGTTCCAGCCGCAATGCAGGTCTCGCCGGCGAAATCATGATGGAAGATCTGGCCGGCGTCGCCGTGGACGTGGAATACGCCAGCGAATATTGCTACCGCTCCACGCACTCGGACACCGATCCGATCGTGGTCGTCATCACCCAATCCGGCGAGACCGCGGACACCACCGCCGCGCAGCGCGAAGCGCTCAATCGCGGCGCGAAGACCGTCGCCATTTCCAACGTCGCCGATTCCACCATCTCGCGCGAAGCCAGCGCCAAGCTGCAAACCTGCGCTGGCGTCGAGAAAGCCATCCCCGCGACGAAGAGTTTCACCGCGCAGCTGACGATGCTCTATCTATTCGCGTTGTTTCTAGCGCGCAAGCGCGGCCGCATGACCTCCGAAGTCACTCGCACGCACTTGAATTTCCTGGCCGAAGTTCCCAGGCACATCGAAAAGTTCCTGCCGAGCTGGGACGCGCAAGCCGCCGGCTGTGCGCGCGCCTTTCAGCAAGCCAGAAAGTTTTCTGTTCCTGGGCCGCGGCGTGCATTACGCCATCGCCCGCGAAGGCGCGCTGAAGCTCAAGGAAATTTCCTACGTCCAAGCCGAAGGCCTTCCCGCAGGTGAACTGCGTCACGGCTCCAACGCGCTGGTGGACGAAAATCTCGCCGTCACTGTGCTCGCCACGCGCGACGCCGCCGATCCCGACTCCGTCCTACGCTACCAAAAAACTCTCTCAGTCCTCGAATACGTCAAAAGCCGCGGCGGAAAATCCATCGCCATCGCCACCGAAGGCGATCGCGAAATCCTCCGGCTCGCCGATCGCACCATATTCGTCCCGCCGGCCCCGGAGCTGCTCCTGCCGATTCTGGAAGTCGTCCCGCTGCAGCTTTTCGCCTATCACTTCGCCATCCTCAACGGCTGCGACGTGGACCGATCCCAGAAATCTAGTCAAATCCGTCATCACCGAATGAAGTCCTTCGCTCCTCTTCCGGCGGTCTGGCAATTCGGCGCGGCATCGGGTTTCAGAGCGCCGGCTTGCGCCCTCTGCTTTGCGCTTGAATTGCATTTGCCTGTGAATTCTGCAACGGCGAATCATGGCATGAACCGAGCAGCAGCCCCAAAGCCGCTGCAATCGCCCAGTCGAAACTCCGCCGCGTCCTCAGCCTCTGGGACCTCATCATCATCGGCATCGTGATCATCCAACCCATCGCGCCCATGGGCATCTACGGCGTCATCAGCAACGACGCCCGCGGCCACGTCGTCACCACCATCCTAATCGCCATGGTCGCCATGCTCTTCACCGCCATCAGCTACGGCAAAATGGCGCGCGCCTATCCCTGCGCCGGCTCCGCCTACACCTACGTCGGCCAGGAACTCAAACCCGCGCTCGGCTACGTCACCGGCTGGGCCATCGTGATGGATTACATCCTGAATCCGCTCATCTGCACCATCATTTGCAGCCAGCTCACGCAAAATATTCTTCCGTTCATGCCGTATTGGACCTTGGCCGTCGGTTCTACGCCGGCGCATTCACGCTGCTAAATCTCCGCGGCGTAAAGACGTCCGCGCGCATCAACGACGTGATGGCCGCCGGAATGTCCATCGTCGTCGTCATCTTCTTCGCCTTCGTAATCCGCTTTCTCTGGAGCCTGCACCGAATACGGCCCGGGCTTTTTCACGCATCCGTTTTACAATCCCGCAACCTTCAGCTTCAAGCGCGTTTTCCGCGGCACTTCGATCGCCGTCCTCACCTACATCGGCTTCGACGCCATCTCCACCTTCTCCGAAGAAGTCGAAAATCCTCGCCGCAACATCATGCTGGCCACCGTCCTCGTCTGCCTCATCACCGGCGTGCTCGTCGTCGCTCGAGGTCTATGCCGCGCAGCTCGTCTGGCGCGATCAAGCCATTTCCGGCGGACAAGATCACCTCCGCCTTTCCCGCTCGTCGCGCAGACCGCCGGCGGCTTTTTTCTCTTCCAGCTCGTCAACTTCACCATCCTGGTCGCCAATATCGGCTCCGGCATGGGCTCGCAACTCGGCGCGGCGCGCCTGCTCTACGGCATGGGACGCAGCAACGGTATTCCCAAAAAATTCTTCGGCGCGCTCGATCCCAAAAACCACATCCCACGCAACAACGTCATCTTTGTCGGCGTCATCGCCCTCGTCGGTTCCTTCATCATCACCTACGATCAGGGCGCGGATCTCCTCAACTTCGGCGCGCTCCTTGCGTTCATGGGCGTCAACGTCGCCGCGCTGGTCCGCTACTACCTGCGCGCCGAGAAACGCAAAATCCTCGACTTCGTTTCGCCGTTGCTCGGTTTCCTGATCTGCGCTTTCATCTGGAGCCACCTGAGCGGCCCCGCCCTGCAGCTCGGCGCGATCTGGATGGTCATCGGCATCGCCTACGGCGCGATAAAAACCCGCGGCTTCCAAGCCGATCTGGTCAACTTCGATATCCCTGCCGACGAATCCTAATCGCAGGCTGGGTCATCTATCGTAGCGACGCTCACTTGCTGCGCTCGGTTTAGACTTAACCGAACGATACCTTCCATCGTCAGACCATCTTTCTTCGCGCCTAAACTGTTCCGCCAAACCGGACGATTCTCTCGATAGGGCACCTCGACTGCGATCCGGTCCCCCCAGGCCGAAAGCTGTTTCCGCCGCGAAATTGCGGTGTCGACCGCTAGTTAAATCGTTACCGGTTCAAAGCGTCTCGAGATTTCCCGCGTGAGACGAATACTCTTTTGCCGATGATGAAATCAGAGAATCCTAGGAAGGATTGCAGCGATGGGCGTTTCGTCGGTTAATCTCAAGCCCGTGTCTAATCAGGTTCCTGCGTCACGATATGAACATCCACCGCTGGCGCATCGCTCAGAAACCGATTAATCGCGTTCATATAACGCAATTTTCTCCATCCCTCGGTCGCCGACCGTCCGAAAATCACATGCGTAATGTGTTTGTCCCGCACAAATTGCGCGGCCGATCGGATACGCGATCACCCTTCAGCCGCACCGGCTTCGCGCCCAGATTTTCTGCAAATTGCAAATTTGAAACGAGCGCCTTCTCCTCTTCCGGATCGCCGTCACGATCCAGATCCACATGCACCGCGTAAAGTTCCGCATCCATCCGCCGCGCCATGCGTGCCGCCCGCGCCACCAGATATTGCGCCTTCGGATTTTCGCTGATGCACACCGCCATCCGCTCGCGCACCCCCCAGGCTTCCTGTATATCCTTCTCCACCATGTACGATTCCAGGCTGCGGTCCACCTGCTCCGCCACCTGCCGCAACGCCAGTTCGCGCAACGCGATCAAATTCCCGCGCCGGAAAAAATTCTTCAGCGCCTGCTCCATCTTTTCCTTCCCGTACACGTCGCCGCGCCGCATCCGGTTCTGCAACGCCTCCGGCGTCAAGTCCACCATCACCGTTTCATCGGACACCTGCAGCACCCAATCCGGCACCGTCTCGCGCACCGCCACGCCCGTAATCGCGCGCACCGTCGGTGCGATGCTTTCGATGTGCTGAATATTCACCGTCGAGATCACGTCAATATTCGCGTCCAGTATTTCCAGCACGTCCTCATATCGCTTGCGATGACTGCTCCCCGGAATATTCGTATGCGCCAGTTCGTCCACCAGCACCACTCGCGGTTTGCGCGCCAGAATCGCGTCCATATCCATTTCCGCGAAGAGCGTGCCCTTGTAATCAATCATCCGCCGCGGAATGGTTTCCAGTTGCGACGAAAGTTCCGCGATCCCTTTTCTCCCATGCGTTTCCACCACGCCGATCACCACGTCTTCGCCGCGGCTGTGCCGCCGGATTGCCTCGCTCAGCATGCTGAACGTTTTGCCCACCCCGGGCGCATATCCCAGAAATAATTTCAGCGCGCCCTTCGTTTTTTCCGCCGGCTTTGACGCGGCCAGCCACTGTTCCGGAGTCTTTCGGCATCGGTGTATTCTCTTCTACGAAGGCTGGAAAGCTACGTTAGAATGGCGGTGCGCGAGCCTTTGTCTCACCCGTTTCCTGCGATTTGCGGCTGCTTTGCGTCATGCTTGGCATTTCCCTCTTCTATCGCCACGTTCTGCCTGTCAATCCCACCACCGTAGCGCTCACTTTTCTGCTCGCCATTCTAGCCGTTTCCACCGTATGGGGCATCGCCGTTTCGGTATTCATGTCCGTAGTGGCAATGCTCGCGTTCAATTATTATTTTCTGCCGCCGGTCGGCACCTTCACCGTCGCCGACCCGCAAAACTGGGTCGCGCTTTTCGCTTTCCTGGTGGTCTCCGTGCTTGCCAGCAGTCTCTCCACCCGCGCCCGCCAGAAAGCCGAAGACGCTTCGCAGCGTCGCCGCGAAATCGAAAAACTTTACTCCTTCAGCCAGGGCCTGCTCGAATCCGGCAACGTGATTCAACTGCTCAATCGAATCCCTTCGCAAATCGTGGACATTTTTGAAGTCGGCGCCGCTGCCCTGCTTCTCGCCGAAAAACAGAAAATCTACCGCTCCGGCCCGGTGATCGCAAGACTCGATCTCGAAAGCCTCAAGGCCATGGTCATCCGCGAAGAGCCGCTGGTCGATGCCCGAATAGCCTCTGCTTCGTCCCCGTGCGTCTCGGCGTGCGTCCATCGGCAGCCTCGGGATTTCCGGCTCGATGCTCTCGCGCCAGACTCTCGAAGCCATCGGCACACTGATCGCCGTTGCCATCGAACGCGCTCGCGCCATCGAACAACTCGGCCTGACCGAAGCGGCGCGCGAAGGCGAACGTCTGCGCACCGCGCTGCTCGATTCCGTCACGCACGCTCTGCGCACGCCGCTCACGTCCATCAAAGCGTCAGTGACGAACCTGCTCTCGAATCCGAGCGTCACCGACCAGCAGCGCGGCGAATTGCTAACCATTATTAATGAGGAGACCGACCGCTTGAACCGCTTGGTGGGAGAAGCCGGAGAAATGGCGCGGTTGGATGCCGGCGAGGTCGAGCTTCGTCTGGAATCCCGTCCGATCGAAGACGTTATCAATTCGGCTCTCGATCAACTCAAGGGCGTTCTGGCCGATCGCGTCGTGCGCCTTCAGGTCTCTGCTGATTTGCCTCACGTGCGTGTCGATCTCGTCCGCGCGCGCGAAGCCCTCGTCCATCTCATCGAAAACGCTAACCAATATTCTCCGCACGACCAACCCATCACCATCACTGCGGAAGCCACGCCCGATTTTGTGGTCACCAGCGTTGCCGACCGCGGCGCGGGAATTGACGACCTCGAACAGAATCTGATTTTCGAAAAATTCTACCGCGGCAAAGACCAGCGCTACCTGGTGCAGGGAACCGGCATGGGACTTCCTATCGCCAAAGCCATCATAGAGGCGCACGGCGGCACGATGAGCCTTACCAGCCAGCGAGGTCAGGGTTCCGTTTTTTCCTTTACTCTGCCCATCGAACGGGTGCGCGCAGGCGATTAATGAGCGACGTGACCATTCTCGTTGTCGATGACGAACCGCAAATCCGCCGGGTTATGCTCACCACCCTTTCATCTCACGGATACAGCGTCGTCGAAGCTCGCAGCGGCGAGGAGGCCCTTCAGAAAGTACGCAGCGAGCGCCCCGGCCTGATTCTTCTGGATGTCAACCTGCCCGGAATTTCCGGCGTTGAAGTCTGCCGCGAAATTCGGGGCTCGAGTGACGTGCCCATTATCATGCTCACAATCCGCAATACCGAGCGCGACAAGGTGCAGGCACTCGACGCTGGAGCTGACGATTACGTAGTCAAACCATTCGGAGTGGAAGAACTCATGGCGCGCATTCGCGCCGCCCTGCGCCGTGCGGCTTATGAAGAAACCACACCGGCATTCATCTCCGAAGATCTGAAAATCGATTTCCAAAAACGCTCGGTCCTGGTGAAGGGAAGGCCGGTCCGCCTCACGCCAAAGGAATTTGAGCTGCTGCGCCAGCTAGTTTCCAATACCGGCAAAGCGCAAGCTCACCGGCGGCTGTTGCAAGCTGTTTGGGGCCCGGACTACGGGGAAGAAACCGAATACTTGCGGGTTTTCATCAATCAGTTGCGAAAGAAAATTGAGTCAGACCCAGCCAACCCACGGTATATCCACACAGAACCGTGGATCGGCTACCGCTTCGATCCGCCTAACCACCCCAGATCCCGCACCTCCCGTTCCGAGAGATAGCCACTTGTAGTCGCTTGTGGCAAAGTTCGCGAGCGACACCCGTGAGGAGTTGATTTTGTAGCGGCCGGTCAGGCCCCGTTCAGCTAGACCAGGCCCCGTTCAGCTAGACCAGGCACCGTTCGGCAACCCAGACTGATTCCGGCGCCGTCCCAGGAATTGCCCCAGGCAGCGACGGTTTAACGGTTTGTGTCAAGACGCCAGAGCCCCGGTTGATACGTCAGATCGCCTTGCCGTTCTGGCTTAGGGCCTCCCCAGACCGTTACGGTAATACAACTACGGATGTTGTTCTATTGACACCTACTGCATTCTGCGCCTAAATTGAACCCGGTACTTATAGGAGTAACACCATGGGGTACTTTGCTAAATCCTTTCTCATAGCAGTTCTTATAGCTTTCTTACTGAATATCCCGGCCTTTGCTGCCGATGAAAAGCCGCTCGGCCTGATTACCCAGGCGCAAGAGGCTCGTTTGGGTGACGCCAACGTTGCGGTCGGCACGACTGTCTATCCTGGCGATACTCTGGCCACCGAAATCGGTGGCACCGTGCGCATGAAGATTGGCGGAAGCCAAGTCTACCTGCTCTCTGGAAGCTCCGCGACCCTGGCACAAACATCTAACGTAGTACGCGCGGTGGTGGCACGCGGCACGGTAGGCTTTTCCTCTAACGGCAGCGATCTGCTGGCGCTGGAAATTCCGCAAGGTATTCTGCGCGCTGCCGACGGCCAGCCAGCCTATGGGCAGGTCACCATCGTCAGCCCCATTGAGGTCATCATCTCGGCCTACCGCGGCAGCCTGGTGCTGGACAACGACGGCGACCTACACACCATACCCGCAGGCAAGTCTTACCGCGTGACTATGGATCTTGCACCAGCCACTGAGCCTCAAGGACCATCAGGCACAGGCGGCAGCGCCAACATCACCTATCCCAAGCGCCGTCATCTTCTGTTCGATGCGATTGTGGCTGCAGGCGCAGTGGGCCTAGGCTTCGGCATATGGGCCGCAGTTTGCCAAAGCCCCTCCCAGCCATAGCAACCGCAGGTTGGAACCCCGGGCCGAGGTCACGCAACGGATCTGTTGCTCGATCCAGCAACTAAATATGGCAGGACTTGATTCCCTGTTTCGCAAAATACTGCTGATGGTAGTCTTCTGCGCGGTAGAATTCTGATGCGGGAGTGATCTCGGTAACGATGGGACGCTTGAAAACTCCTTTCTTCTCCCATTCAACCTTGGATGCGCGCGCCTCTTGCTCTTGTTGCGGATCGTTATAAAAAATCGCGGAGCGATACTGCGTTCCGACGTCAGGGCCCTGCCGGTTCGGCGTCGTCGGGTCGTGACTCTTCCAGAAGATGGCAAGAAGTTCCAAATAGGAAATCTTGGCCGGATCGAACTCGACTTCCACCGCCTCGGCATGCCCGGTGCGTCCCGTGCATACCTGTTTGTAGGTGGGATTCTTAGTTGTGCCGCCGGTGTAACCCACGGTCGTTGATGTGACCCCGTCGACTCCGCGGAAGGCGTCTTCAACTCCCCAAAAACACCCCGCTGCAAAAGTTGCTTTTGCCATAGCGACTCCTTTCAATAGATAGCATCGGAATCTCTATGTTGCCACAATCAGGTCCATTCCGGATAATTCTGCTAGGTGACCTCCATCGAGTAACCTGCCGACTCGCCTGGCTTGACGGGCACGGTGACTTCGCTCGACAATTCTTGGTGCCTGCAGCGGAGTGATCAAGACAAATATTTGCGGACCAAACCGGTTTTATGGGTTAACACATGAAAATTTCAGCGGCAGATTCGGCGGGGAAAACGCGTCCTAAGGTGCCCAGCATTGCCGATGCGGGACGCAATTCATTGCCACCATCGGCCGAAGAGTGCATGGCAGCGGGCAAGGAAATACGCGAACGGGTATCGCGCGGCTCGCACGCGAAGTGGAAACCATCTGCGAATCGCCCTGATCCGCTCGCGCTGCTGAAAGACTCCGATCAGGGACGCTTGCCGGAACTGCTGCCGATTCGCTATGCCCGCATGCTGCAATCGCCATTCGGGTTTTTTCGTGGCGCCGCCGCGGTAATGGCGTCGGACCTGGCGGGAACTCCGCAGACAGGATTGGGCGTGCAGGCGTGCGGAGATTGCCACCTTTTGAATTTCGGAGGCTACGGCTCGCCCGAGCGCCGCCTGGTGTTTGACATAAATGATTTCGACGAAACTCTTCCGGCACCCTGGGAATGGGATGTCAAGCGGCTTGCCAGCAGCGTGGTGCTTGCGGGACGACAGAGCGACATGCGCGACCGATTCTGCGCCGATGCCGCGCAGGCCACGGTCGAGTGCTACCGCGAGCACATGCGCGAGTACGCGCACATGACAGCGCTGAATGTTTGGTACTCGCACTTAGACGCGGAGCTGCTCATTCGACAGGCAAAGACCGATGACGACGAGAAATATTGGAAGCAAATCGAGAAGTCCGCAAAGCTACAGACCTCAGAGCACATTTTTCCCAAGATTACGCAGCTGGTAAAAGGCAAGCGTCGCATTGTGGACCATCCGCCGCTCATGTATCACCCCCGCAACTTCTCGAAAACCGACAGCCACGTGCGCGCGATGTTTCAGCGCTACCGTTTGACCCTTCCCGAAGAACGACGCGTGATATTGGAACGCTATCAGATCGTGGACATCGCACGCAAAGTTGTAGGGGTCGGGAGCGTCGGAACGCGCTGCGCGGTGATGCTATTGATGGCTGGCGAGAACGATGCGCTGTTCTTGCAATTCAAGGAAGCGATGCCTTCGGTGCTCGCCGCCTACTCCGGCAAGAGCCGCTACCAGAACCAAGGCGAGCGCGTCGTGACCGGACAGCGTATGCTGCAGGCCGCGAGCGACGTGTTTCTCGGATGGACCCGTGATGATGAGGGACACGACTATTATTTCCGGCAATTGCGCGACATGAAAATGTCAATCGACCCGATCAAATTGAGTAAAAGTGAACTGCTCGAGTATGTCGAAGTATGCGGATGGGCATTGGCGCGAGCGCACGCTCGCACCGGAGATCCCGCGCAGATAGCCGGTTATTTGGGCAAAGGCGATACCTTTGATGTGACGGTGCGCAAATTCGCCATGGCTTACGCGGACCAGACCGAGCGCGACCACCATTTGCTCGTGCAAGCCGTACGAGCAGGACGTGTGCGCGCATCCGCAAGTGAAGCAGCATAATCGTGTGAGCATGCAAATTGCGGGCGATGTCCTGTGGAAACTTGATTCACAAATCGAGCGGCAGTGGATTTTTGCCGGTGATCAAGCGCGCGGAACGATCGAAAGTGAGATAGAGCCAGGCCCACTGCATCATGACCAGCACGCGATTTTGAAATTGGATGATATAGACCAAATGGATGAAGACCCAGATCAGCCATGCCGGCCACCCGGAAAGCCGCAACCAGCTTAAATCCGCGACAGCAGCGCCGCGACCTATCGTTGCCAAATTTCCTTTGTCGAAATAGTGAAAAGGCGGAAGCATTTTGCCCTTGAAACGCGCGCGAATCAGTTTCGCCGCGTAGTGACCCTGCTGAATGGCGGGCTGTGCAACCCCGGGCAGAGGTTTCCCAGTCTGGTGACTGAAATTTGCCAAGTCGCCGATTACAAATACTTCCGGATGTCCAGCGATAGTCATGTCCGGCTCGACGACCACACGGCCTGCCTTATCGAGTTTTGCGCCAGCTTCCTCGGAGAGAATCCGGCCGAGCGGTGAGGCAAGGACGCCCGCAGCCCACAGAACTGTGCGCGTTGCAATGTGTTCGGTGCGCTCTCCTTCGCGAAGGGTGACGCCGTGCGCTTGTATGTCCGTGACCATCGCTCCGGTTCGCACGGTGACCCCGAGCCGCGTGAGCATTTTCCGTGCGGCTTCGGAAAGTTTGGGAGGATAGGTCGGCAGCGGCCGATCGGTGCCCTCCACCAGAATGATGCGCGCCCGCGACGGGTCGATGTCGCGGAAATCGTGAATCAAAGTATCGTGCGCAATCTCGCCGAGCGCTCCGGCGAGCTCCGCTCCGGTTGGTCCTGCGCCGACAATTACAAAGGTCATCCAAGCCTGCAGTTTTTCTTGGTCCTGCTCGCGCTCGGCGGCTTCGAAGGCCAGCAGAATTCTTCGGCGCATGGCGGTGGCGTCGTCGATATTCTTTAATCCCGGCGCGAACTCCGCCCATTCGTCGTGCCCGAAGTATTGGTGGGTGGTGCCGCTGGCCACGATCAGCGTGTCGTAGTCAAGCGAACCATCGCTGAGAATTACGCGGCGGCGCGGCGCGTCAATGTGAATCGCCTCGCCCAGCAGCACCTTGGTGTTCTTCTGCTTGCGCAAAACCTGGCGCAACGGCCCGGCGACATTGGCGGGAGAAAGCGAGCCGGTGGCCACTTGATAGAGCAGCGGCTGGAATAAATGATAGTTACAACGGTCGACCAGAGTCACTTCGACCGGCGCATTTTTTAACTTCTGCGCTGCGGCGAGCCCACCGAAGCCGCCGCCGATGATCACCACTTTGTGCAGGCGAGCCATCCGATAAAATCTACCTCGACTTCAGCCTATCCGATGCTCAGGTCCCGCCAAAGGGAGCAAGTTTCCTAGGGTTCACGGAAATTTGGAAAAGGTGTCAGTTCCTTGCGCCTGTCCGGCTAGACTGTACCTCATCTGCAGAGATGGGAGCGAAAGCGGTATCCATGAAGCGGCGATTTTACCTCATCGTGACCTGCTTGCCTTTGATTTTGCTCGTCGCGCTGGGAATACGCGTTTGGTTCGCGTGGGACCAGGAGCGCCAGATACCGCCGCACCTGGTAGGGCTGGTACCATTTTTGCAAGAGACCGGCAATATCGCTTTTTCGATAGCGCTGGGGCACGGATTCGGTTCGCCGTATTGGCAGGAAACCGGGCCAACGGCGTGGCTCACCCCGGTATATCCCTACACCGTAGCTGCGGCGTACCGAATCTTTGGCATCCATACGCCGCACGCCTTTTTCGCGATTGTGATGCTGAATATTTTGTGTTCTGTCGCGACATGCGTCCCTATTTTTTATGTTGGAAAGCAAGTTGCAGGGCCGGGCGTCGCGAGCGGCGCGGCATGGATTTGGGCGGTGTTCCCGAATGCCGTGATTATTCCGTTCGAGTGGGTGTGGGACACTTCGCTTTCAGCTTTGCTAATGGCGACGATCTTGTGGGCTACGTTGCAGCTCGCGCCAAGCGCTGCGCCAGCGACGACAAGCGATGTTCGAAATGCCTTGCTGACTGCGGGAACCGAGGGACTCCCGAGGTGGCGAGCGTGGTTCTGGTACGGGCTGCTTTGGGGTTTTGCTCTGATGACCAACCCGTCGCTTGGAATGATCTTGCCCTTTCTGCTTGGCTGGGCCGGTTTACAACGATCGAAACTACAGCAGAGCGCAGGCGGAAACCAAAGGGAGCACTTGCGCGGGGTTACCTTAGCCCTAGGAATTGCGGTTTTGTGTTGCGTGCCCTGGTCTGTTCGAAATTATTTAGCTTTTCACCGATTTGTTCCGCTGCGGTCTAATCTGCCGTTCGAGTTATGGCTGGGGAACAACCAGAATTTTGACCCGCAATCGCAGATTGTGCCGCCGCCTGATCCGGAGCGGGCGGAGATTCATAATTATATTCGAATGGGCGAGACAGCTTTCATGCGGAACAAATGGCGCGAGGCAATCGAGTTCATGCGAACGCATCCCCGATTGGAAATGACACTTTTCGCCAGACGTTTTGTAGCTACCTGGACCGGAATGGAAAAACCAATCGAGGGTTTTCTCAATACCGATTCGCTTCTGACGCGAACCGTGCTGGTGAGCAACCTGTTCGCAGCGCTGGGCGCGTTGTGCGGGATCGTTTTGTTATTCGCCCGGCGGAGTCCTTTTGCGTTTCCATTGACTGTTTTTCCTGCTGTCTTTCCTATTTTGTATTATGTGACGCACGCTTCCTTGCGATACCGGCACCCGATCGATCCGGTTCTGGTGTTGCTAACTGCAGTTTCTGTTGCGGGGATTCTGAACCAGATTGATTCGCGCCTACACCACTGAAACTCCCAGCTTCCTTCCTAGCATTCCCCGCCGCAACCCGGCTTTATCAAATCAATATGAGAAAGACACTCCGAACGTCAACAACCCAGATGTAGGAATGATCGGAAGCAGCGCGCCTGACCCTAAGCGACAACACGTCTAAGTCGCAGAAACTGCAACCCTCACCTTTACCAAATCCTTATAAACCGCTTATGCCGCCCTGATGTATGAGCGTTAGGCTTCCAGATATATCTGGCGGCGCGCGAATCTGACTGGACCGCACCGATAGCGCCGAAGGATAATGCAGTGGCAATACTAGCGTTAGGGCTGATTTTCGCAGCCTGCGGGTTTTATGGGTACGTGCTGGTGCAATTCCAGCGAGACGAGAAGCTCCCCAGACGTACTTTAGGAGCGGTCCACAGGTGTTCCGATTCCAACATGACTTGTTCGGGCTGACGCTCGGCGGCGGACAAATCAACAATCTAGGACGCTACCTTGTGCTGATCGCGCCGATCAACGGCGAGACCGCCGTTACCGCGGCGACAAGTTCGCCTTATTTTACGGGCAATCCGGGGGGATCCGTTCAAAGCGTGCCCAAGCGATACATCACGTTCCGCCGGGAGTACGACGATCGCCACGCAAACGTGCCGTATGGTCGGGACGCGGCGGAATCACGCCGCCCGGCGGAAACAACGGTGATCCGCAATTCTATGCCTGCAGCAACGGAGCCTCGTCCGGACAAACTGCCCTCGGTCCCGCGGAAACAGCTGTGGCAGCGGGCTGAGTAGCGTGTGGTTTGCGGATCTTCGAAGAGACGAATCGTTTATCGACATGTCGATCCTGGTGAAGTTCTGAGCATTTTGGGTCTTCCTTGCGGCTCGTCGAAAAACTTTCGTTTTCTACAGAGACGCAGTTCCAGTCACATAGCTGGGAGTTAAACATGATTGAAGACGTGGTGTTTTTGGCGCTGACGATTGGATTTTTCGCGGTGGCACTCGGATATGTACGCGGCTGCGACCGCTTGAAGTAAGGAGCTTAGCTCAAATGGTCGGCAATATTTTTCTCTTGATCGTTTGTGTGCTGATTTTTGTGTATCTGGTCGCTGCGCTGTTGTGGCCGGAGAGGTTCTGAAATGACGGCCAATGGATGGTTGCAGATCTTTTTATTTTTGTTGGTGACGTTCGCGCTTGCCAAACCGCTGGGGCTGTTTATGACACGGGTGTTTTCCGGCGAGAGAACATTTCTCAATCCTTTGCTGCGGCCGGTAGAGCGCGCCATCTATACGCTGAGCGGCGTGGACGAAAAGCGCGAGATGCGCTGGACGGAGTACGCCATTGCGATGCTCCTGTTCAGCGGTGTTTCCATGGTTTTGCTGTACCTGATCGAAAGAGTGCAGCAGTGGCTGCCGTGGAACCCTCAGAAACTTGCGGCCGTACCCACGGATCTAGCGTTCAATACGGCAGCCTCGTTTACCACCAATACCAACTGGCAAGCCTATACGCCCGAAGTAACCATGAGTTACTTCACGCAGATGGCTGCTCTCGCGTATCACAATTTTTTGTCCGCTGCCGTGGGTATCGCTCTGGCGATCGCGGCGATACGCGGAATTGCGCGACGCGAGCAGGACACCATCGGAAATTTCTGGGTGGACCTGACCCGCACAATTCTCTGGGTTTTGCTTCCCGCGTGTCTGCTGATTTCCATGTTTTTTGTGTCGCAAGGCATGATTCAGAATTTGAGGCCCTATGTTACGACACAAATGGTGGATCCGCAGACGGTGCAAGTGACAGGAGCCGACGGGAAAACGACCACAACGCAAGTGGTAAAGGAGCAATTGATCCCGCAGGGCCCGCTGGCATCGCAAGAAGTGATCAAGATTTTCGGTACCAACGGCGGCGGATTCTTCTACGCGAACAGCGCTCATCCTTACGAGAATCCCACCCCTTTGACAAATTTCCTCCAGCTGATTTTGATTTTTGCGATTCCCTCAGGCTTGACCTACACGCTCGGACGCATGACCGGGTCGCAGCGGCATGGCTGGGCGGTATGGGGCGCGATGGCTTTTCTTTTCCTGGCGGGAGTGCTCGTAGCATATTCAGCGGAAGCGCGCGGCAATCCGCTGCTGCACGGCGTGGATCAAACAGTAAGCCCCCTGCAGCCGGGCGGAAACATGGAAGGCAAGGAAGTTCGCTTCGGAATCGCGGGCTCGGCGCTCTTTGCAACTGTGACCACAGACGCGAGCTGCGGCGCGGTGAACGGAATGCACGATTCCTACACCCCGCTGGGCGGGATGATTCCGTTGATTAACATCATGCTTGGCGAAGTGGTTTACGGCGGGGTCGGCTCCGGCTTGTACGGAATGATCGTTTTTGTAATTCTTTCCGTGTTTATCGCCGGACTTATGGTCGGCCGCACGCCGGAATATCTAGGCAAGAAAATCGAGGCCTACGACGTGAAGATGGCAATGCTGTCCGTTCTGATATTTCCTTTGGTCATTCTGGTATTCACCGCGATCTCAGTAGTCGCAGCGAAATTCGGATTGCCGTCGATTTCGAATCCTGGGCCGCATGGACTCTCGCAGATTTTGTACGCGTACACGTCGGCAACGGGAAATAACGGCTCGGCATTCGCAGGATTTAACGGAAACACGCTGTGGTACAACACCACCATCGGCTTCGCCACACTGTTTGGCCGGTTCTTCGCGGTAATTCCCATCCTGGCGATTGCAGGAAGCCTGGCACGCAAGAAATATGTGCCGGAATCGGCCGGAACTTTTCCGGTTACCACCCCTCTGTTCAGTGCACTGCTGGTTTCTGTGGTGCTCATCGTCAGCGCGCTGACATTTTTCCCGGCGCTCAGTCTGGGTCCGATTCTGGAGCACCTGTTGATGATGGCAGGAAAGGCGTTTTAAGCGATTATGGCCGCTAAGACAAGTAGCCGAGAACAGTCGCGCTGGGGTCAACAGATCGTAGTGCCGGCGTTATGGGAATCGTTTGTGAAGCTAAATCCCCGGACATTGACCAAAAACCCGGTGATGTTTGTGGTGGAAGTGGGAGCAGCACTTACGTCCATTGACCTGGTGCGAGGCGTTGTGCAGCACACGCCGGGATTCGGGTTCTCCTTGCAGATCACTTTGTGGCTGTGGTTCACGGTGCTGTTTGCGAATTTCGCCGAGGCCATGGCGGAAGGCCGCGGCAAAGCTCAGGCGGAAACGCTGCGCAAGGCGCGCGCGGAGACCGTGGCGCGCAGACTGAAAGCGGACGGCAAAATCGAATCGGTGCCGGGATCACAATTGCGGATGGGCGACGTGGTGATGGTTGCGGCCTGCGAATTCGTGCCCGGCGACGGCGAAGTGATTGAAGGTGTCGCGTCCGTGGACGAATCCGCTATTACCGGTGAATCCGCGCCGGTGATCCGGGAATCGGGCGGAGATCGTTCGGCTGTCACAGGCGGGACGCGCGTGCTCTCCGACGAGATCAAGGTGCGGATCATGTCGAATCCGGGCGAAACATTTCTCGACCGCATGATCAAATTAGTGGAAGGAGCCTCGCGGCAGAAGACCCCGAACGAGATCGCGCTGAACATTCTGCTGGCGGGCTTGACGATCATTTTTCTGCTTGCGGTGGTTTCGTTGCAGCCGATGGCCATTTATTCCGGCGCGCCGCAGTCGGTATTCGTTCTGGTAGCGCTGCTGGTATGCCTGATTCCGACCACCATTGGCGGACTGCTTTCGGCAATCGGCATTGCCGGGATGGACCGCGTGTTGCAGAAAAATGTGCTGGCAATGTCCGGTCGCGCGGTAGAGGCGGCTGGTGACGTCGATACGTTGCTGCTGGACAAAACAGGAACGATCACGCTGGGCAATCGTTTCGCCACGGAATTTATTCCGGCACCGGGCGTGAGCGATACCGAATTGGCCGACGCCGCGCAGCTGGCGTCGTTGGCGGACGAGACGCCCGAAGGGCGCTCGATCGTCGTGCTGGCCAAAGATAAATACGGATTGCGCGCGCGCGAATTGGGTCTGTCGGCGGCCACGTTCATACCGTTTTCGGCGGTCACACGAATGTCCGGCGTGGATCTCGACGGCCGCAGAATCCGTAAAGGCGCGCGGGACGCGATCATCAAGAGCGTCAAGGATGGAGGAGGAACGGTCGCGCAGGAAACGATGGACGCCGTCGACCGGATTTCGAATTCCGGCGGTACGCCGCTGCTGGTTTCAGAAGACGGGCGTGCGCTGGGCGTCGTACATTTGAAGGATATCGTCAAAGGTGGAATGCGCGAGCGCTTCGAGCATTTGCGCGTGATGGGAATTCGCACCGTAATGATTACGGGCGACAACCCATTGACTGCTGCCGCCATCGCGCGCGAAGCGGGCGTCGATGATTTTCTGGCCGAGGCGCGGCCGGAAGACAAGCTCGCTTTAATACGTCGCGAACAGGCTAAAGGAAAACTAGTCGCGATGACCGGCGATGGCACCAACGACGCACCGGCGCTGGCTCAGGCGGACGTGGGCCTGGCCATGAATGCAGGCACGCAAGCCGCGAAAGAAGCCGGGAATATGGTGGATTTGGATTCGAATCCGACAAAATTGATCGAGGTTGTGGAGATCGGAAAGCAATTGCTGATTACGCGTGGCGCGCTCACAACCTTTTCGGTGGCTAACGACGTCGCCAAATATTTCGCGATTATCCCGGCGATGTTTGCAGCGGCCTTCCCCCAGCTGGGAGTGCTGAACGTCATGGATTTGAAAACTCCGCAGTCGGCCATTCTGTCAGCGGTCATTTTCAATGCGCTGATCATTATTGCGTTAGTTCCGCTGGCGTTACGCGGAGTGAAATACAGGCCGCTGGGGGCAGAAGCATTGTTGAGGCGCAACCTGCTGGTTTATGGGCTGGGCGGGATTATAGCGCCGTTCATCGGAATCAAGTTGATTGACTTGATCATTACGCACATCGGTCTGGCGTGAGGAAAATTATGAAGCGAAACCTCATTATTTCGATTTGGATGACGCTGCTGACCACGGTGCTGCTGGGGATCGTGTATCCGCTGGTGGTCACGCAGCTTGCACAGTGGTTTTTCCCGAGGCAGGCCAACGGAGAAATGATTCAAACGCAGGGAAAGCTCCTGGGATCGAGCCTGATCGGACAGCCATTTAGCTCGCCGGGATACTTCCATTCAAGGCCTTCGGCCGCAGGGCCTGCCGGATACGATCCAGACGCAGCCTCCGGTGGAGCGTCAAACCTCGGCCCCACGAATCAAGCCTTGATTACACGCGTGAACGGCGATGTGCAACGCTTGCAGGCGGAGAATCCGAAAACGGCAATTCCCGTGGATTTGGTGACGACGTCGGGTTCGGGGCTTGATCCGCATATTACGCCCGCGTCCGCTGAGTTTCAGATCCCGCGCGTAGCTCGCGAGCGCGGAATGACTGAAGCAGGAGTGCGCGACTTGGTAGCAAGGCATACCGAGGGCCGCCAGTGGGGGATCTTGGGCGAGCCGCGAGTGAATGTTCTGGAATTGAATTTGGAGCTGGACGCCGTTCGTCCTATGCGTTCACGCTGAGCGTGCGTTTAAAGCAAGACCAATCTCGAATCGGGATATACCCGCTCGGACACCAACACACTAGAGCAAGTCAGCTGAACTGCAGTGAGCTAGGTTTTTCCATGAGACGCACTTTCGCGCCGAAACTCGGCCCGACTCCACTACCGCTCGGTCAGCCTCGTATTCCTTAGGGTCATTTCACTGAGATTAAGGCTGGGAGGGGCTTTGGCAAACTGCGGCCCATATGCCGAAGCCTAGGCCCACTGCGCCTGCAGCCACAATCGCATCGAACAGAAGATGACGGCGCTTGGGATAGGTGATGTTGGCGCTGCCGCCTGTGCCTGATGGTCCTTGAGGCTCAGTGGCTGGTGCAAGATCCATAGTCACGCGGTAAGACTTGCCTGCGGGTATGGTGTGTAGGTCGCCGTCGTTGTCCAGCACCAGGCTGCCGCGGTAGGCCGAGATGATGACCTCAATGGGGCTGACGATGGTGACCTGCCCATAGGCTGGCTGGCCGTCGGCAGCGCGCAGAATGCCTTGCGGAATTTCCAGCGCCAGCAGATCGCTGCCGTTAGAGGAAAAGCCTACCGTGCCGCGTGCCACCACCGCGCGTACTACGTTAGATGTTTGTGCCAGGGTCGCGGAGCTTCCAGAGAGCAGGTAGATTTGGCTTCCGCCAATCTTCATGCGCACGGTGCCACCGATTTCGGTGGCCAGAGTATCGCCAGGATAGACAGTCGTGCCGACCGCAACGTTGGCGTCACCCAAACGAGCCTCTTGCGCCTGGGTAATCAGGCCGAGCGGCTTTTCATCGGCAGCAAAGGCCGGGATATTCAGTAAGAAAGCTATAAGAACTGCGATGAGAAAGGATTTAGCAAAGTACCCCATGGTCTTACTCCTATAAGTACCGGGTTCAATTTAGGCGCAGAATGCAGTAGGTGTCAATAGAACAACATCCGTAGTTGTACCACCGCAACGGACCCCAGTCAGCTAAGCCCTTCTGCGTTAGAATATCCTTCGCGCACCTAGACAGCAGCCACCTGCAGCGATTCGGAGGGGCAGCGTGATTCATCGCTTCGTTTTTCACAATGATCGGCTACAGCCGGCTGAGAAGGTTAGGCTTTCCCCCGGACAGGCGGGATTGTTGAACGGCTGGGGTCTGTTCACCACAGTGCGCGTTTACGAAGGCATTCCGTTCGCCTTCGAACGCCACTGGAAACGCCTGGAGCGCGACGCGGAGCGCACCCATTGTCCATTTCCATTTAAGGAAGAAGACGTTCGCGGCTATTTAAGTGAATTGCTGCGGGCTAATAAGGTTGTCGAAGGCGCGGCACGCGTCTACACCGTCTACAACCAGGTGGGCTTCTGGCGCAGCGACGAAGATCTGCCGCGCGTCGATTTAATCCTCTGTTCCGCGGATTTGCCTTCCTATCGTGAGCCGTCGCGGCTGGCATTGCGCGAGCACGGACGGTACGCCGCCTCGCCGCTGGCTGGCGTGAAGGTGCTTTCGTGGCTGGATAACGTCTGGAACTATTACGAAGCGCAGCAGGCCGGATTCGACGAAGTCGTGCTGTTGAACGAGCACGGGGAAGTGGCCGAGTGCACCGCCGCAAATATTTTCTGTGTAAAGGGAGGCAGAGTTGCCACCCCGCCGATCGCAGCCGGGTGTTTGCCGGGAATTACGCGCAGCGTTCTGCTGGAAATTGGCGCGTCGGCGGACGCGCCTGTGCAAGAAGGAACACTGCGCCCTGAAGATTTGTATGCCGCAGACGAGGTTTTTATTTCCTCTACCAATCGCAGCATGCTAGGCGTTAGTGAGATCAACGGCCACAAGATCGCTGCCGCGCCGGGGCCGGTCACTTTGAAACTCGAGAAGGCGTTCGGCGGGTATGTCCGCCAGTATATCGAGGCGCATTCGGCCGCATCGGGCAGAGCGTGATTCCGCGCCGCATGAATTCGCGGTCGAAGCCCAACCTGATAAAATTCGCGAGCTCTTGGCAGCAGCAAACGCAGTCTTGCTAATGAATCATCAATCCGGTAATTCCCATCGCGATTCCGGCCAAGGAAAGAACAATGCCGAAATACCAAAAAAGTTTCTTCCGCGTCAGAAGGGTAATGGAACAAATCACCAGGGCAGCTTCCAGCAGGACCTCGGAAAGATCGTAACGATCCGCACGCGCTTCTTCAGTTTTTACTTCAGCTTCGGCCTTCCGGGCCTCGGCTTCGATGTCTTTCAATTCTCCAGAGTAGCGTTCTACCTGCTTTGCATACTTGTCCCTGATGGGACCTGCCTGTTGCGCATTTTGCAGGGAAAAAATCGAGAGTTCATCGAGAAATAATTCGTAGTTGCGGCGGCGAATTTCCTTGGCTTGATAATAAGCCCATTGGTCGGCCGCTCGCGTTTGCAGCAGAACTTCCTCCGTATGCGCGCGATGGCCAAGCAACGTGACTGACGCGACCAGGACGGCCAGTATGGCCATTGTCAGCGTAACCGGAGCAAGGCTGTGTTCATGTTCAGCGGCTTCGGCACGTTCTTTCAATTCGCCAAGTTCATCAGGCATTTTTGTCCTCACAATACGCAAGGCAGTAGACAGCTAAGTCGAGGCAATTGGTGGGCAAGAGGATAACAGAACAGACGAGGAAGTTGCCATCGCGAGATCGTTCTCCGCGATAACGGGCTGGGGGTCGATTCTTGTAGAATTAAACTGCCTTGATAAGTTGGGAGGATAAGCTCATGAGCGATCTTGCGAGTAAGAATTGTGTCCCTTGCCGGGGCGGCGTTCCGCCGCTCGCCGGAGGAGAGCTTGAGGTTCTATCGAAGCAAGTGCCGCAATGGAAGGTCGTGGATGGCCATCACATCGTGCGAGATTTTAAGTTTCCCGACTTCGCGCAGGCCCTAGCGTTTGTAAATAAGGTTGGCGCGATCGCTGAAGAGCAAGGGCATCATCCGGACATTGCATTGTCGTGGGGAAAGGCGCAAGTCACGACCTGGACGCACAAGATCAATGGCTTGACCGAGAGTGATTTTATTCTGGCGGCAAAGATCGATCAGATTTGAGTGCAACACCGTTCCCTTGCTGTGCGTCAGGTGCCTTGCCGGAGCGCATCGCAGAGCCGGTCCGCGACCACCGTTACGGTTCGTCCTCCGCCGAATTTCTCGATTGCGGGTCGACAGTTTTGCTCAAATCGATTACGGCAAGCTTGGCCCGCAGAAGCTGATCATTCAAAGCAGGCACAGCGTGGCCTTTCACGTCGTCCCAGGCGTTGTTGACGGCTGCAAGCGCGCGCTGACGATCTGCAAAGGCATCTTGGGCGGTCTGTGTGGGTACGGCATCAGCGCCTTCCACCACCTCGAGTACCTGGCCGAATTGCCCATTCAACTGCGCGAAACTGTCCCCTGTCGAAGGGCGGGCAAACGGCTGATAGGACCCCTCCAGTGGCGCGACCCTTTGATCGAGCGCGTTAATAGCATCCGCGAGCTCGCCTTTCGGTGCCTGCCTGCCCAGTTCTTTAAGCTGAGCCAGCAAGCCCCGAACCTGCGCCAGTCCCAGATAGGTTGCATTCATCTGCTCGCAAATTCTGGAAGCGAGTTGGAATTGCTGTTCCAGTAGCGCAGTGGGCGTGGTCACGCGCGGGTCCATTTTGATTTCCAGCGACCAGGTCTTAACAAAAACGTTTTGGTCTTGACCACTGCTGACTTGGTTCCCGCTTTGAGCACCGCTCCCTTGACCGACGCTCAACTTGACAGTGTAGGTTCCCGGCAGAACAGCAGGCCCGCGCGGATCGCGCGGGGTATCACGAGGGATCGCCGAGATGGGATATCCGTGGTGCACCGAACGAGGCGGCGGGATGCGCAAATCCCACACAAATCGATGCACCCCCGGCTCGGCTGAAAGAATCTGCGGAGGACGAATCCAGTAAAGCGGCACGTTCAATTCCTTTCCGAGTTGTTCCATGGTCAAGTCCGGGGTGTCGGCACTTGAAAAAGTGCGCACCAATTTTCCGGACGGATCGAATATCTCAAGCTGCACAAGGTCCGCAGCGGGTGGTTGAATGTAGTAATCAATGATCGCGCCGTCGGGCGGATTCTTCCCGGCAGGTTCCTCGGGCGGCAGCGGCGTATCGGTGTCCACGTTCCGGTGCACGCGGTATGCCGTGCCAGGATGGAACAGATACGCCCTGGAATTTACCACTTCGTCGGTAAGCTGCCGCAGGGGAGTAATGTCATCCAGAATCCAAAAGGAGCGGCCATGGGTGCCGACCACAATGTCGTTATCGTGAATGACTAGATCGCGCATCGAAGTCGCCGGCAAATTCAGCTGGAGAGACTGCCAGTAATCGCCATCGTTGAACGAAACGTAGATAGCGCGCTCGGTGCCGGCGAAGAGCAATCCCTGGCGTTCCGGATCCTCGCGCACAACGTTCACGGACGCATCGCCGGGCAATCCGTTCGTGATCTTTTGCCAGGTCTGGCCGCCATCGTGCGTCCTGTAAATATAAGGATGCAGATCGTCCAGCCGGAAACGATTCACCGCCGCATAGACCGTATTGGGATCGAAGTGCGATGCGTCGAGTTGCGCGACCTTGCTCCAAGGGGTCAATTCCGGAGGCGTAATATCACGCCAATTTTGGCCGCCGTCACGCGTGATCCAGATTAATCCGTCATCGGTGCCCGCCCAGATCAAGCTGGGGTCCGAAGGCGAGGGCGCGAGCGAATAAATCACACCGCGATGTTTGCCTTTGGCCGGATCGTTCGCGGCCAGTGTTCCCAAATTCGCCGGCATGCCGGGGTCTTCGCGGGTCAAATCAGGACTGATGATTTGCCAGGTGTGTCCGCCATCGATGGTCTTGAACAACACATTCGAGCCGAGATAGAGGGTATGCGGGGCGGCCGGTGAAAAAATCAGGGGCGCGGTTCGATTAAAGCGGTATTTCCCAGTGCGCAAGAGCGCCGGAGAAATGTCCTGTGTCTGCCCAGTGGTCATGTCAAAGCGCGTTGCTTTGCCGCCGTAGATCAGGTTGGGATGCAGCGGATCGGGCGCGACGTAACCGTATTCTTCGGTACCAACCGGATGCCAGTCGCGAAAAGTAATTTCACCCCGATCGCTGCGGCTGGCTGTTCCCACCGAACCGCTCTCCTGCTGTCCGCCGTAAACCCAATACGGAAACTGATTGTCGGTGATCACATGATAGAACTGCGCCGTCGGCTGGTTGTACCAGGAACTCCAGGTAGCGCCGCCATTGACGCTGATGGTCGCGCCCTGATCGCTCGCGAGAAGAATAATTTGCGGATTGTCGGGATTGATCCATACCGTGTGATAGTCATCGCCACCGGGCGCGCCCTTGATTGCAGTAAAATTCGCCCCGGCATCGGTCGAGCGGTATGTCGAAGTATTGCAGATGTAAATCGTATCCTGATTGTCCGGGGCGACGCGCACCCAGGCGAAATCGAACCCGCGTCCCCAGATGCGTTCTTCATGGTTGATCCGGCGCCAGCTTTCGCCGGCATCGTCAGAACGATACAGACCGCCGAATTCCGGCACGGCATCCACCAGCGCGTAGATGCGATTCGGATCGCTGGGGGCAATGGCGAATCCGATGCGTCCGAGTCCTTGTTCATTGGTCGGCAAGCCTTTGCTGAGCGGTCGCCACGTATCTCCGCCGTCTATCGACTTGAACAGTCCGCCGGTATAACCTTCAAGCGGCGTTCCGGTGGTCCAGGGCGGACGGCGCGACGACCATAAAACCGCATATAAGATTTGCGAATTTGAAGGATCGAAAGCGAGATCGGTGGCGCCGGTGTTATCATCCTTGTACAGAATTTTCTTCCAGGTTTCGCCGGCATCGGTCGAGCGGAAGACTCCGCGTTCGGGATTGGGTCCGTAAGGATGGCCAAGTACGGCGACAAAAACGCGATTGGGATCCTTCGGATCGACGATAATGTTGGTGATCTGCTGGCCGTCGCGTAGTCCCAAGTGCTTCCAGCTGTTGCCTCCATCGGTCGATCGGTAAATTCCGTCACCGGTAGAAAGGTCCGGCCGTCGCAGACCTTCGCCGCTGCCCACATAGATAACTTCAGGATGCGACGGCGAAACCGCCAGTGCTCCAATCGAGCCAGTGGGTTGCCCGTCAAAAATAGGCGTCCAGGTGCGTCCAGAATCCGTGGTCTTCCAGACCCCGCCATTATTTGCGCCGATATAGAAAAGATTCGGCTGACCGGACACGCCCGTTGCAGCCACTGTGCGGCCTCCGCGAAATGGGCCGATACATCTCCATTGCAGATTCGTGAACAAGTCCGGGTTGAATTGCGGCCCATTTGCGCTCGGTGCCGCCGTGGCTGGCGGTCGGCTGCTCTGCTGATCAACGTTCGGCTGAGTCCGGGTTTCCTCGGGCGAATTTTGACCGTGGAGCGCGGGCGCGCTCGATATCGCAAGAAACAGGACGGAGGAAGACAGAAAACCAAGTCGCCAGCGCGATGCCATCTGCGGGACCTCCTCAGGACCAAAAACTATACTACTCAAGAGGCGCGTACATGGAGCGGAAAGAGCCCGAATCAAGATTTACGTTTTTTGGTCCGAGTTTGCTTGCGGCGCCTGGCAGCCGGCGATTGTTTCGCGGGTTTCGTCATTAGCGCTTGCAATAAAGCTGCACCGTTGGGCGAACCGAGGCCGGTACATGCGTCCCACCCGGGCCCGGCAGAATAACTGCCGTTATTTCCAGAAGTAATGTCGTGAAGGGTGCTCTCGACACTAGCGGTGTAGAGCAGTGGGTTCAAATAGCCGAGGCTCGTCCCGAGCGACTGATTAATTCGCGCCAATAATCCAGCCCATAGCGGCGCGACCGCGCTGGTGCCTCCGATCACGGTTTGCTGACCGTCGACCACCACGCTATATCCGGTTTCGGGGTCAGCGTCTCCGGCGACATCCGGCACGCCGCGTCCGACGAATCCATTGGGTGCTTTGGGCACGTCTGAGGATTCCTGAAAGCTCGGCAAAGCGAAAAATTCGCTGACCCCGCCACCGGTCGCGCCTTCGCCGGATGAAAGATCGTTCCAAGCTTGTTCACTTGAAATTGTAGTTCCCGAAATCGTAAGGCGCGTACCACCGCAGCCGAGAACGAACGGGCTGGACGCCGGGAAATCTACTGTAGGCGTGTTTGTGGAACTGCCATCCGATGAGCCGTCATCGCCGGAAGCGGCAAGAATGGTCACACCAATTGTCGAAGCATCCTCGCATGCCGAATTGAAAGCGCTGAGCGCTTGTTGTGTCCAGGAAGTTTCCGGGCCGCCCCAGCTAATCGAAACTACCGAGGGTTTGAGGTTTGTGTCGTGCACCGCGGTAGTAAGCGCGTCAAGGAATCCTTGATCGGTGTTCGGAGTAAAATACATCGCGATTTGCGCTGCCGGAGCGATGGCCCCAGCAACTTCGATATCGAGTTCCACTTCGCCGTCCGGACCATCTGTGCTGCCCGTAGGCGAATTGCTTGCGCCGTCGACTGACACTGCCGTGATTTTCGGAGTGCTGATGCCCAGGCCCCTAAAATATGCGTTGAGATCCGCGGTATTGTAGCCGCCAGATAATTCCAGAATGCCGATCGTCTGCCCGCTCCCGTCGGTGCCGGCGGGAAAGTTGTAAGCCTGGGCGACCTGCGGAGCAGTATACGAAGTGTCCGAGGCTTCAGGATTGGCAGCGGCATTCTGGAGGATGCGAAAATGCGGTTTTGCTTGCGGGCGATTGTCCAGGCCGAAAACGCCTTCGACAATGCCGTCAAGCTGAGCAGGAATTTGGATCGTCCCAGTGCGCATGCGACAAGTGCCGCCGGGATGCTCGTAACGATTAAGCTCGACGCCGAAAGCGCGGCTGAATGCAGCAACTGTGCCGCTCAGAATTACCGAACGCCGCGGACGGCTCGCCTCGACTACTTTCAAGCCATAATCAGCCGCAAACGATCGGATTTTTTTGATGTCCGTGGGGCGTGCGCCGTGCGCAGCTGCGAATTGCGCGCGCGAAAGATGCTGACGCTGCGACAGGGGAAGCGAGCCGGTCTTGGCGGGAGCGGCAAACCGTTTCGGCGAGGAGCCGCGACGCAAAAAGAGCGTAACCTGGATACGCTCGTGGGGATCGGACGGTCCGATTTTCCTGGCTCCCGGCAAGAGCGAGCGCTTACTGCCTGGCAGTTCGACGCGTTTTTCTTTTTGCGGCATAAAGGCCTCCGGAACAATCGGACTTTTGTAATTGCAATCGCCGAGAACAAATCTCGGAAAGATTGACGACAATTACATCGGGGCTGGGGGATGCTAGAACCGTTGGCCGCCCGAAGGCAGCCGCTAGAACGCCAACACAACAAATGGTGAAACCGCTGGCGATCACTGTTCCGATCACCAGAGACGCTAGGCCTGTAAAAGTATAAACTCGTGATGGATTCCTTCGCCATCATGATCAAACGCCTGTTCCTACATTACGTCGCCGAAGAAGCGCGCCCCATGATGCGCCTGGCGTTGCCGCTGGTCCTCGCAGAACTGGGATGGATGACCATGGCCATCGTCGACACCATGATGGTAGGACGCCAGGCTGATAGCGCCGTGGCCATAGGAGCGGTCAGCCTGGGCAGCGTCCTTTTCAACTCCGCGGCAATTTTCGGCACAGGATTGATGCTGGGGCTTGACACTCTGGTCTCTCATTCCTACGGCGCGGGCGACGTCGAGGATTGCCACCGCTCGCTGGTAAACGGCGTTTACCTGAGTTTAGCAATCGCGCCGCTTCTAATGGGCGTGGTACTGCTGTTCGAGCCGGTCCTGCGCTCGCTCCATATTCAGGCGTCGATCTTGAACCAGGCGATTCCCTATCTTCGTACCTTGAACTGGGGCACTTTGCCTCTGCTGCTGTATTTCGTCTTCCGACGCTACCTTCAAGGTATGAATCTTGCGAAGCCCGTGATGTTCGCGCTGGTCTCGGCAAACCTCGTGAATCTGCTTGGAAACTGGGCGCTGGTGTACGGCCACCTGGGTTTTGGTGCGATGGGCACGGTGGGGTCAGGGTGGTCCACATGTTTTGCGCGCACTTACATGATGAGCGTGTTGCTGGTCTACGCGCTTTATTACGACCATCGCAACAAGACAGGCCTGCGCAATGCCGCACGCCTGCCGAATTTCCCGCGAGTCTGGCGGCTGGTTTATCTCGGACTGCCCGCGGCAACGCAATTTGGATTGGAAGTCGGGGTCTTTGCGGTTGCGACCGCGCTCATCGCAAGATTAGGCGCGGTACCGCTGGCGAGCCACCAGGTGGCCTTAAATACTGCCAGCTGCACCTACATGGTCCCGCTGGGAATCAGCGCTGCTGCGGCAGTGCGCGTGGGACAAGCACTCGGACGCCACGACGCAGACGCCGCCAGCCGCGCCGGATGGACCGCAATGCTGCTCGGAACGGGTTTTATGGGCTGCATGGCCGTCGCGTTTTTTCTTGTCCCGCAGGCGATTGTGCGCATTTACACTCATGATCCGGCTCTGATTCCAGCAGCCAGCGCCCTGCTCTTCGTTGCAGCTTTCTTTCAGCTCTTTGACGGAATGCAAACGGTGGCAACCGGTGCATTGCGAGGCGCAGGCGATACGCGCACGCCGATGCTGTGCCACTTGTTTTTCTACTGGGCCGTAGGGCTGCCGCTAGGCTCATATCTTTGCTTTCGGCTGGGCTACGGCGCACCCGGATTGTGGACCGGGCTGAGCGTAGCGCTAATTTTGATCGGCAGCGCGCTTTTATATTTCTGGCGCCGCAAGGAGCGTTCATTTGCCGCAGGGCAGCTTCAATGTTTGGAGGTGTTGACCGAGCCGGAGATTAAATGCGGATGAACCGGCATGAGCCGAAGACAATCGAACACAATCTCGGCGTAGCGGGATGACCTCTGCGCTACAATCCTGCGATGTAGGCGGCAGATAGCGAAGGCCCTTTTACCAAGCGGGTTGCGGAAATACAATGACTAACACGCCGAATACTTTCATGGCTCGCGCAATAGCGCTATCGCTTGAGAATGTACAGCAAGGCAAGGGCGGCCCATTTGGCGCAGTCATAGTAAAAGACACTCAAATCATCGCCGAAGGCGCAAACTCAGTTACAGCTACAAACGATCCCAGCGCGCACGCGGAAATCGTTGCGATTCGCGCGGCCTGCCGGCGCCTTAAGAATTTCGAATTGCAGGATTGCGAGATTTACTCCAGCTGCGAGCCATGCCCCATGTGTCTGGGAGCGATTTACTGGGCCCGACCGGCGCGTGTTTATTTTGCAAATTTGGCACGGGAGGCAGCGCAAGCCGGCTTCGATGACGCATTCATTTATGATGAAATAAAACAGCCGTTCAGCCGGCGCAAAATTCCTATGATTCGCCTGGCGCTGGATGGAGCGCTGACCGCCTTCCGCGCCTGGCAAGAACAGGGAAATAAAATTCTCTACTAAGGCGTCTGCCGTGCAAACGCGCAACATCGGACAATCGGTTCCCCGTAAGGAAGCGCGCGAAAAGGTGACCGGGCGTGCGCAATACGTCGATGATTTGACTTTTCCCGGCATGTTGCACGGCGTCACCGTGCGCAGCCCGTCGCCACGCGGCCGGATTCGCGGGATTCATTTCGAAGGCGACATTCCTTGGGAGGAATTCACCATTGTCACCGCTAAAGACATTCCCGGAAAGAATTGCGTCGCGCTGCTAATTGAAGACCAACCCTGCCTCGCGGACGGCGTCGTCAATCACTGCGAAGAACCCGTAGCTCTGCTGGCTCACCCTGATAAATATTTGCTCGAAGAAGCTCGCCGGTCAGTGCGCATCGATATTGAACCTTTGCCAGCGATTTTTTCCATGGAGGACGCGCTGGCGCGCCGCCAGGTGATTTGGGGAAGCGACAATGTTTTCAAGAAATTTCACGTCGAAAAAGGAGATGTCGATAGTGTTTGGGCTACCGCCGATTATGTGATCGAAGGCGAATACCAGACCGGCGCTCAGGAACAACTCTATATCGAGCCGCAGGGAATGATCGCGCAGTGGAGCGAAACCGGCGGCGTGACGGTCTGGGGCTCGCTGCAATGTCCCTACTACGTCCATAAGGCGCTGGTGCTTCTTTTCGGCTTGCCCAAAGACCGCATACGCGTGATTCAAACCGAAACCGGCGGCGGATTTGGCGGCAAAGAAGAATATCCCTCGATGATCGCAGGGCACGCGGCGCTGCTCGCACGAAAATCCGGCCGCCCGGTAAAAATAATCTATGACCGAGCGGAAGACATGGTGGCAACAACGAAACGCCATCCCTCGAAAACACGCCATCGCACAGCGGTGAGCCATGATGGAAAGCTGCTAGCCATGCAGATCGATTTCACGATTGATGGCGGTGCCTACGAAACGCTTTCACCGGTTGTGCTGTCGCGAGGAACGATTCACGCCGCGGGCCCTTATGACTGCGAGAATGTGCGCATAGACAGTCGAGCCGTTGCTACGAACGTCCCACCGCACGGAGCCTTTCGTGGATTCGGCGCGCCGCAAAGCGTTTTTGCGCTCGAGCGGCAGTTGGATCGAGTAGCAGAGGCGATCGGAATGACTCCGGACGAATTACGACGGCGCAATTTTATTCGCCAAGGACAAACTTTAGCCGTCGGGCAAGTGGTAAAAGAGAAAGTAGACATGAACGCCCTCATGGACCGCGCATTCGAGCTCAGCGGCTACTACGCGAAACGCGCGCGCTTCGCCAAAGAGAACGCGCGAAATGCAGTGAAAAAAGGGATTGGGTTCGCTTCCTTTTTGCATGGCGCGGGCTTCACTGGTTCGGGCGAAGAGTATTTGGCATCCGAGGTAGCGATCGAAGCAATGCCCAGCGGCAGCGTGCACGTGCTCGCCGGCAGCACAGAAATGGGCCAGGGAACCAATACGATTTTTTCCCAAATTGCGGCGGACGCACTGGGGTTGCATTGCGATCAGATAAAAATCAGCCAGCCGGATACAGCAAATGTGCCGAATAGCGGACCAACGGTAGCATCGCGCACCTCAATGATTGTAGGCAAATTGGTGGAATCCGCAGCACTGGCATTGAAGAAGACGCTAGCCGATAGTGGCACTTTGAAACCAGACCATAACGCCGCCGACTTCGCCAGCGCATGCGCGAAGTATATCGGCATGCATGGCGCGTTAAAATCATTCATCAAGTACGAACATCCGCGCGACCTGCACTGGGACGACGAACACTATCGCGGCGATGCGTACGGCGCTTACGCCTGGGCGGTTTACGTCGCCGAAGTTTCTGTGGACACACGAACCGCGGAAGTTCGCGTAACCGATTTCGTCGCAGTGCAGGAAGTGGGCAAAGTCATCAATCCGGCGCTGGCTGCCGGACAAATCGAGGGCGGCGTAGCGCAGGGAATCGGGTTTGCCCTCTGCGAAAACGTCGTCTGGCAAGAAGGGCGCATGGGCAATGCGCAGATGACCAATTACGTGATGCCGACATCCATGGATTTGCCACCCATCCGCGTTTACTTTGAGGAAATTCCCTATGAACGCGGCCCAGCGGGCGCCAAAGGTATAGGGGAGCTGCCGCTCGACGGCACCGCTCCAGCAATTGCGAATGCTATCGGGCACGCAACCGGCGCAGATGTGCGCCAACTTCCCATAACTCCCGAGGTTCTGCTGGAAATGCTGGAAGGCGTCGATGCCTAAGGCCGGGCGCAAAATTTCCGTGCAATGCGAAGTAAACGGCGAACCTGTGACTTTGCACGCCTATCCCATGGCTCGATTAATCGACGTTCTGCGCGAGCAACTGAAACTTACCGGAACGAAGGAAGGTTGTGGCGAAGGCGAATGCGGCGCCTGCGCCGTTGAGATGGATGGAGCGCTGGTGAACAGCTGCTTGATTCCGGCGGCCCAGGCTGAGGGCAGGAAGATACGCACGATCGAAGGCATTGCACAGGCGGGAACATTGCACGCAGTGCAACGGGCGTTTGTCGCCTGCGGCGGCGCGCAATGCGGAATTTGCACGCCGGGGATGGTCCTGGCGTCAGTCAATCTTCTCGCGCGATACCCGCGCCCCAATGATGCGCAAATTCGCGAAGGGCTTTCGGGAAATCTCTGCCGCTGCACAGGCTATACCAAGATTTTCGCAGCAGTGTTGCAGGCCATGCAACATTCCGAGCAAGCTCCGGCGCAGTCAGGGAAGCCTGCGTGAGGTCATTCCTCCCGGCGTACCGCATGAAAACGCCCCGCGATCTTGGCGAAGCGCTGGACCAAATGGCGAAGCAACCAGGCGCGTGGAAACCGTTCGCCGGCGGCACGGATTTGATGGTTCTGCTCGAAGCCGGGAAGCTGCCACACAAAAAATTTCTGAACATCTGGAATTTAGCGGAGCTGCGCGGAATTGAAACTGCTACCGATCACGTCACCCTCGGTGCCTTGACGACGTACACAGAGATACGCCGCCATCCGGTTTTGACCACTGAATTTTCGCTGCTGTCGAGAGCCGCGGCGGAAACCGGAAGCATAGCCACGCAGAATCGCGGGACGCTCGGTGGCAACATAGCCAACGCTTCGCCCGCGGCGGATTCGCCACCGGCATTGATTCTCTATGACGCCGAAATGGAAATCATTTCAGCGAATGGCACACGTTGCACGCATTACCATCGATTTCATGCCGGGTACAAGCAAATGGATTTGCGGTCGGACGAATTGATTCGGAAAATACGTCTGCCGCGGGCAAAAGGCGCGTGGAAGCAGTATTACCGAAAAGTTGGTACCAGACGCGCGCAAGCAATTTCCAAGGTTTGCTTTGCAGCGGCGGCCCGCATCGATTCCGGCAGGATCGGCGATGTCCGGATCGTGCTTGGCAGCGTAGCGCCTACGGTGCTTCGCGCCGTTCGAACAGAGGAGTTGCTTCGCAATCAGAAGCCGGATTCGGCCACCTTGCAAGCTGCACAAGACACGCTCGCAACCGAAATCGCGCCAATTGATGACATACGTTCAACGGCGCGTTACCGCCAGAACGTCACGCGGAATCTGCTCGGCGAATTTTTCGAAGCTCTGACAAGCTAGGCGCCGCTAATGCCCAACTCTGCCGATTCTTCAGCAAGTCTCCCAAAAAGTCCCCGGGCGGACCTCATCGTGCGGGGAAGGCGAGTGATTACGCCCGGTGGCGAACAATCTGCGGCTATATACGTTCGGGGCGGCGTGATATCGGCGATTTCCGAGTTCGACGACATTCCTGACGCAGTCTCGATTCACGAAGCAGGCGACTTAGTCGTGATGCCAGGCCTCGTCGATACCCACGTCCACATCAATGAGCCCGGGCGCACGGAATGGGAGGGTTTTTCTACTGCAACGCGCGCGGCGGCAGCAGGCGGCATTACGACCCTGATTGAAATGCCGTTGAACAGTATTCCGGCGACTACGACCCCGGCGGCATTTCGCGAAAAACAGGCAGCGGCGGCAGGTAAACTCTGGGTGGATGTCGGTTTCTGGGGCGGCCTGGTTCCAGAAAATATTGCAGAGCTACAGGCACTATGGACCTCAGGCGTTTTTGGATTCAAGTGTTTTCTCGTGCCCAGCGGCGTGGACGAATTTGCGCACCTAACCAAGGAACATGTTCGCGCCGCGCTGCCGAAGTTGCGAGAGCTTGGCGCGCCTCTGCTGGTACACGCAGAACTGCCCGAACCAATCGCCAAGGCGGTCGCAAATCTTCCGAAGACTGCCTCTGCACGCAGATATGGCACCTACCTCGCAGCGCGTCCACGGGAAGCGGAAAATGAAGCCATAGCGTTGCTTCTGCATCTGAGCCGCGAATTTGACGCGCGAGTTCACATTGTTCATTTATCTTCCTCGGACGCGGTCCCAGTCCTGCAGCACGCACGCGCAAACGCGGTGAAGGTCAGTGTCGAGACCTGCCCGCACTATTTGACCTTTGCCGCGGAAGAAATCGCCGATGGTGCCACGGAATTCAAATGCGCGCCGCCGATTCGCGAGAAGGAAAACCGCGACAAATTATGGCAGGGACTTGGTAGCGGAACGATTGATTTCATCGCCACCGATCATTCGCCGTGCCCGCCGGCGATGAAGCTGCCAAACGAAGGCGATTTCCTTCGTGCCTGGGGCGGCATCGCGTCCTTGCAACTCAGCTTGCCGATCGTGTGGACGGAGGCAAGTTCACGCGGCTATGCTGTGGCGCATATTGCGCAGTGGTTGTGCCAGCGACCAGCGCGACTAGCCGGACTCGAAATACGAAAGGGATCGATTGCGCTAGGATGCGACGCGGATTTCGTAATTTGGGATCCGGATGCGAAATTTCAGGTCGAGGCAGCGCAACTGCATCATCGGTACAAGATTACGCCGTACACAGGGCAGGAGCTTCTGGGAACGGTCATGGCCACCTTTTTGCGCGGCCGCAAAATTTTTGATCGCGGAGAATTTTGTCCCAGTCCCATAGGCCATCCTCTGCTGCGAGGCGCGGTATGAACGAATTCACTCACCTCGTCGATCTGGCTGCGGCAAGGCTTGGCGGCAAGGTTATCGATGCCAATGATGAATTTTTTGCACCGAAAGAAAACCTGCTGAAACAATCCAAGCCAATTTTTATAGAAGGAAAGTATACCGCCCGCGGTAAGTGGATGGACGGTTGGGAAACTCGCCGCCGACGCACGCCAGGATACGACTGGTGCATCATCCGGCTGGGACTGCCGGGAGTTCTGCGCGGTGCAGTGGTCGATACCAGTTTTTTCAAGGGCAATTACCCCGAGCGATTTTCGCTGGAAGGCTGCTATTTAGGCGGCCGGGCTCCTTACAAAGACGAAAAGAAAAAGCTCAAGGCCGCGGCCCCGGGATGGACAGAGCTGCTGCCGGAGACCGCACTGAGAGGTGATTCGCAAAATCTTTTTTCGATTAACCGCAAAGGCCGCTTCACTCATGTGCGCCTCAAGATCTATCCGGATGGTGGCGTGGCCAGGCTGCGTCTTTATGGAGAAGCAGCAATGGATGCAGCGCGCGCCAAGAAGGGCGAATTGGATCTTGCTGCGATTGAAAGCGGCGGCCGCATCATTTCGTCCAGCGATCAATTTTTCAGCGAGCCTCTGAATCTGCTGATGCCGGGACGCGGACAGAACATGGCAGACGGCTGGGAAACCCGCCGCAAACGCGGACCAGGTCACGATTGGGTCATCGTAAAACTCGGCGCGCCCGGAACAATCCGCAGAATCGAAGTTGATACTGCGCATTTCAAAGGAAATTTTCCAGAAAGCTGTTCGGTCGAAGCCTGCTACCCGGACGGGGAGGAGGTCGAAAGCTCGATCGCAAAGGCGAATTCAGGAATCATTTGGCGAGAACTTCTGCCGCGAATCCCGCTGAAGGCCAACCACGTCCACATCTTTCGCCGACAACTCCGGGACTACAATCCAGCCACTCATGTGCGGCTGAATATCTTTCCCGACGGCGGCGTCAGCCGTTTTCGAGCCTTCGGCGTACCCATGCCAACAATGAACATGTTCAGCGGTCTTCAAAAATTAAACCAAATGCCTCGATCGCGAGCGGCCCAGACGCTATACGATTGTTGCGCTTCGAAAAAATGGGCAAAGGAAGTACTGGACCGGCGCCCTTTCGGCGATACCGCTCATCTACTTGCCAGCGCAGAAGACGCCTGGTCGAAGCTGGGACGCAAAGATTGGCTTGCCGCATTTCGCAGCCATCCGCCGATCGGCGGCGCAAAGGCAGCTGGAAAACAAACAGCGCAGGCGCGAAATTGGTCGGCAACTGAACAGTCCGTTGCGCAAAAAGCCTCGCCGGAAACTCTTAGTTCACTGACCGCGGCAAATCATGCCTACGAAGCTACCTTCGGCCACGTCTTCCTGATCTGCGCCACAGGAAAAACCAGCGAGGAGATACTGAAAGCCCTGCAGCGGCGCCTCGGCCACGACCGTGAAGTGGAGTTGCGAATCGCCGCCGAAGAACAAAAGAAAATCACGCGCCTACGCCTGGAGAAACTACTGAAATCATGAGCCAGATTACAACGCACGTCCTCGACACTTCACTGGGCCGTCCAGCAGCGGGCATGCCGGTTACGCTCGAGATCCAGGCCGGAAACAGCTGGAAAGAAATCAGCCGCGGAGCCACAGACGCCGACGGGCGGCTGCGCCATCTGTTCGAACCCGGCGCGCTGGCAGAAGCAACGTACCGTCTCACCTTCGAAACCGGCGCCTATTTTAATTCCCGCAAAATTCAAGCACTGTATCCAACAATTTCCATCGCATTTCAGGTGGCAAATAAGAGCGAGCACTACCACATCCCGCTGCTGTTAAGCCCGTACGGATATTCCACGTACCGTGGGAGCTGATGAATGACTATCAAGCTGGCGCAAAACGATTACGGCAAATCCCGCGTTCGCTTGCTGCGGGTCACCCGACAGGAGGGACGCCACGACATTCACGAGCTGACACTTCAGATTCTATTCGAAGGCGATTTCGAAACCGCCCACACCAAAGGCGACAACAGTAAAATCCTGCCCACGGACACGATGAAGAACACAGTGTACGTCCTGGCGCGGCAATATCCTTCGGAGGCGCTGGAACATTTTTGCTCGCATCTGATCGAACATTTCCTCACTTACAATCCGCCAGTCTCCCGCGTGCGCATTGAAGCCAAGGAAAGTCTCTGGAATCGAATCGTGTTGGGCGGCAAACCTCACGCCTCCGCGTTTTTGCGCGGCTCGCCGGAAAAACGCACCGCCTCCCTGAGTGGAACCCGCGAGGGAACCACGATTCGCGCTGGCATCGCGGATCTGATCGTGCTTAAGACCACGAAGTCCGCGTTCGAAGGATTTCTGAAAGACCCCTACACCACCCTGAAAGAAGATCGCGACCGCATCCTTTCCACTTCCATTCACGCGGATTGGCTTTACGAAACCAACGAATTCGAATTCAGCGCCCTATGGCACGGCATACGCCAAACACTGCTAGAAACTTTTGCAGAGCACGACAGCCAATCGCTGCAGCATACACTTTACGCCATGGGCGAAGCGGTGCTGCGAAATTTCGAGCAAACGCGCGAAATTCGCCTCTCGCTCCCCAACAAGCATTTCAATCGCGTGGATCTTTCGCCTTTCGGCATGGACAATCCAGCGGCGGTGTTCCTACCGAGCGATGAACCTCACGGCTTGATTCAGGCGACATTGCGCAAAGATTAGAACGGCAAAGTTTTAAGTCTCTATGTTTCAATGACATCGCGGGTTGTTCAAAAATCGCAGACACGGTACATTTGATCAATTGCGTGGCGAAGCCTCATCGCAGGCCTGCTTGTCGCTGGCAGCCCGGGAATCTCTCTGCCCGCGTCACGGAATCACCGATGATCGATTTCTGCAATTAGATAGAAGCAGGAAAGCGTTATCATGTTCGAAAAGATTTTAATAGTGGACGACGAACCCGGAGCGCGCGCCGCGCTCGAAGTGCTATTGCGCCGCGAAGGCTTCGACGTGCGCCACACTCACGACGGTCCCACCGCAATCGCCGAGTGCGCCACGTTTCGCCCCGATCTGATTCTGCTCGATATTGTGATGCCGGGAATGGACGGCTTCGAGGTCTGCCGCCGAATCAAAGCAACGCCAGAGACCCGGCTGACGCCGGTAGTATTGATCACCGGACTCACGGCCACTGAAGACCGCATCAGGGGCATCAACGCCGGCGCCGACGATTTCCTGAGCAAGCCGATCGACTTGAATGAATTGCTGGCGCGCACCCGGTCTTTGCTGAAATTAAAACAGTACACCGACGAACTCGAAAATGCGGAATCGGTCCTGCTCAGCCTGGCGCACAGCATCGAAGCGCGCGATCCGTACACGCATGGCCACTGCGAGAGGCTCGCGGAAATGTCCGCGCGCTTGGGAAAAGTTCTGGGCATACCGGACGAACACATCAAGGCGCTGCGCCGCGCTGGCATCGTCCACGACATCGGCAAAGTCGTTGTTCCAGACGCGATTTTACTGAAGCCCGGCCCTCTCACGCCGATGGAAATTATCGAAATGCAGAAACACCCGGTCATCGGTGAACGCATTTGCGCTCCCTTGAAGACGTTCCGCCTGGTGTTACCGATCATTCGTCACCATCACGAGAAGTATAACGGCACAGGCTATCCCGATAGTCTGCGCGGCGACGAAATCCCGTTGACTGCGCGCATACTGCAAATCTCCGACGTGTATGACGCGCTAACCAGCGAGCGCCCCTACAAGGCGGCTTTCACCCCGGAGGTGGCGCAGGACATGATGGAAAAAGAAACACAACTCGGTTGGTGGGATCCGGAACTGGTGGATGCGTTTCGCACCATGATGCGTGAGAACGAGCAAGAATTGGCGCCAAAAAGCTTTCGCGAGAACGTGAATTGAAGACGGCAAGCACACGCGTATCAAAATGTCGAGCGAATGCGTGGCCTTCGATACCTAACGCGCCTCTGTAGCGGCCACCTTTTAGGTGGACGAACTGTTTTTCCGCCTTGCATAGACCTCTCTATTCATGCCGTAGTGCTAACTTGATACGCTCTTCGCCCGAATAGATCACAAACCTCCTCCCACGCAAAAATCCAATCAGCGTTAAACGCAATTCGCGCGCCAGCTGCACCGCAAGACTGGAAGGCGCGGACACTGAAGCGACCACGGGCAAACCCGCGACGATGGCCTTCTGCACAATTTCAAATCCTCCGCGCCCGCTGACCAGCAAAACACAATCTGCGATGGGCACTCTGGCTTTGAGCAACGCCCAGCCGATCACCTTGTCGACAGCATTGTGGCGGCCGATGTCTTCGCGTAAGACGAGCAACTCACCGACGGAGTTGAACAGCGCCGCCGCATGCAGCCCGCCGGTGCGCTCGAAAACGTCCTGGGAAGAGCGCAGACTTTCCGTCAAACGCAAGAGAATTTCCGGATGCAAACGAAAGTCGGCGTTTGCTGGTGCCAGGCAGCGCGAACGGATTGCATCAATCGACGCCTTCCCGCAAATCCCGCAGCTGGACGCGGCAAAAAAGTGGCGCCGCATTTTTTGCAGATCAGGCGCGAACTCAGGAGAAATCTGAGCTTGCACTACATTCCCCAATTTCGCGCCATTGTCAGACGTAGAGGCATCAAGGGAAGTGATGTGAGAGTATTTTTGAACCAGCCCTTCGGTGAACAAGAAACCCGCCGCGAGTTCCAAATCGTGCCCCGGCGTGCGCATGGTGACGCTAAGCGGCTCATCACCCAGGCGGATTTCGAGCGGCTCTTCGCCAGCGAGGTAATCATCCTTGCGGCGAAGTTTGCCGTCATCCCATTCAGACACCTGGGTTAAACCTACGCTGCGAGCTTTGCGCGCCAAGGCAGACCCTCCGGCGCATTCATTATGCGCGACGGTCCGTGGAAGCTGAAAGTTTTTAGTTGCGACCCGAGTGTCCGGAGCATAGGGACAGTGAAGCAGTTTGCGCTATGCGCCGTAACATCTTCAGGAAGGCCAAGAAGGTCATCGCGTTGAATTTGCCCGTCTCCCGAGAAAACCGAAACTTGCCATCTCGCAACCGCACCGCACCAAAGTATCCTACGCTGCGGCGCGTCGGATGATGCAGCAGCACGGGGTCCTTGGTTTCCGGTGGCACCCACATGCGACACCGGGAGCCGTGCTGCTGAAAGTGCACTTCATCGCTGGCCCAGAGGTCCACTTCGTCATTGTCCATTAGCGCTTGTAGTTTTTTTTATGCGCTTTCTGCAGTTCGGGATCGGCTCGGGCAATCGCGGGACGTGGTTTGCGCAGTCGAAAACCCAACCTCCGGAACAGACGCTGGCATTGTCGCACGCCCAAGACGATCCCGTACTGCCGCTCGATCCAGGCCGCCAACGTTTTGCCGTCCCATACATTCCCACCCAAGCCGATCTCGCGTGGCATCCGGCGAAGAGCCGCATGGATCCCTCGCATATGCTTTTCGCTCAGGCGTCCAGGCCGCCCGGATCGGTCGCCCTCACGCAATGCCGCTAGACCCCGCTTTTCGAACCCGCGAATCCAATACTCGACCGTTCTCGGTGCATCGCCTAACAGCGCCGCCACTTCTGGACAGGTCATACCGTGGGCCACCAGCAGTAGGCCGTGAAGCCGGTGGTCATAGCGTGATTCTTCACTTCGTCGAATTTCATCTTGCAATCCCAGAATGATGCTCTCGGAATCTGCAACAGTGAGTGGTTTCATTCCACTAGGAAACCACAGATCCTCCACATACGCAATTACTTATGACGCTGCGTTTAGCATGGCGTGGACTAAAACGTAGAAATCTTAAACTGATGTCCCTCGATAATCTCCCGCGATAGGAGAGTAATATATTCCCGTCGACGGCAAAAGGGTCAGCGGAAAAGAAAATCGCTGCGACGGGTGGCCCCTCCATCCCCGGTTTTCCTTCTCTTGCGAAGGGTGGGAGCTTTGGAATTTGCCTCTACAGGCCCGCGCACGCCGCTACATCCGATCTACGTTCCCACCTTTTCTGTCGGTTACCTTCGTAATTGCGTGCGGGGGAGGAAGAGCGCCTGCGAATTCAAAAAAGGTGGCGGGAAGAAAACTCAAGTGCAATCAGAAGGCGGATTGCGAGCAACCGTTGTTTGGTCACATAGGAAGTTCTCCCTTTTACATTCCTACCAAGCCCGCGCTTGGCCAAAACCATGAAGGGTCTAGCCCTGAAGACATTACGCGAGGCCGCGGCTGGTGTGCTGTTTCTAGGGACGAGACACAGTGAGCATAACCTCCTTATTTTCGCCTTCCAGCGATTTTAGAACCACCCGAACGTCGTATGCGGCATGGTCTTTCCAGAATGCAATACTTGGTTCACCATGTCTGGCGGTGTAGTCATTGGCCGCCCAGCCGCTTCCAAGACATTTCTGCACCTGAACCTTCAATGTATCGAAGACTTCCTGAGCGCGATCATCGCCCCGCACCGTCGGAGTTGAACAAGAGTAAGAAGCGTCGCCCCGTCGCCCGAATACGATACACTTCGTGGTGCCCGGCAGGGCCTGCTGTCCTTTCCACGTGTCTAGCCCTGCGACCTTTCCGCGCAAAGGCTTGAAAGAAAGCGGCGCTGCATTTGTGACCACTTCGAACTGCGCACAGAAGCCTTCTGCTCCGCTTGAGTTCGGGGAGTGGTCTTCATCTTGGGCGCGGACTGTGGGAGCGGGTAAAAGTGCAAAGGTCCAAAATGCGAGAAGAAATAGCAGGGTTTGCTTCATTGATTCCTCCGTCGCTGATTCAGGCTTCACAGTATGTTGCGAATCCTTAATTCTGCCGTTGCCAGATGATGATGCGCAGAATGATCCTTAATTAAGGGAGATTGTGGATTGAACTTCCCACTTTTCGCGTTCGCATAGTGAACGATGTCCATCTGGTGTCGGGAAAAAATCATCCGGAGTACGCTACATGATGCGCGGTGTCGGGTAAGATTCCGGATACCTAGGTACTTTACCCCTGCGCTACCACTTCGTATGGCTGCATCATCTCATTGTCTTCGTGTTCGAGTATGTGGCAATGCCAGACATAGCGGCCAGCATAACCCCTCGAAATGCACGATGATCCCCGGCTGCGCGCGCACAGTGTCCTTCCAACCCGATTCCCACGGATCGGGAGGCAATGGATCGCTCTTGAACCTCAATTCACGCTTGCTTTGGTAAAACGGACCGTCGAACCGGCGCCTATCTAGAATTTGAAATCGCACCAAGTAAAGATGGATCGGACGGGAATCGTCGGTCGGATTAATCAAGGTCCACATCTCGGTTGTATTCAACACGGGTTTTTCGGTGACGGGCTGATGCCAATATGTGCCGTTAAGCAACATTAGAACCGCTTCGGCCACGCGGTTTTGATACTCGTCGAGAGAAAGCGTTCGCGTTTTTACCTGACCACGAAGGCTTCGCTCTTGTTTGCTATTTTTTTTGGGAGCGACAACAGCAGCTTCCTACATCGGCACATCGCGCCGCGCCTACGGCGCTTCTGCTGCCAAGAAGGTCGCGCCGGGACCGGAGTTTGCTCTGAATTACCTGGGTCCGAGCGCCGCAATTACATCGACTGTACTGACGATGCGCGCGAACTCGCCGCTGAGATTTGCCAATGTCATGGCATGAATTTCTTCAGCTGAATGCTTATCTCCGTCGGGCCCAACGCGGTCGAATGTCCAGGTAGCGTGTCGCACGAGCCAAGTGTCAAAGCCGAGGTTGCCATGCGTGCGGTCGTCTCGACGCAGTGATTGGTCGTTGCTCCGCAGATTGCCAGCGTTCGCACAGCGGCCGAATGTAAGCGTTTTTCAAGGTCCGTGCCTATGAAGGAGCTGCTTCCCGCTCCCGAGCTTCATCCTTTACTAAAAAACCTGGACGATGAGGTAAAAACGAAGACCCGGGTTCAGTGCCTTCGTGCCGGATAGGAAATATCGCAGCGCCAACGTTTCTGAATGCCGCAAGCAATTCTGCAATACGCTTGACGGCGTCTGGATTGCTACGCCGTTGTCCGGCCGCCTCCCATTCGTCGAAGGCACGCTCCACATCCATCACGATTAGCCCTAAGCCTGAATGTCGAAGCTCGTTCCTGCAAAGATTATAAGCAAACGGCAGCCTCGACACAGCCGTTGTGAGAAGAAAATCGCACATAGGCGGCAGCCGGCATTCAAACTGAAAGCTTCCGGAGGCGCGGAGGCGCCGCGGATTGGAAAAATTTGTTGCGGAGGTGTAGCATGGTCGTTCTGCTCGCTTACCCTTAGAGCTGTAAATTACGAATGGCACAAACAATTTCATTGCCTGTGAATGGTTCAGCGAAGCGTATTGGATTTCACCTCTGGATGAATCGCGTCCTGGAAATGAGCGATGCTGTCCAAGACGGATGGAAAGCCGCTGAGGTTCATGATTTGCGCGTCGCTCTGCGCCGATGCCGGACGATGGCAGACGCGCTGAGCGAAGTGAATCCTGACCACGCCTGGAAAAAATTGAAGAAGGGCAGCCGCGATCTTTTTCATGCGCTCGGAGAGCTTCGAGACACGCACGTCGAGCAGGAGTGGGTGAAGAAGTTTTCCGAGTCGAACGACGCGGTGCGGAAGCACCTTCTTAAGACATTGGGCCAGGCGGAGAGTAAACAGCAAAAAGAAGCCGAGAAAGCGCTGGACGAATTCGACGCTAAGAGCTGGCGGAAATATTCGCAGAAACTGACCGATAAGGCGCAATTTTTTCCAGCCGATAGCGTTGTATTTCAGCGCCTGGCTTTGACCCGCCTGAATGAAGCCGCCGGACTTTATGAACGTGCGAGAAAGAACCGCAGCGGGCTTGCCTGGCACCGGCTGCGCATCGGGTTGAAAGGGTTTCGTTACACTCTGGAGAATTTCATGCCCGAGCGCTATGAACTCTGGTGCAAGAATTTGAAGCGCATTCAAGATTTGCTCGGCGAAGTGCATGACTTCGACGTGCTGCGAGCCCAAATCAGGAAGCAGCGAACGAATTTGCAAAACGCTGACGTCTTGCGCTGGTATCGGACAATCGAAGGAGCGCGCAAGACGCGCTTGAATGAATTTCGATCAACGATTGGCGGTAACGGGACTAACCAGCCGCTTTGGCACTTGTGGCGCGCCGGATTCCGGGACATTCACGTGCTGCGCTCCGCGGCGATGGTTCAGGCGCAGAGACTTCAGCCCGCCAGTTGACGCAGCATGCGCGGCGTCAGAATCCAGCGCAGCGTCCATTTCCCGTGATTGGGGGTTTGCTCCAGGCACGCCACACCGGCCTTCTTCAATTCGGTAAAGACGCCGCGAGCTCCCATCAGGTGGGCGATGATCTGATCGAGCTGCGGCGCATGGCCGAAACACATCACTGCTTTGGCCCGCAGCCTAACGATTTCCTTCACAATATCTTGGGGATTACCTGCAGGTTTCAGCGCGTCATGCGTGCGGATTTTAGCTATCGGAAACCCTAGCGTCTCCGCGAAAATTTCGGCGGTTTGAGCTGCGCGCACATAGGGGCTGGTGATCAGAACCTCGGGCTTAACTTTGAGAGCTGCGAGCCCGAGCGCAGCGGCGCGCGTCTTCTGCACGCCCTTAGCGGTTAGTGGACGCTCCGGTTCAGAGGGGGGCTGCAGATCGGCGGGATCCACTGCGATTCCGTGGCGCACAAGGTAAAGGATCATAGCTCTAGGCTACCTTTTCTTTGCCCTGCGCGCGCCTGAATTCTGGCTTGAGGTGAAATTCGGCTTCGAACAAGCTGGATTTTCGCCCGAGCCCCAACAGATCGAGCCGCGTGCCATTGGTCGCACGAATCACGAAAATGGCCTTGTGACCGGAGATTTGCAGGTCCACGCCGTTGATGTGCTGAGCATGCTCGGACTCCAGCTTTTCGGCGATTCGCAGCAAGCTGGTCAGCAGGCAAACCTGGCGCCTGCGTTCGCCGTCGAGTGCCGCATAGGAAGCGTGATCCAGCCGCGGCTCGGATTTCGAATTGTGGTAACGCACGATCGCCGCCACCATATCCCGCCGCCACCCACGCAATCCGGGAATCTCTCCGTTGCGGATTAAATATTCGCCATGACGATGATGCGATTTCCGGCAAACGAAATGCCCTACGTCATGAAGCATGGCGGCGAGCTCCAGGACTAAGCGCAGTTCCGCGCCCATTTCGTGAATAGGACGCAACTGATCGAAAAGCGAAAGTGCCAGGCGGGTCACCTGTTCGGCATGCTGGGGGTTATAATCCAGGCGGCGCGCGAACCAGCGGGCGTTGGCAAGAAGCTCCGAGGCGCGTCCTTTTTCCTCTTCCGAGGTGATGCGCACGGAGTATTGTTCCGCAACCAAATCGAGCAGTATGCCTTCGCGCACGCCCACGCCGGGGACCAGCATGTTGTGGAGGTCCAGCCATTTTGCAAGCGTAGTAAAAATGATCGCAGCAATTCCGATGACCTCGGCGCGGTCTCGGCGCAGGCGGAATACTCGCATGCGACCGGGAACGTCCAAGGACAGAATGCGCCATGCCTGGTCTCGAAGCAGCCTGGTGTTGATCGAGGAAATCCGTTCGATCGTCGGACCCTGCGCGATACGCACGAGCGCTTCGGCGTTTCCCCCGCAGGCAACCGCGAGTGAACGAGTCAATTTCGGCGGGGAAGGCATGACGCTGCGCAGCAGCGAAAGAATGTGATGGCGGAGACGGTTGGCATGGTCTTCATCGATGGCGCCTTCGATGGAGTAGGTTTCCATCAGTCGAATCGTTCCGAGCGGCAGGCCGATACGATGTTCCAGAATTCCGCGCTGAAAAAAATTCAACTCCAGGCTGCCGCCGCCCAGATCGAAGATTAATCGCGGCTGCAGCCGGTCTCCAAGGGCCCACCCGACGGCAGAACAAACCAGCCGGGCTTCCTCCTCGCCGCTGATCACTTCCAGTTCGATTCCAGCTTTTCTGCGAATGCGCTCCATCAGCCGGCGGTAGTTGCGCGCCTCGCGCGCCGCGGCGGTGGCTACAGCACGATAAGCGCAGACGTTGTATTGGTCCATCTTGTCGCGGAATTGGCGAAAAGCGCGCGCGGCACGCGAAATGGTAGTCCCACTGATGACCCTGCGAGTGAAGGCGTTGTGACCGAGTCGCACTGCCGCGCGTTCACTGTCCAGAATTTCAATGCGCTTGGGAGATGTGGCACGAGCGATGACTAAGCGAATGGCGTTAGAACCAGCGTCGATCGCTGCCAGTTGAACGGGAGCGGCCACTCGTTTATCGCCAGAGGTGAGACAAGGCGTGCGAAGGCCGGTAGTGCGTGTTCCGGATGCCGAGATGCAATGCAATTTGCTTGCGCAGCACCCCGTTCACTTCGGAAACGCTGCTTTCGCCGTCCATTTCGATGAAGCTGTGCCGCTTGGAAAGATATTCGAATTCGCGCTTGATCATGGATTGGTAACGGATGAAGGACTGGAACAAATCGTTGGAGAGCGACATATCCCGCCCCGATTCCCAGTAGCTGATTGTCTGCGACTTCTTGAATTCGCGATCGAAGGCGACTTCGGGGCGAACGTTCAGCCAGAAGGTCAGGTCCGGCCGCAGCGCCGTTTCGTAAATTCCATGCAAATAATCGCGGCCGATTCCGCGGACCGCGGCGCGGGCGATTAACGTGAAAATATAACGGTCGGCTAGAACGATCAGCCCGGAACGCAGCGCTGGAAGAATACGGCGCTCCAGCTGATCGAAAAAGTCGGTGCTGTACATCAGTGCCAAAGTCATTCGTGTGACGGCGTTTTCCGCCAGCAATCCGTCGATGTCTTCGCCGACGAGGTAGGAACGCCGCAAACCCATGGTCTGAACCGCGAAGCCTTCGGATTCGAGCCATTCGGTGAGAAGTGAGATCTGGGTGGAGCGTCCGGAACCGTCCGTGCCTTCAATCACGATCAGCGTACCACTGAGTTCTTCGGGCTTTACGCCGGGTAGGGGAGTGCCGTAAAAACGCGAAACTGCTTCTGGTTCCACCACGGTCTTGCGTTTTTTCCAAGGGCGGCCATTCGAGGCCGCTGTTTTCAGCGAGTTGTTCGGGGATCGCTTCATTTTTTCTTTGGCGCAAATTGCTGCAGCGAAATTCGCTCGCCGACGATCTGACGCATCAGTTTCTGCAGCTTGTTTACGCGTACGGTGCCGTCCATCAACACAAAACGGTCACCTTCGACCATGTGATCGTAATTATTCAAAATACGTTCCTGAAAAATGCGGAAACTTTCGGCGCGGTCGAGCGAAATGCCCAGGTCCATGCCAGCTTCGTAATACTTCAGCTTGGGGCGGCCGGCGACGATTCGGTTCACGGCCACGTCCAGCGGGGCGCGGAAGTAAAAGGTGATGTCAGGCCTGGGCGCAAAACTATAAAGGTTGCGCAGCCAATCGGGCGAACATCCGCGGGCTGCGTCGCGAGCGAAGGCTGTGTATATGTAACGGTCGGCCAGGACCAGGTAGCCACCGTGCAGCAAAGGCATGATCTGGCGCTCGCAGCGATCCGCAAAATCGGCTGCGTGCAGCAGCGAAAAAGTGGTCGGCGTCAGCAGCCGACGCTGTTTGCCCCGCCGGGTGGCGGACTTGACGAGCGGAGACGAGTTCCACTCCGTAAAATGGATGCGATACCCGCCGATTTCGAGCCAGCGTTTGAGCAGGTAAAGCTGCGTGCTTTTTCCGGAACCGTCGATGCCTTCGACTACGACTAAAGCGCCGGGATACTCCCTTTTGGGTGCCGGCTCCTTGACTGCGAGCGGCTCAGCTGCGGCAGGTACTTCGGTTGTAAGTGTCCCCATTCTTATGAGACCCGCGGCAATCCCCTATCGTATCGCGGAAGTATAAGCCCGAATGTGAAAAGAGTGTTACAAGCGGCCAATGGGTAGGCTGTACTGCTCGATCATCAGCGGGGCGGACCTCTAATTCCCGGGCGGTGCGGGTTATGCCTGTAAACGGTATGCTGGGGGAACGAGAATTCAGGTTTGGCACGAGCGGAATCGGAGCGCTCATTGGAGCCAATTGCGACTATGGCTACAAACTTCACAAAGGAACTCATGGTTAGGTCGGGGAGAAAAGTTAAGTTGAGCAAGTTCGATCCTGATAACACGCTTGGGTGGAGTAAAAACCATGCGATGAAAGTCAGTTTGGAGAAGAACCTAAAGAAACTCGATCGCTTGCAATATTTGCTTTATGCCGACCACAAGCATGCGTTGCTGCTGATTTTTCAAGGACTCGACGCTGCGGGAAAAGATGGGACCATCCGGCACGTGATGTCCGGCGTAAATCCTCAGGGTTGTAAGGTTACATCTTTCAAAGCGCCCTCACCGGAAGAAGCAGCGCATGATTACTTGTGGCGCGTGCATCATGCCGTTCCGCCACTGGGAGACATCGGGATTTTCAACCGGTCGCAGTACGAGGATGTTCTGGTGGTGCGTGTTCACAATTTAGTGCCGAAGAAAGTCTGGTCAGAGCGCTACGGCCAGATCAATCAATTTGAGCAATTTCTGTACGACAACAATGTCACGATTCTGAAATTTTTTCTGCACATCAGCAAGAACGAGCAAGAGAAACGTTTCATGGAACGAATTGACGACCCCGACAAGCGCTGGAAGATTTCCGAAGCGGATTTCGCGGAGCGAAAATTCTGGGACGACTACGTCGCCGCGTATGAGGATGCGCTGACGCGTTGCAGCACCAAACTTGCTCCTTGGTTCATCATACCCGCCGATAAGAAATGGTTCCGCAATCTCGCCGTTTCGCACATCATTGTGGAGACAATGCAGGCAATGAATTTGAAATTTCCGCCTCCTGCGGTTGATATCAAGAAATTGAATTTGCGCTAAGCGCTTCAGTGCCGAGGCCTGATTTCTGCTAGAATCGCAGGACTTTAGCGATGGTGCGGGTTCCGTTACGGAACAACGCCCAGTCGGTGGTCCACCCGGCAGCCAATGACTGACAAAGCCGTATTTCCTCGAAACTTTTTGAAGTCCTATCCGCAGGCCGTGCGGGCGGAAGGATGTTTTATTTATACGGCTGACGGGCGGCGTTACCTCGATGCCTCCGGCGGGGCCGCCGTGGTCACGATCGGCCATGGCGTCGAGGAGATCGGGCGGGCCATGGCTGAGCAAGCCGCGCGTCTTCCCTACGTTCATTCCTCGCAATTTCAAACAGCCGTCGCTGAAAAACTCGCTGAGCGGATTCTTGCGCTCGCGCCGAAAGAAATGCAGCGAGAGGGACGCGTTTATTTTACTTCCGGCGGCTCTGAAGCAACCGAGACGGCATTGAAGCTCGCGCGGCAATATTGGATCGAACGCGGCGACAAAAAACGCTTTCGCGTGCTTTCACGACGGCAGAGTTATCACGGCAGCACGCTCGGCGCACTTTCCGTTTCTGGAAATCTGCGGCGCCGCGAGCCTTTTGCGCCGATGCTGAAGGAATTTGGGCACATTGCGCCGTGCTTTTGCTACCGCTGTCCCTTTGGGCTTACCTACCCCGAGTGCAATGTGGATTGTGCTGACGAATTCGATCGAGTGCTCGAACGCGACGGAGCGGGGGATGTCGCAGCATTTATTTTTGAGCCCGTGGTTGGCGCTACGCTGGGCGCCGTTGTTCTTCCCGATGGATATTTGCAGAGGATCGCGGAGATTTGCCAGCGTCATGGAATTCTGCTGATCGCTGATGAAGTGATGAGCGGAATGGGGCGGACCGGCAAGCCCTTCGCGGTGGAACATGGGGACATCAGCCCGGACATGATCTTAGTGGGCAAAGGAATCGCCAGCGGCTACGCGCCGCTCGGAGCGGTGATTGTGGCCGGACACGTTGCGGACGCGATATCGCGAGGTTCCGGCACATTTCTTCATGGATTTACGTACAATGCGCATGCCGTGGCGGCTGCGGCGGGGAATGCGGTGCTCGATTATATCGAACGCGAAAATCTTTTTGCCCGCGTCAATAGCGCGGGCCGCGAGTTGCACCATGCGCTTGAGCCGCTGAGGAAATTTTCGATTGTCGGCGACATTCGCGGAATAGGCTTGCTGTTTGGTATCGAATTTGTGCGTGACGCAAAAACTCGCGAGCCGTTTCCACCGGAGGCTCGCATGGCAACGCGCATTCACGACGACGCGTTTGATGCTGGAGTGGTGACATATCCCATTCAAGGCTGCGTCGACGGCGTGCGCGGCGATCATGTCCTGCTGGCTCCGCCTTTCACCATTACCAGCCAACTGATCCAAACGCTGGCTGATGGACTGGAACAGGCTATCGGAGATCTGGAACGAACTCACCTTGCTGGGGCGGGAGGATCTTCTGCTCTGGCCTAAGCGGCGGCACCGCGTATTTTTCTTCACTGGGCCAGTTCTATTATTGAGCGCGGCCGGATGGATAGCAGCTTCCGACAGCGTGAAAATGTCCGGGTTCTCTGCTCAGGGCGCAGCCGCGGAAAGCACCAAGGAAAAGTCGTTTCGAGACGGCATTTCCAGCAGCGAGATCATGAAGTTTCATCGCTACCTCACCGCTGAGCCGCATCCGGCCGGCTCGCCGCGCAACAACGATCTGGCCCAATGGGTCGCCGAGCAGTGGCGCGCCCAGGGCCTCGAAGATGTGACCATTCACGAATACGATGTGCTGAATTCATCGCCGCGGCAAATTTCGCTCGAGATGGTGAAGCCGAAGCACTATCGCGCGCGTCTTCGCGAAGATGCTTACGGCGTTGACCCGGACACCGGCAATCCTAAAGTCGAGGGCGCGTACCTTGGCTATTCCGCTTCTGGGGAAGTGATTGCGCCCGTGGTGTACGCGCACAGTGGAAATCCCGAGGATTACGATTACTTAAAGCAGCATGGAATTGATGTGCGCGGCAAGATTGTCCTGGTGCGTTATTCGTTGCCCTACAGTTACCGCGGGTTCAAAGCGCTCACCGCCGAGCGCCACGGTGCTGCGGCGATCTTGATTTATTCTGATCCCGCTGAAGACGGCGATTCAAAGGGTGCGGTATTTCCGAACGGACCGTGGGGGCCGGAAAGCCACATCCAGCGAGGCGCGATTACTTACGATTTCCTGGAGCCGGGAGATCCGACTACCCCCGGTTACGCTTCTGTTCCGGGCGCGAAACATATTCCTGTTGAGCAAGCAATCTCTTTGCCCAAGATCATGGGCGTGCCGCTTTCCTGGCGCGACGCAAGACCGCTGCTGGAAAAAATGGATGGGCCAGTTGCGCCGGATTCGTGGCAGGGCGGATTGCCCTTCAAGTATCGCCTGGGCGGCGAGCGCGTCGTCGTGCATTTGAAAGTGGATATGGACACGCGGATTCAGCCTTATTACGTAACCGAGGCGCGCATCGAGGGCAGCGAGTCACCGGACCAGTGGGTGATTCTGGGCAATCATCGCGATGCCTGGGTTTACGGAGCTGTCGATCCCTCGAGTCGGGCACGGCTTCCATGCTGGAAATGACGCACTCTTTGGGAAAGTTGCTGCAACAGGGGATTCGTCCCAAGCGGACGTTGATATTTTGCAGTTGGGATGGCGAGGAATACGCGCTAACCGGCTCTACCGAGTGGGGCGAGCAATATAGCGACGAATTGAAGCGCAAAGCTGTCGCTTATCTGAATGTGGACGAAGCGACGTCCGGAAGCAATTTTCAGGGTGACGCCGTCGGTTCACTTGCGCCATTGCTGCTGGAAGTGAGCCATACGATCCCTGCGCCGCAAGGCAAGACTCTCTATGACGAATGGAGGATTTCGCGTCAAACGGAGCTTGCTGAAAAACGGCCGGTGCCGGATTTCGACATGCCCAATACGCGTATCGGCAGCGGCTCCGATCACACTGTGTTTTCTGTACTACCTGGGCCGATCCCGACGATGGGATTTACCTTCGTCGGGCCGTACGGCGTGTATCACTCGATGTATGACGACTTTTTCTGGATGAATCACTTCGGCGATCCGCAATACCGCTATCACCGGTTGATGTCACAACTTTGGGGCGTGCTGGCGTTGCGTTTAGCCAATGCGGAAATTCTGCCGTTTGATTTCGAGGTCTACGGGCAAAACATCCGGCAGTTTGTGGTGGATCTGAATCTTGCCAGCCGCGTTAGCGGGCACATCGATCTTACCTCCTTGCAACAGCACATCGCCGATTTCGAAGTGGCGGGTCGCGAATTGAATGCCGCGATCGCGGAGGCAATCGCCAGCGGAAGGTTGAATGAGGAGTCGGCTGCGCGCATCAATCAGGAATTGATGCAAGTGGAACACAATTGGTGCAATCCGCAAGGGATTCGGCTGGCCTTGGTTCAAACATTCGTCGTACGCCACGCGCTATACCTATGCCCACCTGGAACTGCCGGGGTTGACCGAAGCCGCCGAAGCGGGCAACTGGAATCTCGCCTTCGAGCAAGCGAAAGTGCTAGAAGGTGAC
>CAWJGI010000008.1:0-78093 GCA_963842255.1 uncultured Acidobacteriota bacterium | reverse complement strand
CCGCTGTTTACCGGGCATTACTGGGGTGCTTGGCCGTCAGGAAGTCGTCAGCTGAATTCTTCGGGTCTGGATGACTCTTATCGTTGGGCTTATAATTCCAGTCATGTTGCAGTTAAATATTCTTCCAAGCCCCAGCCCTGCGATTGTCATCAGTCGCTATGAGAAAGGTGCGTTCCCCCGATTTGACCCCCTTTTTGAAACTCCTTCGGCGTCCTCTCCGTTGCATCATATTGTGCGCGACCCGCAGGAAGCGTCAGTGTCCGTGGTTCTTGAGAACCGGTCCGAGAAATCAATTACCGCCTGGCGATACCGATGGGAGACGCTGGATGTCTCCGGCAAACGTCGTACCAACACTTGTTCCAAGGACAGCTATGCGGTTGAAGTGTACTGCGCGATTGCCGAGCCGGGATCGCGTCACCTGATTAGTAGAACATCAGGAAGCGTGGATGAGACCTTGCTCGACCATGTTTTTGCCGGTGGCGGACTCTTCACCGCGAAAGTAGGGGCAGAATCAAATCTATCCTTTGGTGACATTGTCGAGTTAAGTTTCGAAATCCAGCTGGTTTTGTTTGCAGACGGCGAAATCGTTGGTCCGGATCCCGATGGATATGTGACAGAACTGACATGCCGAAAACCTGCGGCGGAGTTTATCGCTCGGCAAGTTCGGTTGGCGAAGACCGAGGGTCGAGATGTAACTCCCGTCCTTTCCGCTCTGGCAGACACTCCGTCCCTGCGCGGTCCAGGACGTCCACAAGGCGATCCGCTCGTCCACTGGATCAAGCGTTACGCTCAAGACTACCTGCACGATATGCACCGGATGGTCGGCGGCGTGGATGTCAGTGAGGCCACGCTGAAATACCTTGAGAACCGGCCTGCTCTTCCGAAGCTCTATCGGCACCAGCCACCTAGCGAATAAGATGCAATTGTTGCTCAGGGACAGAATCTCAAGTTTTGTGAACGTTGGATTGTCGCCAGCTCCTGGTTAGTTACCGGACACTGAGGGTCAGTTAATGGGATGGTCCGCCCGATTAGCCAATTAGGGTGTTGGGATTGACGCGGATGATGCTGAGGAGCGTCAGCCTTTCGAAATTGGCTGCTTCAATAGCGGAACCGGTCCCGCATCCAGCCCGCTAATGGGGGAAAAACGTGAAATTCGCATTGGCACTTGCAGCTATGCTGATTATCGCTATTCCGCTTTTCGGACAAGGGGTGGGTGCCAAGGATAACTTGAAGACCGTCGGAATAGATCCCTTCACGGCTGGTGACCGCATTCGTGTTGTCCGGGTGATGGAAGGGAGCACTCAAATAGTTCCCAAGGTTCCCTCAAGACGGCCAAGCGGCCAACCGTTTCAGGCGGGCGAGAATTGGCTGAAGGACCTGACGTTTGTGGTGAAGAATCTTTCCGATAAGGAAATCAGTGCATTTGTGTTTCGCGTGGATTTCCCGGAAACTGGTGATGACATTCCTCCTGGGATCGGAGCAATCGAGGGCAACTACGCTTACTCAAAAACTGCCGCGATTGGGCGGCAACCGGCGATGTACGTTTTAGTCCACCTTGTCGCACAACACGCCGTTGATTCGCTCCATCCAGCGCCCTTCGACCCGCTCGACCCGCAAAGTCTCCATCCGCCCGTCATGACCGACCTAGAATTCGTGCCGCGTGAGGCCGATACTACTTCCCTACCCATTGACATTTTGCCGGGCCACGAATTGAGCGTCCCGCTGGCACCTTACAACGACGAGATTAAGGAAGGAACCGATAGTCCAGACCGTCTGGTCGGGAAGGGGAAGACAATCCCATTCTCAGCAATCACCACCTGCTGGATTTTTCTGCAGAACGTCTATTTTGCCGATGGGACCAGGTGGTCTCCAGGCGTGTTCTATAAGCCCGACCCGAACGTACCGGGCAAGTATGCGAAGTGGGTGCCAATCACCGCCGACGAGTTCAAGAATCCCACGCGTTAATGTGGAAAAAGTCCCGGTAAGTCCCACCGGACAAGTTCCCGATGGTCTGAAAGGGGTATCCCTCCGACCCTCGGAAGTCATTGAATCTTATGGTTCAGAATTCATGCGTTTAGCTGGTCCGCAGACTACAGGTTAAGTGCCAGCCGTCAGTCGGTGTAGACAGCCTTCATGCTAGGCCGTCCAGCACCAGCTATTAGTCTGGGAGAGCATTGCGGGCATCATTAGTGCCCCAGGGCGTTCACTTGGAGAGCGGCTCGGTAATCCGTCGCAATCTGAGGGCACACCAGATCAGGTACGCGGCCAAGCTGGTGGGGACGACCAAGAATACGAGGTTGGTACATTGCCAGCCCTCTCGCACTGTTTCTATAATTCCATATACCGCACCGCCGACGAATACCACGCTGGCCTTAATAAACACCCAAAATCGTTTTCCATGTACGTCCTCGGATTTTAATCGTTGCCAAGCATATATCGCACCGAGCAGCACCACGAAGACGCCGATTGCGACAAATAGCGGCGCGACATGGAACATACTGCCAACGATGGCGATGGCTACGGCGGAAATGCCCATTGCGACAACTGGGACAAACCTGCGCGAAGCATCCATAGCCTGCAGCTCCTTGCGTGTATCAGAAAGCATCCCTCACAGTCTGAACGAAATCAAGAACCTTTGCCGTCATGGCTACAGCCGAACCGTCGAATAGGACCTTCGGATTGTCGTTTGTCAGGCACGTCACTATGATTTGTGGCGAATTTGGGTGATTCAAGCGACGCGGAGCAAAAACTTGTTCGAATACCAAGAAATTGCGAAGCAGTTCGACACGAATCAAGGCCAGTGTTCATCGGTATTGTGCGGGCGGCACAGGTTCTTTCGCATTGCATACTGAAAGTAGGAACCTTGAGACGAAAACGCAAACATAGCAGCAATGCTGCAAGGCAAAGGGATTATCGGCTGCGACGCAAGTACCTAGGTGTCCTGCTTACCGTTGAGAATCGATCACCAGGTTCGCTGGCCTATGCCGTTCAGGTTGGGAACCGATGTATACTTGATTTACGCGGTGCTGGTCGGGAGATAGCTTATGCGAGTATTGTCTTCAGCGGCGAGATTGATGACAAGATGTCATGTCGGATTCGGTCATCCCCGAGGCCAGAGTTATTTCACGGCGAATATCCTCGATGGCCTTAAACCAGTCAGTCTTTGACGAATTTAACGGACAGCCCCGCTGCACCCAACATTCGTAGGCCCGCCATGCAATGACTTCTTCCGCCAAGTGAGGCTCAATATCAGGGAATTTCTGCTCTTCACCAACTGACACCTCTTTACGAAACCCGATTTACGGTCATCGAAAATATCAACTGGCTACGGTTTCAATGAACGACCCTCTGCGTTCCGAATAAATCAAATACTCGCCAGGGGCGATCACCTGTAGTCTATTTATTCGTGCACGCGCTTGGTCCAGGCCGGTTACAGACGCGATCCAGAAACGACTTCCGTTTGCGAGTCGCTTAAAAATATCAAGGTCAGTGTCCATGACGCTCCTCCAGGTGTTCTAGAACCACCATGTAGCACACCCAATGCCAAACCGATGGTCGTAATACCGCTTAGAATCAATCGATAAAAGCGGCATACATCATTCTATTGAGCGCAATTTATTCACTACGCTAGTACTTCGGAAGCGGGCGTCACGGTTTGGCGGGTTCGAGCCGAACACTCAAAACCTACTCCAAAAGGGGTGTCTTTTATATTGCGTCGTGTTGCCGGTCGTTTATCAGGTGGTGTTGTTTAGTTTGCGTGCAACCCGAATTTATAAAGTAACATTCTGAGGAGAAAAAGGCAGAGTGCAAAACCTAGAGTACCCACGATCGACAGTCCCAATCGGACGCCGTATTCAAATATAGAAGATAACCACGGACGTGTATCGCCAGAGTAGGTTACCGGTAAGGTCCGAGAAATTTCGCGTTGCTGGAATTGCAATTTCTTGCCGAGCCCGAGAAAGTAGGCCGCGAGGAACGGCATTGCCACGGCCAATCCTAGCCAGACCTCTGCCTGGACGTGAAGCCTAGGGATTTGCAATTCGTACTGTGGCAAGACGGTCCATCCGCTGATAGCACCGACTGTACCGATCCACCCAAAAACGGAATACGCGGACACGAACATTGCCATTGCTGATAGCAGGAGCCATGCCAAGCGTTCTTTGTTCAAAGAATGCTTTTCACCATAGTCGCCGCTTCCACGGGGCCAGATGTTACATCAGGTTTTAGCGCAAGTCCCGGCAAGCGCGTAACCGGACGAGTCCTTTTGAGGAGATTTCACACATTATAAAAGGGCGCCCCTTCTGGAGTAGGTTTTGAGTGTTCGGATCAATCCCTACAGAAGGAGCACCCTTTATGGATAGCAAAAAGTATATCGGGATGGACGTGCACAAGGAAAGTACTTCGATTGCAGTGATGAATTCCGACGGGAAGTTCGTCATGGAATGTGTCATCGAGACGAAAGCGAGCACCCTTCGGGAGCTTATGCATGGGCTGCGAGGAGACTTGCGTGTCACCTTTGAAGAAGGAACCTGGGCGGCCTGGCTGTACGATCTGCTGAAGCCGCACGTCACGGAAGTCTTGGTGTGTAATCCCCGAAAGAATGCTCTGCTAAAAGAAGGCAACAAAGGTGACAAGATTGACGCCCGCAAGTTGGCCGAACTGCTGCGCCTCAATAATCTCAAACCGGTCTATCACGGAGAAAATGGCATCCGCACCTTGAAGGAGCTGGCGCGCAGTTATCTGACCATCACCAAAGATCTCACACGGGTCATGAATCGGCTCAAGGCATTGTATCGAAGCTGGGGCATTCCGTGTGCGGGCAGCGAGGTGTATGCGCCACGTCACCGTTGGGAATGGCTCGACAAGATCAGGGAAGCCGGCGTGCGGCGACGCGCCGAACACTACTACCAACAGCTCGATGCCTTGCGATGCTTACGCCAGGAAGTGCGGCGGGATCTCTTGGTGGAAAGCAAGAAGCACAAGGCGTGGAAACTGCTCCGCCAGATTCCGGGAATCGGTCCGATTCGAGCGGCGTTGTTGATCGCGCTGATGCAGACACCCAACCGCTTTCGCACCAAGCGACAGCTATGGAACTACAGTGGTCTGGGGTTAGAAACTCATGACAGTGCGCAATACTGCGTTGTCAAAGGACAGCTACAACGCTCGAAAAAACCTGTGACGCTGCGCGGTCTCAATAAAGACCACAACCACGATCTGAAAGATATTTTCAAGGGTGCGGCCATGAGAGCCAGCACCGCTGCTGGACCGTTCCATGATTTCTACGGGGCTTTGCTGGCTAAGGGACGGAAGCCCACGATGGCGCAACTGACCTTGGCGAGGAAGATTGCCGCGATCACGTTGATCGTCTGGAAAAAGGAGGTGCGTTTCGACGCCAATCATTTGAAACCACAAGCAGCTTGAGCGCCTCTGGCTGAGAGTCCGTTCCATCCCTGGGAACCATTCCTGGCGGTGGCCATCGGGTTCTTGAGACGCTCGGATTCGAGGGGAAGTATCCATCGGAGAAGTCAGGCCTAGGCGTGTTTCCCACACGCGAGTCTCCCATTTCACCCTATGCCCCCTCGGACAATCCAAGAAAGCCATAGGCCGCGAGTCTCCGATAGGACCATGGGTTGCCACTCAGGCAGTGGATAACCGTCAGGCTTGTTGGTTTCAGAAAACCAATGACGTCCGTCACGAAAAGGATATGGAACCACAGCGGAGAGGAAGCGTGTCTTCGATTCGCACATGGAGACGCAACCGGACAGTAGGCCTGCCGAGGACCACTCTCGCATCGAGAGTGCTCGTTCAAACATTTGGGCTAAATGCCGAGACAAAAAAAAATCGGCATCGAGCCGAAGGGGAGGTTTTTCTCTTGACATTCCTTTTTATAGGACTTCTCCGGTTTCGGCGGTGTTTACCACGCACTACCCAAACGACAACTGGGTCGGGGCTGCTCTCGGGTGGGAACAAGTCGCTAGAATCCGGCAAATTCAGTCGCGCCCAAGACAACAACAATCGCCAACGCGCAAAGCCACGTCGCCAATAGAGTTGCGTCGAGCCACAAACCACCGGAATCCTTGCACCGCCGCCAATCCACGATTCGCAGGACAAAGAGAATTAGGACGGCCACCGTCGATAAAAACCACCAATTTGCGATAAAATTTTCAAGAGCAGGTCTGCCGAAGTGCCCAAGTGGCGAGCCCAGCTTGACAAACAGCACGACAAACGTCACCAGGTTAATCGCTAAAACAATCCGCATGACTTTTGGGGTCCAAGAGAACCGGTTCGAAAGGTTGGGGTTCATCTCTAAATTCAATTCGCAGCGCAAAGATATTTCAAGTTTTTTTCCTTTGGTCTTTGGGCTTTGGTTCTTCGTGTATGGCTTAATTGGCTTGGTTCGCGGCAAGCAACTGGCGAAATTCGTCCGAGGTCATGCTCGGCGGCACCCAGATTCTTTCTTCACGGCAACGGTAGGTATACGAATCCGAGGTCTTGTACCTCTGTGCTTGTTCCGCGTTTTAGCTTTCGCATGACATCCGGTTGCCCTCTTAGTTTCTCAAGGCTCCGAACGGTTTCAAAGTCCAATCGAAAAGCACTAGGAACAATTCTCACCATAGTCATGAGTCCTTCCGAAAGGCACCCAATTATCCAAATTTCCCCGAACGGCACGCTTTCGCTGAGAACCTCCTGAGTTAGCATCTCCACGTCTAGGTTCTTTCCATTTCGAGCGAGCACCAACAGGCAGAAGTGGGGAGGATAAGCTCGTTGACACTTCTGTTTTATGACCTTAACGGGATCGCTCACATGCTGTTCCCAATCCACGATTTCTATACTTTGTGTCTGGATGCAGTTTCGTCCCGAACTCCGATCCATGCAATGCACTAGCGTATCAGGCGTTTGTTCGTCCGTTTCGATTTCAACCCACCACTGCCGGTTCTGCATCTCACTCAGCCCAAGGGCATACATTCCAGATGTCCACGCCTCCCGTTCCTTCTTGAAGCGACCGTTAGTCGTGGCGTCATGATAGCCGTACTTTTCGATGAGAAGTGTCATTCTAGCAATCACAAAATGTGGACTCATCCACAAGCCTTTGTAGCTGGCAGTCGCTTGAGTCATTCCGACGTTGCAGATAAGGCATTTCGGCTTCGTATCACCGATAATCTCCTCCTCCCTTCTGCACTTTGGACAGCAAAACTTCATAGGTTCATTTCGCCGGATAACGGCGATCAATCTCCTCCATGATCTGCTCTACTCTCAGAAATGGCACCGACCGTGGCACGCACCAGCTTGTCCGGCTCACACTGTGCTGGTGATACGATTCTCACATGGAGAGACTCAGCACCATCGTCACTCAGATTGACCCCGAACGAAGAAACCAGCCGCAGCCCCTTTGGTATTTTGATATAAAACCACGAAGGTAGCCCTGCGGAATGTAGTGGTCGCGCCTGTTCTTCGGCCACGGGATGGTGGGGCCAGTTCAGCTTGACGGTGTCAGAAGTGGACTTCACCTACCTGACCTGCATTGGCGCTGTCCTCTTGTTTAGTCGAATTCCTTGAAAGCGGTCAACGCCGCAGCACGATCAGGCATGGAAGCCTTCGGAAATCAGATGGATTCCGAACCCTCGGATCGGCAAATTCCGCCTCTTGGGATCAGCAACTTACAGCGGTGCTGGCGGAGAGGTTTTTCGAACGTGGAGCAGTCCAGCGGCGGGTAGCGTAGAAGTTTCAGAGCCGCGTTTGTCTAGAACCTCTTTCGAAAGGATTCGAACAGGATATAACCGCAGAGCGCGGCGACCATCGCAATTCCAAAATTGGCAGCGGTGAAGACATCTTCGAGTGCCCAAACTACGCCCTTTTTCTGTCCGAGACCTGAACGCTCAAATTCTCCCATCAAGAGATTGGAGTAAAAAAGGAAGATGATGAAGCCGACTTCGATCACCGCTCTCCACGCATTTTTCTTCATGGCAAATGATGATTCCTCCGCGACGATCCGCAGTGCTCGTGGGAGGCATTATGGCAGATTGGGTAGACGCGGGACGATACTAGCAACAGCCGCAGGTCTTCCCGTGCATTGCTTCCCGACCCTCCCAAACAATGAGAGGCACAAGGGCTAAAGCCGCAATCGGGTCTGCCCACTTGACGTACCAGGTCGCGTTGATCGCCAGTCCCGCCAGAGCGATGAGCGAGAGGTAAGCACACAGCGCCGACTGTGCGGCGTCCGCCCTCAGCGCAGCACTACCCGTGGCTGCCGACAGACGGCGTTTCTCCTTCGCGAGCCACGGCATGACGACGGCTGCTGCAACCAAAATGGCTATCCCTAGAAGTGCGGGCTTGGGCTCGGTGTAGCCCAGCATACTCGTGATCGAAGTGGCCGCGACAAAAGCAGCCAGAGCGAACAACAAGGCTCCCGCCACACGGGCAGCCCGCCTTTCCCCGTGTCCGTGTGCAGCCGTTGCACGAAATCTCCACAGCACTACTACCGCCGAGAAGAATTCGAGGGCGCTGTCACCGCCGCTTCCACGCTCATCCAGATAAGCGTCAGCGTCTGAATCCAAATTACACGCTGCAACGCTTCCGATGGGGTGGCGTTCTCTTCGGCTGACATATTCATATTATGTGCCGCCGCTTAACGCCCGAGCACCACCTGTGCCCAAATTGAGCGAGACAGGATAGACCCTTGGTCCGCAAAACGGCTGACGCCTCTCAGTGTTGCGGATGTCTACCCCAAAGACGATGTGGGAGCAAATAGGTAAATCCGGCGAATACTTCCCATTGTGTGGAAGTGGGGGTTAGCCCATGATTGAAGCCCACATCGAAGACCAAGGTTTTCCTTGCCGTATAGCCAACTGCCCATAAATTGCCAACCGCATTGCTCATTAGGAAAGGCTGAGTGAAATGCCATATCTCACCCGACAACGTGAGCCTTCGCAGGAAAGGGTGAGATATGGTCAGAGATTGACCAAACTGAGCGCGGCGCACTGGCTCTTGCACCAACTCGTTGAAGAAAACGTTTGCGTCGTAGTGAAAACCCTTAACGTCCGCGCTTGCCAGAACCAAGAATGAGTTCGTGGGACTTCCGAAATCGAATTCGGGGGCACCACCATCGTAAACACGATGAAAATAGCTGACCGCCAGAGTAGGCGTTGCGCCCTCGCCTTGGTAAAGCACGCCCTGTGCGCCCAGAAAACAATCGGCTACCTGATTCGCATTGATTCCTTCAACCGTGGAGTGCGCAACGGGTTCACTGGAAGCCAAAAGCTCCACACGCTTAGCCACGGAGAGTTTCATCACCTCGCTGAAACCATATCGCGAAGTGAATTCGGGAGACTGCCATGCGCCTTCAAAGCCTGACTCGAACTGGAGATAGCCAACAGGCGTAAGCGTCGCAGGCGTGGAAACAGTGGGCCGTCCGGGATTCGCCTCTGGTTCATCCGGATTTTGTGATTGAGCGATAACTGGTTGAATGAGCATACCGAAGATCAAGAAAAAGAAAACCACACCAGCCTTCATTCGTCCTCCTCGTTGACACAAATACGCCCCTACTCACCACCGTTTGGTTGAAGACCGGATTTGGTACGCGTGTTAAGCGCGAGGAGGACGGTAGAAATCGGATGCGAAGTCGCGGAGTTCAGGCACCGCGAGTGGTGCGAGTGCTCTAGCACTGTCGTGAGTTTCTAAGCTGGTTTGGTGAATTGGCGTGAGGAACTGGAACCCGCAGCAGGAACAGCCATCCTTATCGCACTCCGATTCACCATGATGGTGATCCGAACTGTGAATGCCTGCCTGTTGTCCCGGAGCGAGTTCTTGAGAAAGGCAAACGGGGCAGATTACCGATGTCACGCTTACGATGGCAAACGCCAAAGCCATCAGTACGGCGACACATTGGAACGAGTGGTCTCGGATTCCTGCCTTCATCGGCGACATTGTTGCATCACCTGAATGTTTCGGCAACTGTGAGGCGGGCAAGCGAATACCGATTGCATATCAAGAGAGTTTTGAACTACAAGCATTGGGACAAACGTCAGCAGAAACCCAAACGCTGATTATTCGTTTGGCTCCGCAACCGATAGACCAGCCCCGGTATCGTTCCATTCTTCCAAGCCACGGTGCCCGCAAGGCTCATGCCATGCCGCTCATAAAATCGGCACGCGACCGCGTTTTCCCGCCGCACGGTCAAGTACAGATCGCCGCCAGAAGGCTTGACGATCTCCGCGGCGTTGCCCTGATCGCCTTCCTTGCGGTGGAGATACGCGTGAACCCACGATCCCTCGACGCCTTCGTCCTGCTGGGCGGATTCGTGCGCCCGTTTCCAGTCGCCCTTGGCATCCCACCATAGCCCAGCGAGGGCGTGCGCGAGTCCGGGTGGCGGCTCGGTCGCGGTGAGCGATCGCTGGAAGTCGTCAAAGGTCATTTTGAGTTCCGCGTGACCAATTCCACGGATGTCGCGCTCGTCAGCTTTTCCCAATGACATTATCAATCTTCCGCAACGGGATCGTCTGCGGTCTTTAGGTGCGGGAATTCCCACGACGATTGCTCCAATATGCGCGTGACTTCACTGGCGACGAAGCTTACGAAGCGCATCGCATCATTTTCCAACTCAGACGTTGTCGAGCCGGAATTCTTCAGCCGATTCTCTCTAGCCGCATGAATGACCGAGCGCCACAAGGTCGGAACGGCTTCCATTGCCCAGCCATAGGCTCGATCCTTGGAAACCAGTGTCCCGTGATACGCCGAATAAAGAATGCGGCAAGCAGTGAGGACTGCGTAGGCATTGTGGACGAATGCGTTCTTGGATCGATTCCCGCTGTTGGAGATCAAGTCTTCCTTGAGGTAGTTCACTTCCAACAGGAGCGCATCATTGAGGCATCGACCGGACACATGGGGTGCGACGAGCTTCGCGTTCTTGCCCCATAACGTGACGCCGGACTGGGCAACATTCATCCAAATGATCGGGTTTCCGTCTGATCCGTGCCGGACGAGTGTTCCCGTGTAGTGGTAGAAGCCGCAGCATCGCGATGATTTGTCAAGAAATTCATGGTCAATGACGAAGCGCATGTCGATTCGTTTGACCCAGTGGCTTTCTTCGCCTTTGCTCTTGAACCACTCATCCAGTTCGGAAAACTCGCGGTCATCCAGATCGCGGAGGGTGACGGCGACGCAATCGACATCGCTGCACACCTCGTCGAACGCATCGTAGGTCAACGAGCCCCACAAATAGACTCCAACGAGATTCCCACGGAGTATCTCGGGGAAATCGGTTGCCATCGCCTGCAAAAGGCGGGACAGGTCGTTCGGGATGTTTTTGGCGAGACTCATTTTCTCGCGGAAGAATATCAGCTATGACTCGCCAGAGGCACCCGCTATACTGGTCGACAAAGGCTTCCTGCGCTTCGGAAACGCCGCAGCCGACCCCAACCCCTCTGGGCAGCCAAATTCGGCGTAGGATCGACTTTCTGAGCAAGCGAGCGGTGCCGATCTGGGAAGAGATGGAATGGGAAAATTCTCACCAACAACGCGGAAGGGCGACTGCGAGGAGGTCGCCAATTTGTCCACTGCTTACGGTCGGCGGCGGCGGAACTGGGTCGATGCCCACGGTTGCGTCCCTCCCGGTCAAGTTGTGGATGCCTGTACCTAAGCGGGTTCGGGCTATCCGCCAGATGGCAGGTAGCGGTGGTCCAAAAGGCTGCAGAAGGCTTTGAACCAGCGGGAAAGGGCCGTGGTGTGGGCAGCATGAAGTCGGTGTCGCTCGGATGTCATGGATTACGGATTCCCGCTTCCACACAACGGTTGTTTCGGGTAACAATTAGGGTAACAACTGCGCCAAAAAGCGCCTATTTCTGCCTACCAAATATTGGGAAATCGCTTGAAACATTGAGTATTTAATAGTTTGATTCACAATCAGCGGGTTGGAGGTTCGAGTCCTCCCCGGCTCACCACTTATTTTCAACAAGTTAGCTTCTTCCGATTTACCACGAAACTGTGCCCAATTTTGTGCCACACCTGGCTCAAAATCAGCCCCGCTTAGGTTGTCTACAGCACGCCGCTTGGCTTCCATGCGAATGTGCAGGTATCGCTCCATCATGGCTCGGGAAACGTGTCCGGCCAGCGCCATAACCGTCGAGTCAGACGCTTGTGACTCTGCAAGAGTCAACATCTCCAGCGATTGATTCCGACATCTTATTTCGGCGCAGGATACTTCGCAGTACGCCCATCTCCAAGGTTCACCGTCCGATTACTTACTCCATCGCGCTTCCGGCGTGTCTGGTAAGTCCAAATCCCCGGCCGAAATGTCGCAGAGCAATTGCTTGCCAAAGTCCATCGAAAGTTGACTTATGGCGAGTTTGTGGCTGCGCTCAGTCGAAGATGCTAGGTTAGTGCGGGTTTTGATCCAGTCCGCAGCGGCAACAGAGAAGATAGGGGCAGTCTACGTCGCTTAATCTGATTCCAACTTTCTTCTAGCTCGCGCCTCCGGATGCGCTCCGCGTCCTTCGCGACAGTCTTACTATCGCTTTTTGAAGACTCGCGAATGGTCTGTCCGGCGAAACGGAATTTGTACCACCAAACACCCCACTCCTGTAAACACTCATCGCAAAGTGTCCTTTTTCGGTGGTCGCCCGCCCTTACTCCCGTTCTGTCGGGCAATCTTCACAGTGTATGTGCCGGGCAGCACGCGCGGGCCGCTGGCGGCTTCGAATGCGACTCGCCAAGCGCGTGGCGAAGCTTCACATAGCCACGTTTGGCCCTGGCCGCCCGAACGGACGACGCGATTCGCGGAGGTTGGTGGATTGTCATCGAATTGAATACCGAAATATGCTAACAAAGCTGCTTCAAAATCGTCCGATGAGACACCATGTAAGCTCTGCGGTCCCAATTTGCACAGGCATTTATCAGTTTTGGGGTAAACATGAATAGCCTTGCCAATACTTTGATATTCCGCCGTCTGAAGTGGCCACTTTGCAATTTTGCTTTTGCACTCGCCATCCTGGTGATCGCGTCCTTTTATTCAGGTGCGGCCCGGGCGCAATCCGTCGACGAGGTTATCGCCAAAAATATTCAGGCGCATGGCGGATTAGAGAAGCTCAAATCGGTCGAAACTATTCGCACCACGGGAAAATTAGAGCAGGGCCAGATCCGCGCCGCATACTTACAGGAAAACAAGCGACCTGACAAAGTGCGCGAGGAGACCATTTTTCAGGGGCTCGCTCAGGTGCAGGCTTACGATGGAAAAACCGGGTGGCAGGTGAATCCTTTCCAAGGCCGGAAGGATGCGGAACTGCTTTCGGCTGACGATTTGAAGAGTCTTCAGGAAGACGCGGATATTGACGGCCCACTCGTCGATTACAAACAGAAAGGGCACACCGCCGAACTGGTCGGTCACGATTCAGTCGAGGGGACGGATTGCTATAAAGTGAAACTAACCTTGAAAAATGGCGACGTGCGCATCTATTACCTCGAAACCGGTTCTTTCCTGGAATTGAAGATTGAAATGCAGTCGAATATTCGCGGAACTGTTCAATATACCGAAATGTTTTACGGAGATTACGAGCAGGTGAACGGCATTTATTACCCGTTTGAATTCGAGCAGGCTCAAAAAGGCTCGCCGGATCGAGTCAAATTCAGCATCGAGAAAATCGAAATCAATATTCCGCTCGCGGATTCTCTATTTGCCATGCCTGCGGCTCCCTCGACATCCGCACCCAAAGTTCCTGGGGGTGCACAGTGAGGCCCTTCGGATTGGCTTCGGTTAGGAGTGAATTCAGGCCTCTTGTTTTGGGCCGTCAGATCGTCGGCAAGTTCGTGTCGAAGGAAATGGTTACATCGGCGCGTCGACATTTAAGCCTTTTGATATTGCTCGCCATCCTGTTAGTTCCAGTTCGGCTTTACGCCCAACAGTCCGCAAAGCAGGACGCGAAATTCGATTCGGATACGATCTCCGGCCTTGGCGCGCGAAATATAGGCTCGGCCGAAATGAGCGGACGTGTGGCTGCCCTGACCGCAGTGAAGGAAGACGGAAGGCTCACTGTTTATATCGGCGCAGCCAGCGGAGGCGTGTGGAAGTCCGTCAATGGCGGCACCACGTTTAAACCGGTATTCGATAAAGCGACCGCCCAATCCGTCGGGGCCATCACTGTCGATCCGCAAGCACCAAAAACAATTTGGGTCGGCACGGGCGAATCCTGGGCACGCAACAGCGTTTCTATTGGCGACGGAATATATCAGTCCACGGACGGAGGTGAAAACTGGACGAACATGGGTTTGAAGGATTCCGAGCGCATTGCCAAAATCCTGATTGATCCCAAGGATGGCAACACTGTCTATGCATGCGTGCCCGGAAAGTTGTGGAGCGATAGCGACGATCGTGGCGTTTACAAAACGACCGATGGCGGCAAGACCTGGACGAAGATTCTGAAGGGCGCGAATCTTTCTACCGGATGTTCGATGATGTCCATGAGTTCTGCCGATCCTAAAGTTATTTTCGCCGGAATGTGGGATTTCCGGCGCAAAGGCTGGACGTTCCGATCGGGCGGCGACACCCCGACGTCGCCCAGCGGCAGTGGCCTGTTTGTCTCCAGCGATGCAGGCGCCTCGTGGACCGACCTCGACGAAAAGAGTGCGAAAGGCCTACCACCGAAACCGTGGGGGCGGATTGCGGTGACCATCGCGCCTTCAAAACCCAATGTGGTGTACGCGCTGATCGAATCGCCGCGTAGCGCTCTGTATCGCTCGGACGACAGCGGAAAAACCTGGCAGGAGCACGATCGCAGCCAGTGGATGGTCTGGCGTCCATTTTATTTCGCGAATTTATTGGTGGATCCAAAGAACGAAAACAAACTTTATAAACCGGACCTCACCCTGATCATGAGCGACGATGGCGGCAAAAGCTTCAGCGCCATCGGCGGCAGCGCTCACGGCGATTTTCACGATGTCTGGATCGATCCAGATAACACGAATCACGTGATCGCTGGCGATGACGGCGGCGTCTGGTATTCCTATGACAGCGGCAATACCTGGTGGAAAGCGGGAAACCTGCCGATATCGCAGTTTTATCACGTCAGCGTGGATGACGCGGATCCGTTTCACGTGTTTGGCGGATTGCAGGATAACAGCGACTGGATTGGCGACTCAGCTTATCCCGGCGGAATCACGAATCATCGCTGGGAGAATCTTTACGGTGGTGATGGTTTCTTCGTGTTCCCCGATCCAGCCGACGCAAATTATGTCTATGCAGAATCGCAAGGCGGTGACGTGGCGCGCGTGAATCGTGTGACTCTCGATTCGCGCGGCATCAAGCCTCAGCCAAATTACGGCGAAGGCAAGTTGCGTTTCAATTGGAACACGCCCATTCAGATGAGCCCCAACGAAAAGGGGACGATCTACATCGGCGCGCAGTTTCTTTTCCGTTCGCGCGATCACGGGCAGACCTGGGACCGCATTTCACCGGACCTCACCACCAACGATCCCGAAAAACAGAAGCAGGAACAGTCGGGCGGCGTGACGGTGGACAATTCCTACGCCGAAATGCATACCACGATTTATTCCATCAGCGAATCGCCACGCGATGCACAAACCATCTGGGTCGGCACCGACGACGGAAACCTGCAACTCACTCGCGACGGTGGCAAGACATGGACAAACGTCGTCGCGAACATACCTGATTTGCCGAGGTTTTCTTGGGTGTCTTGGGTCGAGGCCAGCCGCTTCAATCCCGGCACAGCCTATGCCACGTTCGACCGGCACACGTTCGGCGATATGGACCCCCACGTTTACAAAACCACCGATTACGGCAAGACGTGGATGTCGATAGTCGCCAAGGACAGTGGCATGCGCGGGTTCGCGCACGTTGTCAAGGAAGACACGGAGCTACCGAACCTGCTCTTTGTCGGCACCGAATTTGGACTATGGGTCTCGCTCGATGGCGGAAAGCAGTGGGCTCAATACAAAGGTAACGATTTCCCGGACGTTCCAGTGCGCGACATCGCAATTCAGCCGCGTGAATCGTCGCTAGTGATTGCCACTCACGGCCGCGGCATCTGGATTGTCGACGATATTACACCGCTGAGAAAACTGTCACCCGAAGTCATGGCACAGGAGGCCGTCTTTGTTGCCGGTAAACCCATTCAGCAGCGGTTGAATGCGAATGGCGGCTGGCCTGACGGTAGTGCCGTATTCATTGGCCCAAACCCGCCTGATCGGGCTCCGATTTATTACTACCAGGAGAAGCGGCATATTTACGGCAAGATGAAAATTGAGATTTTTGACGCACAGGGCAAGTTCGTGGACACGGTTCCTGCCAATAGCCGACGCGGATTGAGCCGAGTGGAATGGTCCATGCGTTTAAAGGCCCCGCACACCCCTCCGGCGGCCACAGTTGCATTCGAAGCCGCCAGCGGCCCGCGTGTGCTGCCCGGCGCATACACTGTGAAGATGACCCGCGGCACTGGAACCTACACTACGCAGATTGTAATCGGCCTGGACAGGCGTGCGACATTTACGCTTGAAGACCGCGAGCAAGATTTCAACGCAATCATGCGCGTCTACAATTTACTCGGCGATATGAGTTTTGACGTCGAACGCATCAACGGCGTGCGTGACGAACTCCTGACGCGTGCTTCCAAGCTTCCTCCCGGTGATGCTTTACGCAAGCAACTCGAATCGCTGGCGGCCAAATGCGAGGACATGCGCAAGAAAATCGTCGCAACGACAGAAGGCGGCGCGATAACCGGAGAAGAACGAATCCGCGAGCATGCCACCCAGCTCTACGGTGACTTGAACAATTACGAAGGCCGTCCTGCCGATTACCAGCTCGCGCGAATCGATTCCTTGAAACACGATCTCGATGATGTCTCGAAGGAGTTCGACGAGTTTGTAGCTAAGGACCTTGCTGCCGTGAATTCCGCGCTGACCAAGAAGAAAATGGAGCCGGTGCAGCCCATTTCGCGCGAGCAATGGGATAAGGAAAGCAACGACTCCGGTCCCACCAATACGCCCACAGGATTGCGATCGCTCGAGCGCGATTAGATCACTCGATACTCCGCTCAAGCCTCTAATCCGTTCAAGTGACGAGCTGACACACGCCTAGGACGGCGCGGATATTCGCTTGGACTCGGAGTCGTCAAATTCGGCCACCGGCCGCAGTCCGACAATCAACTGCTGATCCAACAACCAAGCAGGCGTCCCTTGAAGGTGATATTTCCGGCCAATCGTCTCCGTCTCCGTGACGGCTTTTGCGGCAGTACCATCGTCAAGCGCAGCATGCAAAGCCGCGAGGAAGAAAGAATGGCGGGCAAGAGGCTTATTGAAGCGGATTCAGCTCACTATAAGCGGTTGCTTAGCTGTGCGTCGAGTCTGGGACGCATCCGAGGGCGGTGCGCTCTTATAGTAATTCGGGGCGGAAGGCTGATGACTCGGCTCTTTGGGCAACCTTGGCCGACCGTCGCCTCACCGCGCCCTGAGACTTGGCTCCCTTTGATGGTTTTATCTTTGAAGCACGCAAAAGTACAATCACGAAGTCTGGATCCGAGCCGGTCGAAACGGAAGTTCGCGAACTGATGAGGCACCTCTAGTCAGAAAGATTGGGACGGGCGGCACTCGCTCTGATTGGGAAATTCCCAGCCGAAGAAGAGTCTTCAAACCTGCGCAGACTGAAGCAGGTAATGGAAAAGGGGAAAGGTTACCGACACGAGTTATTCCGTTGCAGGCAAATTCAAGTAGCAACGAATGCGGCGGGCGAAATTCAGGAAGTTGGTCGGACTCAATGCTTATGCGGGTGAGGTCCGCTCTTCAAAACGCGACATAACTTCGAATGTTGCGGCACAAAATGTGAATTCGCCAATACTGACGGAGCTAGTTGCGATGTTGTGCTTTTAGAGGCCGGGGAGGATGAACGACCGGAGGGTTGCCCTAGCACCAAAGTGGACATGAGCTTCACCTCCTTGGAGAAAACCAATCGATTGCGGCGAGCATGGTCAACTTCTTGGGGGAGGTTGTCATGAGCTTGTCATAAGTTTGTCAAAGCTTATGAGCTCTTTGACGAACTTGCGAACACACTCAGCGCGGTGAATAAGGCGGTGGGCAGCTCGAGTGTGAGTGGTCAAAGGAAGCGGAAATCGCCGTGTCCACGTGGAAGTTGTGCAAAGAACGACATGCGATTGACAGGGAGAATGCAGCACCGAGACGCTGCAGACACCTGCCAGAAGTTGCAAACTTTTGACAAAATGCAGACGAATTTTTGACATCAGGCCTAGAACCGCAGAGCTATAACCACAATTCTGAGCTGGCAGGCGGGCCTCAACATTAGCTAGTTCGCAGGTCAGACTCAACGCAGCAGCTAAGAAGACTTGGTTCCCGTTTGCTTTCGTGAATTACTGAGTTTTTGTCGGCTGTGACCGTCGTAAATCCAGGTGCAAAGAAGGATTTCGGCTTAAGCAGGCAGGAATCTTCCTCGGACTGAGCCCGGCTTACATATTAGTCGTAAAGGAGAAATACCATGAAAAGCGGAAGCTTCAAAAGACTACCAATGCATGCGGCCCAGGGATCTGGCGGCAGAAAGAGTATTCGTGTTAACAGTCTGATCATGCTCACCGGTGTTCTGTTGTTGTTGACGGCAACCTCGGTGATGGCTCAGGGTATTAGTAACGTGCCATATCTTCCCCGACAGGTTGAGACCGTAACAACGGTCGCGCCTAATGGTGACCTAAACCCGTATGGAGTTGCTTTCGTGCCTCGTCTGTTTCCGAAGGGAGGAGCAGCGAATCCTGGCGACATTTTGGTTTCGAACTTCAACAACTCCAGCAATCTCCAGGGCACAGGAACGACAATCATCGATGTGCCCGCGCAGGTAGGAGCCCCGAGTCCGACCCTTTTCTTCCAAAGTGCAACTCCAGCGGGCCTCACGACTGCGTTAAACATCTTGCGCGCAGGTTACGTGCTGGTCGGCAACTTCCCCTCTCCGGATGGCTCTTGCGGTAACGCCACGACTGGTTCAATTATTGTGATCAATAAAAGCGGTCAGCAAGTGGGCAATATCACCGGTCCGTCGATCAATGGCCCCTGGGATTCAGCAATCTTCGACGAGGGGAACAAGGCAAAATATTTTGTCGCCAACGCCTTGACCGGAACGGTGGTCCGACTCGACCTAACCGTCAGCGCGACCGGCGTGACGGTGGCGCATTCCACGCAAATAGCTTCCGGCTACATGCATCAGTGCGACCCGGTAACCTTCGTGGATGCGCCCACCGGATTGGTCTACGATCCGATAAAGAATGTGTTGTATGTCGCTTCGTCTGACGATAACGCCATCTTCGCGGTTCCCGATGCCGGAGATTCACGAAGCGATCATGGCACCGGAAGAATAATCTACCAGGACAACGTTCACTTGCATGGTCCGCTGGGGATGGTAATGGCGCCGAACGGTCACCTCTTAGCGGCCCAGAACGACGCCATCAATCCCAACCCGGACGAGCCGAGTGAGATAGTCGAGTTTACAATCACAGGCGAGTTTGTCAGGCAGCTTTCGGTAAACCCGAATTTCGGAGGAGCATTTGGACTTGCAGTGATGACCTCTGAAGATGTCTCGAAGCTCGCTGCTGTTGATGACAACGTGCCGGACCTGCTGGTATGGAGTCAGTTGCGACCATAACAAGTAGTCCATGCGATTTGAAAGACAACCAAGGCCGGGCCTTACGTCCGGCCTTGCGAGCTTTACCGTGTAGCTTTCTTCGGTCCAATCTGTAGACTGCGGACGAGCGAGAGCATCTGTGTAACCAGGCACTGAAAATATCGGATTGAAAACGACGATCTGTCGTGCAAGCTGCCATACGCAGTGTTTGCCAAAGACCCGCATGACCTTGGAATAATCAGAACTTGTAACTTCAAATGACTACATTTGTACGGGGTAATTCCGGTTGGAAATAATCATGGACGCATAGAGAAGCTTGCGGCCTTCACAGCATCCCACCATTACCCTTCCGATGCCTTGGTATAAACTCTCGATTGATCAAGAAAGAGTTCAGTTCCAATGCAACCAGGCCGGATACGAACTTTCAAACGGCTTGCCGATCAGGGTATGCGATCCTCCCGGGCTGGCATTTTGCCAATCTGGCTCTGGCCGTCACAAAATGCCTGACAGGTTTCTGGGGACACTCATTCGCATTGATTGCTGACGGCTTGGAATCAGCCCCATCCTTACGGTCACGGAAAAGCAGAGCCAATTGCTGCAAGCGTTGTCGGCATGCCGTTGATTGCCGCAGCCGTCGCGATCATCGTGGAGAGTATTCATGGAATCAAAACGCCCCACCCTTTGCCGAAACCTTACACTCTCGTTGTGCTTGCAGGAGTACTGGTTGCAAAGGAAATCCTGTTTCGGCATGTCGGTCATGTTGCTGCTGAGATCGGGAGCACTGCCGTCAGTGGAGATGCGTGGCATCACAGAAGCGATGCCATTACCTCCGGATTCGCATTCATTGGAATTTCAATTGCGCTATTGAAGGGATGGGCGGCAGCCGATGATTGGGCTGCACTCGGAGCTGCGATCGTAATCCTCTACAACGCTATGAAGCAATTACGGCCCACCTTTCTAGAGTTAAAGGATCGAGCGCCTGATTCAGGCCTTGAATCCTGTGTTAGAGAAATCGCCCCGGGGCTTACGAAATGTAATTGGATTGGATAAATGTTTTCTACGGAAGATGGGATTCAGTTTCTATGTTGACCTACACATCGTGGTGGACGGGGATATCACCGTCCGGCAAGGACATAAGATCGCGCACGAAGTCGAGGACAAAGTGATGAAAGGATTGCCGCAGATAGCCCGAAGTACTCGTGCATGTCGAGCCGCAAGAAGAGCTGATTGGGAAATCCTCATAGAGCCAACGACCTTGTCTAAATGTGTGAATGATCACAATTGTTTACGAAGATGTGACAACTCCGTGGCCACCAAAGTTTTAAGCTGGTGTGCAACGTGGGAACCTTGATGGAAGCTTTAGAGTTAGATTACTCAACGGTTCGGTAGCAATTCTTGTTGCTGACGAAAAGCCCCTTTATGTGAGCACATGCGGGGGCTTTTACACCGTTGAAGATTTAATCGCTGGCGAGAGGCCATATCTCCAAGTGGATCCCGACGGATCCATTAAACCTATTATCGACTGGAACAAAGCAGTTGAATTGGCAGCCGCTAAGCTGGACATCAAAAACCTGCCGCCCGGCACGCATTTGATGCACATTCACGAGTTCGCGAAATGCGAGCCCCCTGACTTCATGTCTGCGGGCGCCCATTTCAATCCGACGGGCACAAGTCATGCCGAGCACGATCCCCCTGGCATACCTGCCGGAGACATCCCGAATTTTGTGCTAACGGTGGCCGCGGATGGTACTGCCCACACGAGTGTGATCGCTCCGAGCGTAACGCTGGGCACCGACAGCAATTCCGTTTTCAGCAACGGTGGAACCTCCCTCGTGATTCATGCGATGGCTGTCGAAGTTTCCGCCAGCGCCCCGCCACGAATCGCCTGTGGAGTCATCACGAGGACGCAATAGTTCTCAGTGAGTATTCATTCGGCCTTTAACTTTGCCTGGAAAAAAGCGCCGGTTGTGAGGCAAGTTGTCGAACGCTGGCAGCCGAGCCTACGGCGTATAGAGTTCGGCTGTCCCGAGAACGGTTGGGTTGGCGGCCTCACCACCGGCAACCAGCACCTGGCCGTCGGGTAGCAATGTGGCTGTGTGAGCCACGCGGGCGTTATTCATCGAGCCGGTGATGGACCATGAGTTGCAAATTCCTGCTCCACCGTTGGTTCGGATAGCTCGCTTCGGCAAGCTTGATCCGTGCATGGGCTGCTCTGTTGGCTCTCTTCTTCATCCGTAGCTCCAGCCCTTCTTCTCGGTAGAGTCGGTACACACGCTTGGTGTTTACATTTGACGCAATCAGCCGCAGCCATGGTGAGACCTCGCCGTAGGTCCACCTTGGCTCGAAACCATTTCGAAAGTCTTTACGTCAGAAACGACAGTGCCGACAATCCCGATACCAGTTGGAAGGGTGCCCTATAGAGAACACTAGAAGAAGTCCTCGAATCGTCGCGACGATACCTTTGGAAATTCACTCAAACAGTGAGTCATTGGAGGTCACGACGGCGGTTATAAACCGACATGGCGCGCTGATACTATCTCCAGTGTTTTGGGCAGAAGGTACCGCGCTTACCATCCATAATAAACAGACAGGTCTTGAAGTTCGCGGACGAGTGGCCTGGTCTGGAACCAAAAACCCAAGTGGGCTTCACAAGCTGGGTGTGGAATTTGCAACTCCGTCTCCGGGCTTCTGGGCTGAGCAATATGATCGGCACGACGAAGAGGCGACATGGTCTTAGCGCGCCCCGCTAAAGCGCGCACTTAAACGCTGACCGCTTATCGGAGATGCGATTGAAAGGCAAAAAAGCGAAGCAAGTTCTTTAGATCGCCGACGCAAACATGACCACTGGCGCTTGTTCATCCTTCGCTTGCTTCAGGATGGGAAGATCCGGGTCAGCATCTTTTAGAGAGCGTGAAGAAATCAAGGTAGGCCAGTGTAACCGCGCGCTCGTACAATCCTCTCAGCACCTTGGAGGCGCCGCGACCGTATCCATTTAACCCAAGAAATACGATCTCTTGAAAATCACCTGGGCATGAGTGCCCCATATCGAACCACAATTTTTCCTGATTGCCTGCCCGCGCTGCCCGCCCAAAGCTGTGATTGCTAAGCGCCACGATGCTGTGAAAAAACGGCGGAAACCCTGGATGGCAGTCCCGGAAAATCTCAAACTCCGCAGTTTTGCCGAATCCGAATTCCATTAGCTCTTACCCTGGAATACGAATCGGCCAACGTGCGTCAACCTGGCTCAGCAGAATTTCCGCTTTGCGAATCGCATCGTTCAAGGCATCACGCAATGCGGGTTCTTCGCTCAACAGCACATTGCCTCATCCTGATGTCAATGTCGGCCTGCAGTCGCGGCTCTCCGCCGTTCGATCGCCGGTGTACTTGCTTCAATGCCTAAACGGCGCGGGGCATAAAATGACCAGACATCTCCGTTTCCGTACTCGCATACAAGATACGCACCGTAATGAGAACTGGGAGAAGCTCTCCGGTCTCCGTTGAATGTAGCTCCTGCCAAATCAACCTCTGTTTCGCCTTCGCTGCCGCTAAGACTTACAACCTCACCTCCAATGTTGATTACGGTTGCTTGGAAGCGTCGACCGTGCCCCGCGATCGAAACGTGAACGTCTAACAGCGTTTCGTCTACTTTCCATCCATTGAGTAGCCCAATCGCTTCGTCGATCGTGATATGCATCGCAAATTCGCCCTCGCCCGTCGTTATCCTTGCGGCAGCTTACAACCCGCAGGCGGGAAAACGATACCAAAAGTGCGGGCTCGCTCTGTAAACTCGGATGGCAACCTCTTAAGGCTCTCTAGCTGCGGCTAGCATTGATCTCGCTTTTAAGGAGCCTACTCCGCAGGGTCGGACGTTGCGACCAAAGTAACCTCTACTCGGCCTGACAAGCAACGACCCCGGTCACAAAAAGTGACTAATTGAAAACGAACGTCCGGCTTGCGTTAACGACGCAGAACAAAGAATAAGCAAGACGCGTCAACCATCATCACCGAGACAGGGCAGTAGCAATCTTTCACCATAGTCACCCTTCCCGGGTCTACCCCTTCATTGAGGAGACGGGGCACGCCAACAAAGTAAACCCTAAAGAGGAGCGAAGGCAATACGGGCTGCGCTTTAATAGGTGTAAAATTGAAAGCGCGCCATGATCATCTTAGACGCGCTTTCATTTCTTCTGCCTAGTGGCGTAAGGAGTGCGCGTTTTTCCCATTCTTCAGTCTGCATCGGCGAGCCGCGACAAAAGCGGCTGCCACAAGCAGCACAATCGCCACGATCAAAATTGCTACGAAGATAAACCTGTGCATTTGGTTTTCCGTTATCTGATTTTCCGGTCAAGCATGGGAATCATGGGATCAATAGACGGCCAGCCCAGCTTCTTAGTCTTAATGGTCAGCAACTCCCGGCAAGCCCGCTCAATTGCAAGCGATTCTTGGTAGTCATTCGACGCAGCCAGTTCCTGCATGCGTATCCACATCGCCCCTTCGGCCTCCATAACTTTCTGGTGAACCGTCTCGAGGTCTGTTTGCGATTGTGCTTCGCGGAGGGGCACTTGCCACGAGGGAAACTGCAGCTTCTGCTTCTCCGGCTGTGCCTCATATCGCAGTGAATAGAGCGCCGCGGTCAGCACGTCCACCTCTTGCGGGCTGCCGGCATCATAAATTAGCTCTTGCAAGTATTTTTCGAGTGCCTCTCGGTCCGTATCTATCGGGAAAAGTTTCATAGCGCACTTGCTCCTTTTTGATAAGCACAAATGGAAAGCGTTCCGGTGAGCGAACAATTCGCCGGATTTCGTTTGATTTTAGAAACGGGAACGCGTTTCAGAAAAGGAACAGAGCTTTACGTCCTATGAACGCACAGCAAATGCAGGTAATCAACCGAGGAGTGAGTTACAAAATCCGAAGACGAAAATACAGGCGATAGCGAAATGATCGGTGGCACTTTGGCGCGCTGAGCGAACACTCCGCTTGGCTGGGGAACAAACTTCGCAGTTGCCGGGCCTGCTGATACCTCCTGCTCTGAGACCAGCAAGGCAAAGTCGTTTGAAGTGTTGTCTCTTAGTTGCAGCAGTTCAGGAAATTCGGCCAGCGCCAGGCAGCTGAGCAAAAGCGCAGCCATCACCGTCAGGTGTAAGGTGTTGCGTGTTTGACGCCCTAGGGCCATCGTTTAGACTTATACTGCAGCGCTGCCGGAAACTCAACTGTTTATGCGTGGTGGTCTAGGTCAATCCGGTTCAAGACCGCATCGCAGTACCCTTGAGTTTCATTGCTGCCAGCGACCACCCGTCTGCAGCTGGGCAGCAAATGGTATTGCCATAACCCACCGATACCGACGAAAATTGATGGTTGCATTCTTGGGTGCATAAAGCGCTTTCAGTTCGCGAGCGTTGGCGTTCAGGGTCCGAGCCCTGAGTGATGACTCGGTCGAACGAGCGTATTATTGTGTGGCTTTGCATTTCGTGGATTTAAGGAATGTTGGTCACCTTTCGCCGCTCACCACCGTTTGCCGGGGGTTGAGCTGCCTTTAAGTAACGGTCATTGCCTGTATTCCCGGCTCGATCTCGCTGGAGAAATAAGAACAAATAGAACATGGCCAAATCTGTACAAACTCCTCCTCCGCCAATTTTCACTGAGCCAGAAAAGCCTATTCGTTCCGAGCTTTTCAGCGTCGAACGCCTGGAACAGCACGCGGAAACTCTAGCAGCCGCTCAGACCGTCGTCAGTAACTCAGAGACGGTCGGCCCCTGATTCCGCGAGTTCGGAAAACGGACGCGTCCTGCTCGAATATTACCGCGCCACCGCGCGCGCCATTCAGCATGAACAGGCCATCATCCCTGCCGCCGAATGGTTCGTAGACAATTTTTATATCGTCGAAGAACAGCTCCGCGAAATTCGCGACGACTTGCCGCCCGGCTTTTACCGCAAACTTCCGAAACTTGCGTCCGGCCATCTGGAGGGTTTCCGCGCGTCTTCGGCGTTGCCTGGGCTTACGTCGCCCACACCGACAGCCGCTTCGATCCCGAAGTACTGCGCCGGTTCGTCACCGCTTATCAGCGCGTGCAGCCGCTGACCATCGGAGAACTTTGGGCCGTTGCCATCACCCTGCGCATCGTGCTGGTGGAAAATCTGCGCCGCGTCGCCGAACGCATGGTCGCGCAGCCGCAGCGCGCGCTGTGGAAGCCGATATCCTCGCCGACCGCGTGCTCGGCACAGGCGGCCAGCCGGCCGTCTCTACCCGACTCCGTTCTTCGCCGCTTCGAAAATAAGCCCCTCGATCGCTGCCTTCGCAGTGCAACTGGTCCAGCGTCTGCGCGACCTCGATCCCAAGGTCGGTCCGATTCTGGTATGGCTCGATGAACGCCTCGCCGCGCAAGGCACCACGCGGACGAAATCGTCCGCGCCGAGCATCAAGAGCAGGCGGCCATGACCGTCACGGTGCGCAACATCATCACCAGCATGCGGCTTGATGTCGGCATTCGGCTGGGAGGACTTTTTCGAAAGCGTCAGCCTGGTGGATGAAATCCTGCGCAACGGCAGCAATTTCGGCGAAATGGATTTCGCCACGCGCGATTATTACCGCCACGCCAGTCGAAGATCTATCGCGAGGTTCCAGTCACACGAAATCGACGTCGCCAAGCGCGCAGTAGAACGCGCCAAGCGCGCGCGCGCGGAACTTCACGGCGATGGCCAACCCAGCGACGAACGCAAGGCCGATCCCGGCTACTATCTGATCTCCGCAGGCCGCATCGATTTCGAGCGCGAGCTTGGTTTTCGCGTTGCCTGGCGGCGCGGGCTGCTGCGCCTGTACGTGCGGCTGCCGTCCCGGGCTATCTGGGCACCATCGCAGTACTTACCGCGATTATTCTGGCGTCTGCCCTTGGCACACGCTCGCGACCTTGGCGTCAGCGCGCCTTATCTCTGGCGCTGTTCGGCCTGCTTGCTTCGATCCCGCTGTCGGACCTGGCGATCGCGCTGATCAATCGTACGGTCACGGATTTGCTTGGCCCGCGCACCCTGCCTCGTCTTGGAACTGCGCGACGGCGTTCCGGAGGAATTGCGCACAATCATCGTCGTACCCACTCTCCTGACTTCGTCAGACGCGATCAAGGAACTCGTAGAGCGCCTCGAAATCCATTACCTCGCCAATCCCGACGGCGATCTGCGATTCGCGCTGCTCACGGATTGGGTGGACGCCGCCACCGAAACCCTGCCCGGAGATGAAGAACTGCTTGACGGCGGCCGATCCACGGCATCGCCAACCTGAATGCAACGCATGGTCCGGCCCGGGACGGCGGCGACCGTTTCTTCCTGTTTCATCGCAAGCGCATCTGGAACGAACGCGAGCGAAAGTGGATGGGCTGGGAACGCAAACGCGGAAAGCTGCACGAGCTGAATCAACTGCTGCGCGGTTCGACGGACACAACATTTCATGCCCGTCGCGGGCGTGCCCCAGAATGCCATTCCCGGAGTGCGCTACGTCATCACGCTCGACGCCGATACACGACTTTCGCGCGGGACTGCCGCGCGCCTGGTCGGCACCATGGCGCATGCGCTGAACCGGCCGAATTCAGCGAGCGATTGGGCGCGTTGTCGATGGCTACGGCGTGGTGCAGCCGCGCATCACGCCCTCGCTTCCCAGTGATCGCGAAGGCTCGCTTTTCCAGCGGGTTTTCTCCGGCCCCAGCGGCATCGACCCGTACGCCGCGGCGGTTTCCGATGTCTATCAGGACTTGTTTCACGAAGGCTCGTACACCGGGAAGGGAATTTACGATCTCGACGCATTCGAAGCGGCGCTGGCCGGCAAGGTGAAAGAAAACACGCTGCTCAGTCACGATTTATTCGAAGGCATTTTCGCGCGCGCCGCGCTGGCCACCGACATCGTGCTTTTCGACGAATTTCCGTCGCACTACGAAGTAGCGGCGGCCCGCCAGCATCGCTGGGCGCGCGGCGACTGGCAACTTCTCCCCTGGATTTTCGGGCGCGGAGGACTCTCGAAAGCCGACCGCCGCCGCACTTCGATCCCCGCCATCAGCCGCTGGAAGATGCTGGACAATCTGCGCCGTACGCTATCGGCCCCGTGCATGTTTCTGCTCATGCTGATCGGGCTGGCTGTTCCCGCAGGTGTCTCCGTGGATGTGGACCAGATTCGTTCTGGTGATGATCTGCGATTCCCGCGCTGATTCCGTTTCTCGTTGGTCTGAATCCACGCTTCAGCGGGATCTCCAAACGCAGCCATTCATTCGCGATCTTCTTTCCGATCTATCGCTGGGTTTATCGCAGATTGGTTTGACCGCTCACGTTTATGGCCTACCAGGCGTGGCTTATGTCCGATGCCATCCTGCGCACGCTTGGCCGAATGATATTCACGCGCAGAAATCTGCTGCAGTGGGTCACAGCGGCTCAAGCTAAACACGCCGTCGATCTGAAGTTTTTGGGGCATGTACGGGCGCATGATCGGAAGCGTCATCCTCGCGCTGGCTATCGCTGGCTTCCGTCATTGATTTTCGCCATCACGCATTGTGGCGCGGCTTTCCCTTGGTTGTGCTTTGGATCGCGGCGCCCGCCGATCGCTCGCTGGATCAGCGTTCCGCCTCCAGTCGAGGACGTCGAAGCCCCTTCCCGCTGCCGACGCCAGGGCCTGCGATGTAATCGCCGGCGCACCTGGCGCTTTTTCGATCGCTTTGTCGCTCGCAGACAGATCACTTTCTGCCGCCGGATAATTTTCAAGAGGATCCCAAGCCACGGATCGCCCATCGAACTTCCGCGACCAACATGGGTCTCTATCCCATTTCCGCATTCTGCGCACGAGATTTCGGCTGGATTGGTGCGCAAGAGCTTGCGGACAGGCTCGAAGCGACGCTTCAGACCTTTGGCCAACTGGAGCGCTACCGAGGTCATTTTTACAACTGGTACGACACGCAGACCCTCGCACCTCTCGATCCGAAGTACATTTCCAGCGTAGACAGCGGAAACCTTGCCGGAACATTGCTGGTTCTGAGCAGCGGATGCCGCAGCCTTGTTCATGAGCCCCTAATCGAGCCGCGCATGTTCACGGGCGTCGCTGGACGCGGTTCATCTTTTGCGCGAAGTGCTGGGCAAGATCACCGACGAGCGCCGCACGCACACCGTGACGCGCAAGCAACTCAGCAACGCCATCGATTCGCTGGCGGCGCTGCTCGATCCGATTCCGCTGGACGCACGGGAATGGGCGGCGCGTTTCGTAGAACTGCGGGAGTACGCACAAACGCTTGAGCCGATATCGCTCAAGCTCTGGCTCAGGAACTCGGGCGAGCCGCCCGATTCCGAATTGCGTGCCTGGGGCGAAGCCGTCAAAAACGCAATCGAAAGCAACCTGCGCGACGCCTGCATCGTGATTCCGTGGCTTCGTCTGGACCCCAAGGAAATCGTAGCCATTGCCGGCCGCTCGCAAGAAAACTCGCCGGAGTGGGTCGCGATAGAGAGTCGATTCCGCAGGTTTCCATCACTGGCGGAAGCCGCGGAACGCTTTCAACTGGCGATAGCGACTTAGCGCCGGTGCGCCAGGAATTCTCTGCCGATCCCGCGGCAAATCGTGAAGTTCTTGCGCGCGTTGACGCGCTAACGGTTGCCCTGAAGACCTCCGCGAAAGAAGCCGCAACATTGTCGAAACGGCTGCTCGCCATTGCCGCATACTTCTCAAGCCATGTTCGACGCCATGGACTTCAGTTTCTTGTTTGACACTTCGCGCAAGCTCTTTTCCATCGGCATGCGAGCGGCCGACGGAACTTTGGACGACAGTTGTTACGACTTGCTTGCCTCCGAAGCCCGGCTTGACCAGCTTTCATCGCCATCGCCAAAGGCGACGTGCCGGCATCGCACTGGTTTCACCTGGGCCGTGCCCTCACTCCGGTGGGACGCGGTGCTGCGCTGATTTCCTGGTCTGGCTCGATGTTCGAATACTTGATGCCCGCGATCATCATGCGTTCGCCCGCGAACAGCATGCTTGAGCCAGACGTACGAGCAACGTCGTGGCGCGCCAGATCGAATATGGAAATGAGCGCGGCGTGCCCTGGGGAATTTCGGAATCGGCCTTCAACGCGCGCGATATCGATTTCACCTATCAGTACTCGGGCTTCGGAGTTCCGGGCCTGGGTCTGAAGCGCGGTCTGAGCGAGGATCTGGTAATCGCGCCCTACGCCACGGCGCTCGCATCGATGATCGACCCTCCGGCGGCCGTGCAGAATTTCGCGCGGCTGGCACAAGCCGGGGCGTGAGGGTCCTTACGGATTCTACGACGCGCTCGATTACACGCCCAGCCGCCTGTCCCTGAAGGCAAGGACGTCGCGGTGGTGAACACATTCATGGCGCACCATCAGGCCATGTCCATCATGGCTTTTGCCGACGTCCTGAATAGCCGGGGTGATGCGCAATCGTTTTCACGCGGAACCGATTGTGCGCGCCACCGAACTGCTTTTGCAGGAGCGCACGCCCGCGCGACGTGCTGGTCGCGCGGCCGCGAGCGGAAGAAGTTTCGGCGACATCGAAAGTGCGCGAACTGATTCCGCCCGTTGTTCGCCGGTTCAGCACCCCGCACGATGTCACTCCGCGAACGCATCTGCTTTCGAACGGACGCTACTCCGTGATGCTCACGTCGGCCGGCTCGGGCTACAGCCGCTGGCGCGACCTGGCGGTCACGCGATGGCGCGAAGATCTCACGCGCGATAACTGGGGCCAATACATCTATCTGCGCGACGAACAAACCGGCAACGTCTGGTCCGCTGGCTTTCAGCCGACAGGCAACGAACCCGATGCCTATGAGGCGGTTTTCTTCGAAGATCACGCCGAAATCGTACGCGGCGGGATCGCTCGCTGACGACAACCCTCGAGGTTGTGGTTTCCTCCGAAGATGACGCCGAAGTGCGCCGGGTTTCGCTTACGCAATCTGGGCGTGCGCGCGCGCGACATGCAGGTCACCTCCTACGCGGAACTCTCGCTCACAACACCGGCGGCGGATGTCGCGCATCCCGCATTTGCCAAGTTATTCGTCGAGACTGAATTTGAGCCGAGACGTCGGCGCGTTGCTCGCCACTCGCAGGAAACGTTCCGAAGACGAAGGCTCGGTGTGGGCAGCGCATGTTGTGGTAGTCGACGGCGATACCGTTGGGGATTTGCAATACGAAACCGATCGGGCACGCTTCCTAGGGCGTGCGCGCGATCTTCGTGATCCCGTGTCGGTGATGGATGGCCGCCCGCTGTCCAAAACAGTCGGATCCGTGCTGGATCCGATCTTCAGTCTGCGCCGCACGGTTCGCGTTCCTCCGGGTAGCACGGTGCGTTTGATCTTTTCCACCATTGCTGCTGCCACGCGCGAAGAAGCAGCTCGATCTCGCCGACAAATATCGCGATGCCCGAACCTTCGAACGGACGCATCACTCTGGCTTGGACGCAGGCACAGGTTCAGCTGCATCACCTCGGAATCAGCGCGGAAGAGGCGCTCTTATTCCAGCGTTTGGCGAACGCCGTCCTGTACGTAGATTCCATCGCTGCGTCCTCCGGCCGATGTGCTGGCGCGCACTCCTCTGGATATTTCGACGCTTGTGGTCGCAGGGCATTTCCGGGGATTTGCCGATCGTCCTGGCGCGCATCGATGACGCCGAGGATGTCGAGATGATCCGGCAGTTGTTGCGAGCCCACGAGTACTGGCGCATGAAGCAGCTGTCGGCCGATGTCGTGATCATCAACGAAAAGCCGCCGTCCTACGTGCAGGAGTTGCAAGAATCGCTAGAAGCGCTGGTTCGTGGAAGCAAGCTGCGGCTGTCGCCTGATTCTGGCGGGTTGAGCGGCAAAATTTTCCTGCTGCGAGGGGATCTCATCACTCCGCAAACTCACGTTCAGCTGCAAACGGCGGCCCGCGCCGTGCTCCTGAGCCGCCGTGGCACACTGACCGAACAGCTAACCCGCTTGTTGACGGAAAACCCGGCGCCGGGATTTTTGCGCACCGCCCGCTTGCGCAAACGCCAGGATTTGCCCCTGCCGGAGCAGACCTTGCAATTCTTCAACGGCCTGGGCGGCTTTGCCGACCACGGCCGCGAATATGTTGTGCTACTGAATGAGGGCCTGCGAACACCCGAACCCTGGATCAACGTGATTGCCAATGAGAACTTTGGATTCCTCATCTCAGAATCTGGTGCGGGATTTACTTGGTCACAAAACAGCCGCGAGAATCAGCTTACGCCCTGGTCCAACGACCACGTTTTCGACACGCCCGGCGAAGCAATCTACATTCGCGACGAAGAGTCCGGCGAAATTTGGACTCCGACCGCGTTGCCGATCAGGGACGAAAACGCCTCCTATATCGCGCGTCACGGGCAGGGCTACAGCCGTTTCCAACACGGATCGCATGGCATCCTCGTGGACCTGTTGCAATTCGTGCCGCCTCAGGATCCCGTCAAAATCTCGCGGCTCACGCTGCGAAACGATTCCGGACGTACCCGCAAACTCTCCATCACCGCATATGTCGAATGGGTGCTCGGCAATTCGCGCAGCGCTTCGGCCCCGTACGTCATCACCGAGATTGACGGACCCACCAATGCCGTGCTGGCGCGCAGTGCCTGGAACGGCGAATTCGGGGGGCGCATCGCCTTTGCGGATATGGCCGGGAAGCATTTTTCATGTACCGGTGACCGTACGGAATTCTTAGGGCGGAATGGAACTCCTGAAGACCCGGCTGCCCTCGAAAAGGGGCATGCCGCTTTCCGGAAAAGTAGGAGCCGGATTGGATCCGTGTGCGGCGCTGCAAACGATAATCGAACTGCGTCCGGGAGCACGAGCGGAGGTCGTGTTTCTGCTGGGCGAAACGGAGAGCCGCGAAGCGACGCGCGAACTGCTGCTTCGCTATCGCGCGGCGGACCTCGACAAAGTCTTCGACAGTGTTACGCGCCGTTGGGAGGACATCCTGGGAACGGTTCAGGTGACGACTCCGGATGCATCCATGGACATCCTGCTGAATCGCTGGTTGCTCTATCAAACTCTTTCTTGCCGGATATGGGCACGCGCGGCGTTTTATCAGTTGAGCGGCGCATACGGCTTCCGCGATCAGCTGCAGGACGGAATGGCTTTAACAGTTTCGAAACGCGGAGTCGTCCGCGAGCATTTGATTCGCGCGGCGGGCCGTCAATTCCCTGCAGGGAGATGTGCAGCACTGGTGGCACCCGCCATCGGGCCGCGGAATTCGCACGCGTATTTCGGATGATCCGATCTGGCTGGTCTATGCCGTCACTCAATTCATCGAAGCCACCGGCGACATGAGCGTGCTCGAAGAAACCGTGCCATTTCTGGACGGCGATCAACTGGCCGAGGGGCAGAAGGAATCCTATTTCCAGCCGCGTGTTTCAGAAGCGCGCGTGACCCTGTTCGAACACTGCGCACGAGCACTCGATCACAGCCTTGGCGTCGGCATTCACGGCCTGCCGTTGATGGGTACCGGTGACTGGAACGACGGAATGAATCGCGTCGGCCAGGACGGCAAAGGCGAAAGCGTGTGGCTCGGATGGTTTCTGCACACCACACTTTGGGAATTCGCCAAGCTCGCCGACATGCGCGGCGACCACGACCGCGCTGAGAAGTGGCGCATTCACGTTAGCGCTCTGAAGGCCGCGTTGGAACGCGACGGCTGGGATGGCGACTGGTATCGCCGCGCATACTTCGATGACGGCTCGCCTTTGGGTTCAGTGCAGAACAAGGAGTGCCGCATCGACAGTATTGCCCAGTCGTGGTCGATCATGTCGGGCGCGGCGGAACGCGGGCGGGGAATAAAGGCCATGGCCGCAGCGGATCAACAGCTGGTTCGGCGCCCCGATGGGCTGATCCTGCTGCTGACACCGCCATTTGACCATCCCGACCACGATCCCGGCTACATCCGGGGCTATCTGACGGGCATTCGCGAAAATGGCGGACAGTACACTCATGCTTCGACCTGGACACTGATCGCATTCGCCGAGCTAGGCGACGGCGATAAGGCCGCCGAACTGTTTCGTATGATCAATCCCATCAACCGCTCGAATTCGCGTGCAAACGTCCAGCGCTACAAAGTCGAGCCTTACGTCCTCGCGGGAGATATTTACGCCGAGTCTCCGCACGTTGGCCGCGGCGGCTGGACCTGGTATTCAGGTTCGGCGGGATGGCTTTATCGTGCCGGCATCGAGTGGATACTGGGGTTCCGCGTGCGCGGAATGCTGCTGTCCATGGACCCGTGCATACCGCGGGACTGGCCGGCTTACCGCATCGAATTCCGCTACCACTCCTCCACCTACAAGATTGCGGTTGAAAACCCATCGGGTGTGAGCCGTGGAGTCGCGCTGACCGAACTTGACGGTAAGTTGCTGGCGGGCTCGGCAAACATCAACTTGCTGGACGACGGTGCGGTTCATCAAATCCGCATCGTGCTGGGCTGAAGGATGCCAGCTAGATGTAAATCGCGGCCCTCCGCCAAGAAGGACGCCCAAACCGTCCGCTGGGATGTTTGTCACTGCTCTTAACATGAACGAAACACTCGCCAATTTGACTTGATCGGCGGTTTTATTCGCCCTTTGGTTCGTCTAACATCATATTGTGGGCGAGGACAGTTTGATACATAGGCGGCTCTCCCGCCGCGATTTGCTCAGGCAGCTTGCCGCCGCCTCTGCTTGCGGGATTCCACTTCTTGCAGGATTTCCTGTTGAGGCTTTCGCGCTACTGCCTCAACCGGGACAAGCATCACAACAGGCCCAGCAGGTTGTCCCTTCTTCGACACAGCTTCCGCCGCCAACCTACTTGTCCCCCCGCGACGACGTCTTTCTCGAAGAGCTCGAAAAAGCCATTTTTCAGTACTTCTGGGATCAGACCAATCCCAACACCGGGCTTACCCGGGACCGCTGCAACGTTCGTTCCTCCGATACTGGCGTGCTGGGCAGTATCGCCGCTACCGGATTCGGCCTGACAGCGCTGTGCATCGGCGAAAAACGCGGCTATGTTTCGTTCGTCCAGGCCCGGGAACGGGCCATCAACGCCCTGCGTTTTCTGTGGAAGAAACTGCCGAACGAGCACGGATTTTTCTACCATTGGGCCAACATCAACACCGGCGAACGCCTGTGGCAGGCGGAGTTTTCCTCAATCGACACCTCCATCCTGCTTTGCGGCATTCTCATGTGCCGCGAACACTTCCAGCACTCGGAAATCAGCCAGCTGGCGCTTGAAATTTTCAACCGCGTTGACTGGAATTGGCTGTCGGAAGATACGCGCATACTGCCGCACGGCTGGACGCCTGAGACCGGCTTTCTGCAGTACCGCTGGGATAGTTACAGCGAAATGATGATGATGTATCTGCTGGGCCTCGGATCTTCGTCCCACCCGCTGCCTCCCGCGACTTGGGACGCGTGGAAACGCACTACATTCGAATTCGACGGAATTAAATTCATCGGCTCGTACGCTCCGCTATTCGTCCATCAGTATTCGCAGGCGTGGTTTGACTTTCGCGGCAAGCGCGACCGCTACGCCGACTACTTTCAGAATTCAATTATCGCCACGGACGTGCATCGACGGTTTTGCCTGAGTCTGGGGAACCGGTTTCCGGATTACAGCGACGACCTGTGGGGAATCACCGCGTCGGATTCGATCAAGGGATACCAGGTTTGGGGTGGCCCGCCGGAAACGGGTCCGATTGATGGAACGGTTGTTCCGTGTGCCGCAGCCGGTTCGCTGCCCTTCCTGCCGGGACCGGCGATGCGGGTCCTGCGAACGATCGACAACCGCTACGGAGCCGGTACTTGGAGCCGTTACGGATTTGTGGACGCTTTCAACCCGCTGATCAATTGGTACGACAGCGACGTGGTCGGAATCGACTCCGGGATTACGATGGTAATGGCGGAAAACGCGCGCACTGCTTTCGTGTGGGATACGTTCATGAAAAATCCGGAAGCGCAACGTGGAATGGATCGCGCCGGGTTCAGGCAGTCCCAGACCCTTGCGCCTCAAGAATTAGTAGAGATGCATCTGCACAGCGCGTTAAGGACAGCGCCCAACCAGCCGGTTGAAAGCTCGAGATAAAAATCCCTGTTCATCCCGCGGACTAGCGGTAATTGGCAGCCTGGAGTTCAAACAGTTCCGCGTAGTGTCCGCCGTCCTTCATCAGCTGATCGTGCGGACCCTGCTCGGCAATCGTACCGTCTTTCAGGACCAGAATGCGATTCGACATTTTCACTGTCGAAAAGCGGTGCGAAATCAAAACAGACATTTTGCCAGCAGTAAGTTCTGAAAAGCGCTGAAACACTTCGTGCTCGGAACGGGCATCAAGGGCCGCGGTCGGCTCGTCGAGAATGAGCAACTGCGCGTCGCGCAGGTAGGCGCGAGCGATAGCAATCTTCTGCCACTCGCCGCCCGACAGATCCACCGCACCCTCGAAACGCGATCCCAGAACCTGGTCGAAGCCCTTGGGGAGCTTGCGGATTGCATGCTCGGCGAGGCTCTTGTTGGCGGCAGTGCGGATGCGGAAAGGATTGTTTCGCTCCTCAATGCGGCCCACGGCGATGTTCGCAGACGCCGTCATTTCGTAGCGCATGAAATCTTGGAAAATTACGCCGATCTGCTGCCACAAACTTTGAAGGTCGTATTCACGCAGGTCCTTACCGTCGAGCAGAATCTGACCTTCGGTGGGATCGTACAGACGAGTGAGCAGCTTGACGATGGTAGTTTTGCCCTGTCCATTTTCTCCAACGATAGCGATGCGCTCAGACGGACCGAGCTTGAAGCTGACGTTCTTCAAAATCTGCCGCGAACTGCCAGGATACTGGAACGAAACATTCTTGAATTCGAATCCCTGTTGGATGTGCTTCGGAGCCGGCATGGCGTTAGGCCGGGACATGATCTTGGGTTTCACCGAAAAGAAATCGAGCAGGTCGGTCATGAACAACGCCTGGTTCGTAACTTCGGAAAAAGTGGTGAAGACGGCTTGTATGTTCGTGCTCGCACCCGCAATCGCACCCGCCAGCATGGTCATGGTGCCCAAGGTCAGAACACCGATCACGGTTTGATAAACCACAAATCCGTAAGTGCCGTAATAACCTGCGACACCCACAAGCGCAAGCAGGGAACCGATTGAAAGCCGGCGTCGCGCGACTCGCAATGTCTGGTCGCATAGATTGCCCGCTACATCCGAGTAGCGATTCACCAGGAAAGAGGCGAGGCCGAACAACTTGACTTCCTTCGCGCCTTCCTTGGTGCCGCCGAGAACGCGCAGATAGTCAAGCTCGCGACGAGCTGGGGTCTGCTGGAACGCCAAAGAGTAACCAAGAAACGCAAAATGCGTCTCGCCCAGAAAGACCGGCACGACGCACGCGACTAAGGCCAAAAGCAGCCAGGGAGAGTACACCAAAATACCGATTGCCAAGCTGAGGGTCGTGACGAATTCCTGAATTAGCCGCCCCGCGATTTTGATCATCGCTACGCGGTCCGTACTCTGCACCTTCGCCCGCTCAAACTTGTCGTAGAAAACCGGATCTTCGTAGGACATCAGGTCCAGGTTGGCGGCGTGCTTCATCAAGCGCACGCTGATGTGCCGGGTGAACCGCTCAGCCAGAGCGGTGTCGCAATAATCGACCAGACGCATCAGCAGAGTAGCGAAACCAGCGAGCAAGAATTCAAAAGCTACCAACCACCAAAAGTAATGAGGCAGCGGTGTGCCCTGAGCTCTTAGCACATAAATCGAGTCAATAATCTTCTGGGTGACTTTTAATATGCAAAGCGGAACCAGTGCGGCGATAACGCGGGCGAAAAGGCTGGCTAGTACGATTCCGGGAGCCGCTTCCCAGACGAATTTCATGACCGGAGGAACGTTTCCAAGCGCGCGGAGACGTTCCCCCCACCGAGGGCTTGGCAGATCCTCGGCGGGTTTTGCTTCGCTGACTGGCTGACTTCCGATTAAAGCTCTCGTGCTCACGGCTGGGTCTCCAATTTTATTAATGCCCTATGACTTCACTGTTGCCGCTTCGAAGATGGGCACGTCCGATGCCAATCTCAAAGTATGTGTAAATCGCTAAAAAGTAAAGAGATACGGCTCCATACGGTCAACTTTGAATCTGTTCTTTTTGCGCACTTTTCGCAAGTTCTACGCGATTCTCTTAGTACTTTAGTTTGGAATCAGCCAATGACCGGCGACTCTTGGGTGAGACCTAAGCCTTTATGCAGCAGCAACTCGCCCGGCATTGCCCGGCATTGCAGGTCGAGCGAGCAGCCGCTCATCCACTGGGCCACAATAAGATTCAAAGTGGGTCACTGGCGTTCAATGATTGTAGCAATACCTTGGCCTACTCCTATACACATAGTGCATAGCGCGTATCGTCCCTGGGTGGCTTGCAATTGATACATGGCCGTAGCTATCAAACGGGCGCCACTTGCGCCCAATGGGTGACCGATGGCGATTGCGCCGCCGTTTGGGTTCACCCATGCAGCATCGTCGGGCAATCCCAAATCCCGGGTAACCGCCAAAGCTTGCGCAGCGAACGCTTCGTTCAGTTCAATAACGTCCATTTGCGACAGCTTGAGCCCTGTTTTGGCGAGGATTTTCTTGGTCGCGGGAGCTGGCGCAAAGCCCATGATGCGCGGAGCGATGCCCACGACAGCAGTAGCCAGCACGCGGGCCCGGGGGTTTAGCCCGTATTTTGTCACGGCTTCATCGGAAGCAATCAGCAGGGCAGCCGCTCCATCATTAATTCCGGATGCGTTACCGGCAGTTACGGTGCCATCTGCTTTGACGATGGGCTTCAGCCTGGCCAGACCATCTAAAGTCGTGTCCTGCCGCGGGTGTTCATCTGTATTAAAGGTTTTAGGCTCGCCTTTCATCTGCGGCACCGCTACGGGAATGATTTCGTTTCTGAAATAACCGGCTGCGTTCGCGCGCGCCCAGCGCTGCTGCGTGCGGAAGGCAAAGCCGTCCTGGTCGGCGCGCCCAACCTCGAACTCTTTCGCCACGTTCTCGGCGGTTTCCGCCATGGAGTCGACGCCGTATTTGCACTTCATCGCCTGATTTACAAAGCGCCAGCCGAGCGTGCTGTCATAGGTCTCGGTGGTTCGGCTGAACGGAACGTCTGCTTTGGATGTGACGAAAGGCGCGCGAGTCATACTCTCGACACCGCCGGCGATCATTAAATCCGCCTCGCCGGATCGAATAGCGCGCGCCGCGATGCCAACCGCGTCCATGCTCGAGCCGCACAAGCGATTCACGGTGGATCCGGGAACTTCCTGTGGCAGTCCCGCAAGAAGCAACGCCATGCGTGCCACGTTGCGATTATCTTCGCCGGCCTGATTGGCACACCCATAGATCACGTCGTCCACGGCGGCCCAATCGACTGTAGGGTTTCGCGCCAGGAGTGCGCGGATAGGAATCGCGGCGAGATCGTCGGCGCGGATCGTGGCCAGAGCGCCACCGTAGCGGCCGAAAGGCGTGCGAAGCGCATCACAAATAAAAACTTCGTTCAATCGGTTATCTCCGGAACGTTAGATGAAGCGAATCAGCGTAACGCTTCAACCGAGTGCGGCACCTAGCAGGCTATCGCGCAAAGCGTCCTTTGGAAGTATATCCGACTTTGCCGAACGGTGAGGAAAGGTGAGGGAACACAGCGGAGCGTACGCTCCTTAACCGGGGCTGCGAAGGCTTTGCTTCCGCCGTGCGGGTTCCGAACACTGCAATTTCGTGTAAGCTATACGCATGAACGAGAAAATAAAAAAGACCGATTCAGAGTGGCGATCCCAGCTGAACGACAATCAATATTACGTGACGCGGCAGAAGGGAACGGAACCTCCTTTTACCGGCGAGTACGAAGACACCGAAACCAAGGGCACCTATGTGTGCGTTTGCTGTGGGCAGCCATTGTTCGAGTCCGAAGCAAAATTTCATTCGGGGTCAGGATGGCCGAGCTACTACCAGCCGGTGGCCGCAGACAATGTTGAACTGAAGCGCGACGCGAGCCACGGGATGATTCGTACTGAGGCGATATGCAGTCGCTGCGATGCGCATCTGGGCCACGTTTTCGACGACGGACCTCAGCCCACGGGATTGCGGTTCTGCATAAATTCGGCGGCACTGAAGCTGGTTGATAAGGATAAGGACAAGAAATAAATTTACTTGGGCGCTGAAGCTGGGTTCGAGAAGTCCGCGACGCCAACATAGATTATCGTCCCAATCATTCTGAGGTTGGATAGTTCCTCTGCAGATTCTTGCGCTTCGGGCGATTTTGCAACAGTTGAGCGCGGAGCCCTGCTCGAGGGCTTGGTTTCCGATTTTGGCTGTAGGCCGGAGGCGGGCTGAGCTGGGGCAGGCGGTCCCGTCCAGACGGCGTACACGCGTCCATCAAGCGCAGCAATTCCGCTGTAGTCACCGATGAAATTTCCCTGCGGATCGAATTTGGGCATCGCCCAGGAGTAATTCGCGAAGGATGTTCCACCGTCCGTAGAACGTGCCAGCACCACCGAAAGATTGCGGTTTTGAGGATCGCTGCGGCGATCGTAGAAGACCACATTAGCCGACCCGTCAACAGGATCCACCGAAAGCCACTGAAAAAACTGATCGAATCCGTCGTGGACCGGATCATCGTTCACACGCCTGGCCGCAGACCAGCTCGCTCCGCGGTCCGTCGAGGTCGAGCAGAACACGTCCACATCTCCGTTGCGATAATCGCTCCAGGTGATGAAAAGCCGGTTGCTGCTGGGATCGACGCCGATCTGCGGGAAGCCATTGGCTCGTTCAACGGCCTCAACGTTGTAGTAGGACGGAGCGGTTTGAAGGATGGTGGCGGATGGCGGGAAGGTGGCCCCGCCGTCTTTCGAAATTGCCATTGCAATGGAACTGCCATCGGCCCAGGCTGTGTACAACGTGCCGTCGGCGCCGGCCGTTGCAGTGAATCCTTCGACGGCCCCGGTATCGTCGCGCGGCAGACCTTCATGGCTGCTGATCTCGACCGGTTTTGACCAGGTGAGCCCGCCATCTGTCGAGCGCGAAAACAGGATGATGGTTTTATCCAGGCTGAATTCAGTCCAGCCAATATACAAATTTCCCACGAACGGCGAAGCGGGATTGTTGTCGGCGGCTACAAAAGGTTTGTCTTCAAAAGGCATCACCGCGCGCGTGGGCTGCTCGTCAACCGGAACCGCCTTCGCTTCCCAGGTTTTTCCGCCATCGCTTGATCGCCTTATGAAAATTCCATTGCGCGTGGCATGGTGCGCCCAGTATTGCGAGGTGCCGAGTTTATCGAAGGCAATAAAGCAGAGAATCGCCTGACCGCGCGAATCGTAAGTGACAGAGACGTCTCCGGAGACGCGATAGTTTACAGGTGCGGTGCCTTTCGCAATCTGCCATGTATTTCCGGCGTCTTCGGAGTAAGCCGCGCTCGCTTGGCCTTGAAAAGCCGCGACTATTTGCTTCGGATTTCTTTGATTCACGGCAATGGCCGGTTCGGTGAAAAATCCTGCAGTGGGGTTCAACGGAATCACTTTCGCGTTCGGAGGCGGCTGCAAAGATTGCTGGGTTTGAGCATGCAGCGAAAAAGCCGCGCAAGTGGCACAAAAGAGCGCGACCAAAAGAGCGCTCCGTTTGTAACGCCACCGCGTGCAACGGCAAAACGAGGCTTGAACCCACGAAAAAGCGGCAGGGCCGCAAAGATCGCAATCAGGGAAAACGACCGAGCTGCATTCTGCCGTCGCGCACTTCAGGCTTCTCGCCGACTGTTCGCTCGCCGAAACCATTTAGTGGTCAAGATAAAAAACCAGCGGATGAGCGCTCGGAGCGGAGTCAATCGAAATCGCCCGGATGCTGGAGGGCGAGACGACGTAGAAAGCCAGCGCCGTCGGGAAGCCGTACGGAGAATTCGTCTGTATGGTTCCGCGTCCGGTGGTCGTGCCGGTAATGTTGTAGGTAGCCGTCAGGGACAAATCCGAATGCACGGTCCCGTTGTTGTCAACGACGTCCAAATTGCCAAGAAGGTTTCCGGTGCCGTCCGGTGAATTCAACTGTCCGACGATGTTCAAGGCGGCAGGATCAAACGTGATCGGCGCATCGAGCGTATAGCCGCCCATTACGGATGCGTTCGTGAATGCCGTTTCGGTCTGAGCATCCAGATTACCGAAAGTCACGGCCGCATCGGACCCAATGAGGAAGCCCTGATTGGGACCAGTCAAATAAGCTGCAGTGATTCGTGATCCCAAACCCGTGAAGGCGAACCGGCCATTCGCCGAGGGATCCGCGACATAACTTCCCGATGCAGTATTGCCCGAAGTCACCGTCCCGTTGTCATTTTGATCGTAACTAAAGGTCGCCGTGCTGGTGCCATTGCCAGTCAAAAGCCCGGCGAAAACGCTGGCGTTGGTGCCGTTGAGTCCGCTGCCGGTAGCCACGCTTGCGCCGTTGAGGGCTGCTGAGGTGAACGATGCAGCAGGCTGTTGCAGAATCATTTCGCCCGCCAGACGCGGGTGTGTAGAGTCAGTGGGATCAATCGCGATCGCGAAGATGTCGGTGGAGAAACGAAATAGAACGTGTATTCAAGCTGCACCTGCGCTGTCGAAGGCAGCTGGAAGGTCAAGAACATCAAACCTTTGCTATTGCTCCCGCCGATCGAGAAATTGCCGGACAATGCCAGCGAAGAATTGTAGGTACCGGCATCGTTGATATCAATCGTGCCGGGGCCGAGAATCGACTGGCCATCGCCATGCACGACCCCTTCAATGACTTCGGGTTTATTTGAAGCATCCTGCCCGTGCAACTCGAATGCGTAATTGCCGTTGAAGTCTGCTGCCGTAAGAGTGCCGCCGGTTACCGGCTTGATAATACCGGAGCCGTGCGTTTGCAGCTGGTTCGGGTTGTTCGCGACGGTGTCATCTTCAATCATGCCGATGTTGCCGTTCGAATAGAGAACCAGCAGATAGTTGAAGGTGGCCATCGCACCTTTACTATTGATCACCACAATCTGCATGGTTCCGCGGCCGTCGTTTCCGACAGTGTACGTTCCAGTAAAAGTAGAACCGGTGAAGACACCGAGAATGCCGCCCGAGCGGTTGCTATCGAGCTGTCCGCTGTTAATCGTGCCGGAACCGTTGGCGGTGAAGTTGCCAGCGATCACTACGTTTCCGCCGGAATCGAATCCGTGGAACAGGAAACTGTATGCACCACTAATGAGCGAGGTCGTGGTTGCGGTTCCCGCGGCGATGTTAATCGTCAAGGCCTGGGTAGCCGTGTTGGAATTCGCGTCTTTCACCTGCACTGCGAAATTCGAGGTGGTCGCCAGAATCGGAGTGCCGGAAATAATGCCGCTCTGCGCATTTAACAGCAGACCAGAAGGCAATTGGCCTGACGCGATGCTCCACAGGTAAGGCTGGAGTCCTCCGGTCGCTTTCAGCGTGCCTGAGTAAGCAACGTTGACATCGCCCGTGGGCAAAGTGGGGGTGACAGACTGCAGCGGGGGCACGTTACTGATGGTAATGGTTACGCCGCCAGCGGATGTTGCGGTCTGCGAAGGAATAGCCGAGTCCTGAACCTTCGGAAAGAAAGTGTAGACGCACGGATATTGAGGACAGGAGCCGTCCACGGCAGGTACACCGCTGATGACCCCACTGGAAGTATTCAGACTCAGGCCGGGCGGCAGAGTGCCGGACGCAATGCTCCAGGTATAAGGCGGAACTCCACCGGGACCCGCAGGGACAATGGACGCGTTGTAACTGGAATTCACTAAACCGCCGGGCATGGTAGAGACCGGAATTGACAGCGGGGGAGGCGGATTGATCGTGATCGTGTAGGCGGGCGAAGGCACGACGATGAAAGGCGTCATACCTCCATTGTCGGTAGCCTTGATGGTGAAGGTGGAAGTTCCGTGAGATGAGGGCGTGCCAAGGATGGTGCCAGCCGAATTTACGGTTAGCCCCGGCGGCAGACTGCCGCTCCCCAGCGAGTAAAGAATCGGCGAAACGCCGCCCGTGGTGACAAGAGTCTGACTGTAGCCCACGCCATTCGAGCCGTTGGGCAAGGTCGTCGTTGTGAAAGTGACAGGAAGGACGATTGTAATAGTCGCCGTGAGGGTCGTGCTCATGTGAGCATTCGCTGCGGCTTCCAGACTCGCGGTAATGCCGGTGGTAAGGCCGGTAGGCGCGGTGTAGGTAACTGAAGTAGTCGTGATGTTGGTTAGCGTGCCGCAGCCAGTCCCTGCGCAACCGGATCCGGTTAAGGTCCAGGTGACGCCTTGCATCTTCGTATCGTTTCCCAACGTTGCGACAAATAAAAGCTTCTCGCCTTCATCGAGGGTAGCCGATTTCGGTGTCACCTCCAGTGTTATAGCATTGCCACCGCCGCCGCAGCCGGAAACGAACGTCACGCAGAAGATCGCCAACAGAATCAAAGCGAATAATCTTGCGCCATTTAACGGACCGCCATCGCTTGCATTCTTACCGGCATTCGGCGATGAGCAACCGTTCGTTCGGGCACAGACCTTCAATGTCTTCATAGCACCTTGGATTTCTTTTCTGGATCCGCCCGGCAGGAGGAAGTTGCTCCCACGTCGAACCATTGGCTCATTTTGCGAAACTAGTTGAATAACAAAAGCGTTGCGGCGTGTCAACGCACATCTCCCCGCAGCCTGGGCGATTCTGGCGCGTCGAGGAGATATTCTGCAGAGTGTGAATTTGGGATAATACGCGCCACCGTTCAGCCATGTGGATGCACAGAACTCACCCGCCGTTGCCCGCCGCTCCCGGGCTGATTTTCCTGATCGTTTTGATGGCCTGCGCCTTTCACATCGCTTCCGCTCAGAATGTGCACGGTACTCTTCGCGGCGGGGTGCAGGACGCGAGCGGCGCGGTGGTTTCAAACACCTCGGTTTCACTTCATGCCACGGAAGCGCCGATGGAACGCACGCGAACCACCGGGGACCGCTGAGAATTCCAGGGGAGCATCTGCTCCCCGGCGGCTAGACGTTGACCGTCCAGCACGCGGTTTCGCACAGACCCGTTAGGACGTCACTATCGTTGGGGCCGAGGCAGGCGAGGTTATGATCTCATTGCGGCCGAGCGCCCTCGAGCAATCCCTACCGGGTGCCGGCCCGGACTGGCGCGTCCATCACCACACAGGAATGATCGATGATTTCTATCTGAACCGCGCTCCAGCTGCACTCCGATGTTCAGATTAAATCTTCAAACCGCGTGCATTTGAATTCATTGCCGCGCAGCGGTCTCCGCCGAAGTGGGATCGATCATGGTTCGGATCACTGCGACGGAATTGGCGGGGAAGCCGCCTCGTTTGGCGTGTTCGCGCACGGCGGCCTCGTCGGGAGCGATATAAACGCAATAAATCTTGTCGTCGGTCACGAAGCTCTCGACCCACTGAACTTGCGAAAGGGAGCGCAAAACGCTGCAGGATTTCTGTGCGACGGCTTGAAGTTCAGTAGCGCTGAATTTCCCAGCGCCGGGAATTTCGCGTTCGATAAGGAACTTGGGCATGGCGTCTCCTTTCCGTCAAACTTCTTGAAACGCCAACCATTGTACGCGTAACCGGCATGTTCGCAATATTTTCAAAAATCACTCTCACCTGTGCGATTTTCGGCGGTCTAATACAGGAGACCCATGGTAAATTCACGTCCCGCGAACCAGGCCCACATACATCGGCGCTCTGGATTTTCAATTTTCGCCGTTTTTTAGTATAAACATTTGTTTGGAATATGCCCGGCGCTCTCGCCGGTCGTACCTCAGCAGGAGGAATGGCATTGATAGAAGTTCAGGATTTGACGAAAGCGTACGGTGCAGTCACGGCCGTGGATCACGTTTCGTTCACCGTAAATAAAGGCGAAATCTTAGGTTTTCTCGGGCCGAACGGCGCCGGCAAGACCACCACCATGCGCATCCTTACCGGCTACATGCCCGCCACGTCCGGCACCGCGCGAATCGCGGGCTTCGACGTCTTCGGCGATTCGCATGGAAGTCCGCCGCCACATCGGCTACCTGCCCGAAGCTCCGCCCGTTGTATCCCGATATGACCGTCGAAGATTATTTGGACTTTCGTCGCGCGCATCAAGAACGTCCCAGCCGAAAAGCGCGCCGAGCGCGTCACCGATGCGATGCGCAAGACCAATCTGGAAGATCGCCGCAGCGAACTGATCAAGCGGCTCTCGCGCGGCTACAAGCAGCGCGTGGGGATCGCGCAGGCGCTGGTGCACGACCCAGACGTCATCATTCTCGACGAGCCGACCGTGGGTCTCGATCCCAAGCAGATCATCGAAGTGCGCCATCTTGATCAAGGGCCTGGCCGGAACTCACACGATTATTCTTTCCACGCACATTTTGCCGGAAGTGAGCATGACCTGCGACCGCGTGGTGATCATCAACAAAGGCAAAATCGCCGCGGTGGACACGCCGCAAAACCTGACCTCGCAGCTCAAGGGCGGCCAGAAAATTCGCGTCGAAGTGCAGAGCACCGGAAAAAGCCCTTCGCGACGCGCTCGCGCACGTTGCCGGGGCGACCCGCGTGCAGGTGGAGCAGCTTCCGTCCGAGTGGCCATCTTGTCGCCACGGTCGAAACCGCGCAGGGCGCGGACATTCGCAGCGCGATCGCCGCGAAAGATCGTGCAGAATGGCTGGCCGCTCTTTGAATCTGCGCGGCGTGAGCCTGAGCCTGGAAGATATTTTCCTGGAATTGACCACGGACGACGCGCGCACGCGCAGGCATCACCGAATTGACCGAAGTAGCGGATCGTTTACCAAGGAGTCTGAAAAGAACGATGCGCAACTTCTACGCCATTTATCGCAAGGAAATGCGCCACTATTTCGTTTCGCCGATTGCCTATGTGTTTATCGGGATTGTTCCTGTTTCTCAGCGCGTTCTTCTTCAATTTTTTTCTGTCCGCGGTCATGCAGCAGTCGTTTGCAGAATGGAAATGCAGAGCATGCAATTCGGCATGCCAGCCGCAAGTGGACGTGCCGGGCGAGGTGATGCGCGCATTTTCTCGGTCTGCTTTCGACGCTGATTCTGTTTTTCACGCCGATTTCTGACCATGGGCGTCTTTGCCGAAGAGCGCAAGCGCGGCACCATGGAATTGCTGATGACGTCGCCCATCACCGAAGCGCAAATCGTCCTCGGAAAGTTCCTTCGCATCGCTTATCGCTGTTCGCGATCATGCTGCTGCCCACCGCCGGTTACCTGGTTTACATGTTTCTGCACAGCGATCCCGCTGCCGCCGTGGCGCATGCTGCTCGCGGGATATGCCGGAATTCTGCTGCTGGGAGGCTCGCTGCTCTGCGCTGGGCACGTTCATTTCCTCGCTTACCGAAAATCAGCTGATCGCGGCGGTGCTCACCTTCGCGGCTTTCTTGTTGCCTCTGGGTGCTGGATTTGGGCACGAACGGCGAAGCGGCCTAGGTGTCGGCGCTCTTGCAATATCTTTCCGTGATCCGTCACTATGACGATTTCGCTCGCGGAATCGTTGACACTTCGGGCTCTGATTTATTATTTCAGCTTCATCAGTTCTTTTTGTTTTCTTGACGGTGCGCTCGATTGATTCGATGCGCTGGCGCCGCGCCTAGGACCAAATGCGCGCGCAGCTCGCAATTCATGGAGGAACTTGCAGGATGAAATGGGATCGGCGAGGAAATAGCAAGGTTCATCGGAACGCTGGGCGTGGCGATGCTCATCGCCGGCTATCTGCGTTATTCCATTCAAGGCGAATTTCTCACATCAGCAAGAGTTCTCTTGATCGCCGGCGGCGTGTTCGTTGCTGGCGGCCGAGGTGCCATCGGTTTCCGCGGCCATCATCCGAGCGTTTTTCTCGAACGTTCCGCGCAGCAGGGAACCAACACCACGATTCTCGCGCTGGCCGTGATTGCCATTCTGGCGTTGCTCAATTTCGTCGGCTACCGGCATCACAAGCGCTTTCGATCTCACCACCGAAAAGCTCTACACGCTCTCCGACCAGACCCGCAATATCGTCAGCGGCTTGAAGCAAGACCTCACCGTCGCGCGATTCGACAAGACGCCGAACGCCACCGTTTCGACGATCTGATGGCTGAATACAAGAACCTCTCAGCCCGCATTTCAAATATCAGAATCGTGGACCCGCAGCAGAAAGCCCGAAGTCGCACAGGACTTACGGCGCGACGCACATGGGCGACGTGATCGTCGCTTACGGCGCGCGCAAAGAGCATCTGCGAATCCGGCGCGCGAGGCGAACCTCGGCGAAGAAGACGTGACCGGCGCGATCCTGAAAGTCACCAGCGACAAAGTCAAGACGGTCTGCTTCGTCACCGGACACGGCGAAAAATCTCTCACCGATAGCTTCGCAGGAAGGCTACAGCCAGGTCGATGCCGGCCTGAAGAAAGAAAATTACGCCACCAAGACGGTCAATCTCGATCGCCGACAATGGCGTGCCTGCCGATTGCAGCGTGCTGCGTGATTGCCGGGCCGAAGCAGTCGTACTATCCGCAGGAAACCGCGATGATCGGCAAATATCTCGACGCTGGTGGCGACGCGCTGATCATGGATGGATCCCGCGACGGATCCCGAAGCTCGACGATCTTTTTCAGTCCTGGAACATCGCGGTCGGCAACAACGTGGTGGTGGACGCGAGCGGCATGGGCCGACTGTTCGGCGGCGGTCCGATCATTCCGCTGGTTGCGGATTTTGGCAGCCAGCCCGATCACCAAAGGGTTTCAGGGCTCGGTCAGCATTTTTTCCGCTGGCGCGCACCGTTTCAATCGCGGACAAAAGCAAATCGATTCCGCAAGACGGTGGAACTGCTGAAAGACCTCCGAACGCAGCTTCACGATTCCCAGGTTTGAAGCCGGGCCAAAAGAAAATTTCCTTCGATCCCAAGACCGACACGCTCGGTCCGCTGTCGCTTGGGTGTCGCGGCGAATCGCAAGGCTGAGGACAAGAACGCGCGGCTGGTGGTGATCGGCAATTCGCAATTTGCCGCGAATCCCTGGATCGCGCCAGCAGCGAAATGGCGATCTCTTCTTCAACTACGATTGACTGGCTGGCGCAGGACGAAGCCTGATCTCCATCCGTCCGAAGAGCGCCACCAACCGCCGCGTCAACCTTTAAGTGAAGCCCAGTCCGCCATGTCTGCACTGGCTGGACCTGGTCTTCCTTCCCGGCTCTGGTGATTTTCTCCGGAGTTTATATTTGGTGGAAACGCCGCTAGATTGCACGAGCCAAGCGAGCGCGGAAAATTCCAGATACAAAATGAGCCAATGATTAAAAAATCCACGCTGATTGTTCTGCTCGTCGCGGTCGTGGCCGGCGCGGCCGTTTACTATTTCGATTGGAAACGTGGCCAAAAAGAAGCCGAAAAGGCGGCAGAAGATACCTCCCAACCGGCGTTCGCCGTGCAAGCCGATGACATTTCTTCGCTGATCATTTCCTACCCGGCGGACCCCAAGTCACAGCCTGTCCAAATGGAAAAACGAAATGGCTCCTGGCAAATCACCGCAGCCGATTCAGACCGGCGCGGACGACGCCTCGGTGCAGGGAATTCTGCGGGCAGCTCGCGTCAGCGCGGGTAAGCCAGACCGAACCGGCAGCGCCCGATCGACTAAAGGTATATGGCCTGGATACATCCGGACGTCTCGCTCGATTTTCAGCTCAAGAATGGCGCGAAGCACAATCTGCAAGTTGGGCAAAAAAGATTTCACCGGCGTGTCCGTGTACGCGCTGGTAGACAACGCAAAAGACGTTGCCCTGCTGCCCGAATCCCTGCTGGTAAGCGCGGATAAACCTTTGCAGGACTTGCGCGATCACGCGGTGCTGCACATCACGAGCACGGAAGTGAATTCATTTGAGCTCAAGAACTCCTCGGGCGATCTGGCCGCGACCAAGGAAAAAGATGCTTGGAAATTCACCAAGCCTGGCGACGCGCGCGGCGATGACGACGGGATCACTTCCCTGCTCTCGAGCGTGTCCACGGCAAAAATGGCCGCCATCGTCAGCGAGACAGCAGATAACCTGGGCAAATACGGACTGACCAATCCTGCGATTACGTTCACTGCGTCGGATGAAAAAGGGAAGACGGCTACGCTTGAAGTGGGCAAGAAGGAAGACGACGACTATTACGCGCGCGATCCCGGGCGCAGCATGGTTTTCCGCATCAATCAGGACCTTTACAAAAAGCTGACCGAAAATTACAACGATTTGCGCGATAAGAAAATCGCGCACCTCGATCAGCCCAGCATCACGCATGTCGAAATTCACAACGCCAATGGCAGCATCGTGTGCACGCGCAAGAGCGAATTCGAATGGACTTTCGACGAGCCAGCCGATCAGAAGGGAAAATCAGCGAGCCCCGAAAAGCTCTTCACGCGCTGGCACTAGCGCGCGCCGAAGAAATCTTCGACCACCCAGCCCCGGCTGTGATCGCGAAGCTATCGAAGCCCGCGTTCGAGGCGATTCTGACAGACAAGGGCGGCAAGAAATCTGACGATTGAAATCTCGAAGGAATCCGGCGAGTTCGTTTACGCGCGATCAAGCGATCATCCAACGATCTACAAACTAAAGCCACAAATTCTGACGGACCTGAACTTCAAAGCGGCAGACCTTGCCTTCTGACACCGTTTTGTATTCCTCAGCTTTTGTCAAACACACGCAGATGCGAAAACCGAAAATTGCTCATAGCGGGAGCCGCCGCGCCGATGTTTAAAGGATTGCGTGCCGAGACCAGCACCACGTGGAGATTGTCGGTGTCGGGGGTCGGACTCATGTCGCCGGACCCCTGGAATTTTTTCAAACTGGAACATTGTGGAACACCTTTCAATTCTCGCTCCATACGTCTGTATCGACCACAATTTGAACGCTTTTGCTGACGAGGGCGTTACGGAACACTTGCGGAACATGTTTCGTTATCGCCGATTGGACCTGCAAAGTAGCAATTTCTGTCACTGGAACAGGCGGGCCACACGCTGCGCAGGCCTTCGCGCGGATCGGTTTTGTGTGAGATCTTGACTCGCTCAAATAAGATCAGTCGCGCGGAAAATCACCATAAAAATATGGCTCACAGCTTCGCGAACTCTTCTGGAGTGATCGGGATTCCACGGTATACTTTGCGCCAGATCCACTCTTGGTCCAAAGGTGCGGAGTTTGAACTCCCGGGCAGAAGAAATGGGGTGCGCGCGAAACTTTGCTCGCGAAAGTAGTTCAAAGCTTGCGTCGTAGAATCTACTTGATCATCGTGCAGGCCCGTGGGGAAGGCGGCTAATTCGTTTACGAAATCATTGAGCCAAGGGGCCTCCGCCGGCAAGTATACTTTCCCGGACTCGACAAAAGCAGTGACGGCCTGTGCGCGAGAAATCTTATCGGCATCTACTTTGACTCCGATGACCGGAAGTACGGTGGCGGTTTGGAGCTCTTGGATCAAGCTCTGACCACTGGCTAGATCCTCAACAAGAATGGCGCTGGGTTTCCACTGCTCTGCTTGAGCGATCAGCGCACGCCTCAGTTCAGGGAATTCGACGCGCCCGCGCCACACCCAAAGCAAAAAATATCCATTGTTTGTTAAACCCCAGGTTGTATTGACGCTGTAGGAGTTGTTATCGCCTCCCTTGAAGGCCGTGTCCCAGCTCTGGACGATCTGAGAAAACTTAGGCGCTTCGCGATAGAATTGCCACCACTGCCGCTTGAAAATACCTCCTTCGGCTGCCGAAGGGCGTTGTTGATAGAGAGAGGTAAAGGCGGCACTGCCAATGGCGTCGCGGATGCGCTCCAAAATCTCGACCGGATATTTTTCAGGCCATAACGCCTCGCCTTCTTTGCGAAAACTTTCGTCCTCCTCGGCAATGGCAGGCAAGCTCACAACTTCCCAATTTTCGTTGGCGTGCTCGCGCAACAACCAACCTGCGAGGTCGTCGTCGTGCCAGCGAGTTTGAATCAGTACGACCGCTCCGTTCGGCATCAAACGCGTGTAGGCCACGTACGCATACCATTCCTGCAGTGCCCTACGAATCGTTTCGCTGTTCGCCTCTTCGCGATCCTTAACCGGATCATCGATGATCAGCAGATCGGCGCCTCTACCGGTAATCGACCCGCCTCTTCCGACCGCATAATATACGCCGCCCGCCGTAGTATGAAAGCGATGAGCAGCGCTCGAGTCTTCGCTTATTCGGCAGTTCGGGAATACAACCTGATGCACGGGATCCATTAGGAAGTTTCGAACACTCCGACCGAAAACTTCAGAAAGTTCCTGGCCGTAGGAGGCGAAAATCAACTGACGATCTGGATGCCGGCCCAAGTACCAAGCCGGGAATATGGAGCTGGTAGTTACGGATTTGCCGTGTCGCGGCGGTAATAAGATAATCAAACGCTTTATCTCACCGCGCTCGACAGCTTCAAGCTTTCTAAGCAGCAGCTCAGTATGGGGCGCTAGCTGGAACTGACGAAATTGCGCAATTGCGTAGCAACCTAGATCGACGTGAGCCATAGCAAACTGATTTTGATTCACGACATTTGTGTTCATCTTGGGTTTTCTCCTAAGTGACGAGCCAAAAATGTTTCGGTAATGCGGCGGGCCGTCTCTGAATCGAGTGTAACGTTCAAAATTTTGGTTTCGGATTCCCTCAACTCACCGCTCAATCGAGCTGCTAGCTCCACTAGCCGCGTCAATTCGCGAACGCCGGCGAGTGCAGTCCGGTAATCATCTGCGGCTTCAGCCTTTTTCTGCACGCGTCTGGCGTCGTCAACCAACTGCTTCAGTTGGCCAACGAGGTTGTCAGCCCGAAATAGTTCGGCGGCGGCGCGAGACTTTTTCAACGTTTCAGAAACGTGAGATTTGTGCCGAAAGACACTTCCGACCGATAACGAAAAGCGCTCGGCAATGTCCCGTAAGGGGTGGCCTTCGAGGAGAGCCTCGTCTATTTGTCTTCGCACTTGGTGACTGCAAACTGTACAAACTCGAGGCATCGTCCCTCCAGTTGGGACCAAACTTACGAGTGCAAGTTTAAGGAGCAAGAGTAAATGTTGAGAAAAAACTCGGCGGGTCGGTAACCACGATCCGCAAACCGTCGATTCCAAAGAACCTTGCAGAAGGAATTGGTAACTTAAGGTAACGGCAACTACAGTTTCAGACGCAAACACTTTTTGATTTTGCTGAGATAGGTCTTTACGCGAGATGTCAGCGCCGGTTCGCCATATGCGGAGGCCAAGCCGGTGACCCCGGACCTCGCCCAGGAACGCGGAAGAGGTACTGGTATTTTTGCCCTCTCATAATATCCATCGACCTTGATGCTGATCGCTCGGAAGGAAGCCCCGGGTTCTGCTTCTATAGCACTAAGAATAAGTCCTTTGATCCCGGTCGGTCTCGGGCTCGATCGGGCAGGCCGAACGACCATGATGCGGCGCAGATCAACTTTCCGATTCGCCTCCGCCATCCACTCCGCGCGGAAGCCCTCGACTTCCTTTAAAAAGACCTTCCGCTCCGAAGAGGGGATTAATTGCGTTTCTTCGACAGAGATCCGCATCGCTAGAGCTAGCCCTCTGCGAAGGACGGGCCAGTCGGTTAAAACGCCGGTAAACCGAAATGCTTCTTCCAAGATTGCCCGCCGAAGCTTGGGTGTTAATGTCTCGTTTGAAGCTTGAAAAACTAGATCGGCATATTCCCCAACAGCAGTTCGAATGCATCGGGCAAGTGCAAAAGTAAACGTTGAATCGATTGGGCCATCTATGGTTGTTATTCTGTCACTGGTGCCGTAACTACGTGCGCATTCCTCGAAGTGCCTGATCACTTGACGCTGAATTTGTATTCTCTTTTCATCCGCAAGCAAATTCGACCGAGCTCCGTAAAATTTTTCTAGGCGAGTTGCTACTGGACTATTTGACGCGTCGGCGGATGGTGAAACGTCGAGGAAGGATTGACCTACAGCTTCGTGTAATTCAGTGGGGCTCGAATCTCTCGACGAGCTGATTGGCGGCTGATTGTTCGAATCTAATGCTGGCGCAACAAAATCATCCTTGCGGTCGTCCATTGACAGCTCTCCCTGATGCAGTAATTACCCTGACGCATCGGGTTAGCGCCCCGCAGGAAGGTCTTAGATCGGCCCCCTGGCCGCAAGGTGGACTTCGATTGCTCGCACTCGCTCGCCAACTTACATTCGTTCTTGGAGAGAGGCTGAGGTAATGGTCTCTCCATCCGTCGCCCCGGTCAATCACACTAAGAGGTAATTTTCGAATGCGTGTTGAGAAAACTAATTACTAGCTTTTAAATTTACTAGCAACCGTGCCGACAACCGATTGCGAGTTTTAGAATATTGTTGAGATTTACGCGGATGAAGAGGAACGTCGGGCTGACGCAAACAACCATTATGAAGTCGTTGCCCTAAATCTACGGACCAAATCTTTCATGTGGTTAATCACGGACTGTGACTCCCGTGCCGCGGCGGCTGGGTCGCCTTCATTTCCCACATAAATTGCTTCTTTCAAGAAGCACTCCGGGCAGATCGGTTCATAAGTTCCACCGGGATCATCTTGTTCTTCGAGCGCGAGTTCGTTGGGGCAGTAGAAGCAAACCAATTTCTTCGCTGCGCCACATTGCATTCCCCAGAAGACACAGACTAGTAGTGACGGAACGTCAGGCTCTTTCATGGGCGCCGAAGACATTTGTCTCTTCCTTCGATGGGATCATACAAAAGCTAACTTGGGCCGGTGTTGACCGGAGGGCTAGTTACAGCGTCTAGGGTCAACCCAGGGCCCGTCATTGCTGCTTGTTGCCGGCACAGCAGTAACCTAAAAATCCCGACGGGTGATCATCATCGAACATCGATAAACGTGCAACCTGGTTGCACAGCGGCGAGCTTTAATATTTCGCTTTATCTTCGCCATTATAACCTTAGGGTCTCCAAAAGTCAAAGAAACACTGCGACATATCACGTTACAAATCACTTCCGCTCCGTCCCAGTGAGAAGCCACTCAATCGACTTTCCAAATTCTCTACCGATCCGCAGCATGATTTCTGCGCCTGGCTCAACTTCGCCATGCTCTAACGTCGAAAGATGGCTTTGACTGATACCGATGCGGCGTGCGAATTCTTCCTGAGTAACGTAAAAGCCCCTCAGTTCCCGAATCCGTTTTCCAAATTCCTTCCAATCAACGGAACTTTCAGCCGTTCTTAATTTCGCTCTTGATTTTCTTATCGTTTCTGCCATAATTTATTTCAATAACGATTGAGATGATTCCGCATTGTTAGCGGGCAGTTCAACCGGTCATTCTTACATTTTTGTGAGGCCTTTATTCAACGGAAGAATTAGGAGGGTAACCCATGCATACCGGACGCTCAAGATCGAGGTTGATCCATCTGAATCGATATTGGGCAAAACAACTATGGGGCCTAGAAATCGACCAGAGACGCCTCCGCGCACTGCGGGATCTAACTGAGAAATTCAGTTGTTCTGTTGCACAGGGTGAGATTCAGCTACTGAACGGCAGCTGGTATGTTACCCACTCCGGACTACTCCGATTGGCTTATCGCAATCATTGCTCTGGCATTCGCGTTCAGCCGATGCGTGAATACTCCAATTACGCGGCTGCCCAGTGGGTTTTCCGCGCGACGGTTTTCAAATCACCCCGCTCGAAGGGTTTCGTCGGCTATGGAGATGCCGATCCTTCCAACACGTCTCCCTTAGTCCGCGGTGCCGAAATGCGTGTTGCTGAGACTCGCGCCGTCAACCGGGCCCTGCGCAAAGCCTACGGAATCGGGCTCTGCAGTGTCGAAGAACTTGGTTCGTTCTCAACTCCACAGACGCCCCTCGTTGCACCGCTTTCAAGCGCTCATGCTGGAGTAAATAGCTCAAGCAACGGCCAGCCGCGACTGCGAGACAGACTTTGCCTGCTCATTCGTCAACACAATCTCGATCCGGCACTGGTGAAGGCCTATGCCGCCGATTTCTGCGGCACCGCAACTCTCAAAGAAGCCAGCCGCGATCTGGTCGAATCCTTTATCACTCAACTGGCAGTTTCAGCAGAGAAAGATCGAGACGCCCTGGTTTGCAAACTCAACTCCTACGCCCAACCTGTGGAGGCAAAACCATGAAACGACATGTTCCCGGTCTGCATTCCCGTCAGCAGGATCACGAAAGTCTTTTGGAAGGACTGTTCCTGGTTCGCGTCGATTCTGCTTTCTACCGCTGGCATCCGCAGAAGCCATTCCTATCCCTGCGCTTTGTCATTCTCGAGCCCGAATCGTTTGCAGGGCAATCGCTTGCGGGTCGGCTCTATTGCACCGAACGAGCCTTGTGGAAGCTGAATTGGTTCCTGCGGGATTTCGGCTATGACTCCGATCTCCTGCGCCAGGATCAAGTGGATGAAAAAGCTCTGGTTAACCTTCGTGGAGTCATACGGACATCTCAGGTAACGCTGAACGGCCGGTCCTTCCAGAACCTTGAAGCTTTTGCTCCTGCAGCCCAGTGCGAAGAGCTGTCCTGCGAAATGGTGGCAAAGCGAGAGCCAGGGGAACGGCCATGATCTTTAGCCATACCCAGATCAGCCAGTATCTGCGCTGCCCCAGAAGCTACCGCTATCGCTACCTGGATGGCTGGCAAGAAAAGGAAACGCGCGCTGCCATGGCCTTTGGCCGCAGCTTCGAACGGGCCCTCGCAGCTTACTTTTCCCAAGAAGACTGCACCGCTGCCCTCTTCAAGGAATGGGGCGCCTTCCGGAATACTCCTTTCGAATACAAGAGCGGTGAATCCTGGGATCGGATGGTTCACCAGGGTGTCCATCTGCTCGAACGATTCGCTCAGGAGGATCGTGTGAAGATCGATCGCCCGCAGCAGAATCTGCAGGTCAAGATGATCCGCAGCCTTCCTGGGGACAACGAATTCGTTGCCTATATCGATGCCCTAGGAGAACTGGACGGCACACGGTGTCTGATTGACTGGAAGACTACGACCAGCCGCTACCCCGAAGAGCCCGAGAATTTATTGTCACTCGACCCGCAGATGGTTTGCTATTCCTGGATCAGCGGCATTCGGGACGTGGCTCTGGTGGTCTTCATTCGCAAGGGTCACCCGGAGATTCAGTACCTGAAGACATCGATTACCGAAGAACAATGGCGTGACTACGGCCGTCTGGTGGAAGGAACAGTCCGCCAGATCGAAGCGGGCCACTTTCCGCCGCATGGCGGCATCCGGTTTCCCAATTCAATAACGGCTGTGTGGGCTGCCCTCATCTGGGATTGTGCTTGGGAGACCAGCACAGGATCGATTCACGGCTGCTGCGCCGCCCAGGAGCAAGCGATCTTGATTGGCTGGACGCATTTGACGACTAACGGACGGATTCTCGCCGAGCCCAAGCTGAATCGGGGCCGAGGCTTGTTCGTTCTGGGGAAGGTGGATGAGATCTTGACCTGGGAGCGCACGATCGAGCAGGAAAAGGACTCGCGCTTCGTTGAGCTGGGTCGCTACCTGTGTGAAGTGCGAACCGGGCAGTACTGGAAGCTGGAAAATCTGGCTTCGTTTGATGACTTTCTTACCAAGCGCTTTCCTGAATCTCGGCGTAAGGCTTATTACCTGATGGCCATTCACGAGCAGCTTCCGCGGCGCATCCATTCTGAACTAAGGCAGGTAGGATGGTCGAAAGCGGCAGAGTTAGTGAAGGTAGCACGCCGAGACGGGGAACAGTTTGATAGTGCAACCTGGTTGCACAAGGCAGCGGAGTTGCCCAAGGAAGAGTTCAAGCGGGAAGTGGAGAAGCACCTGAACGGCCAGGAAAGCGAGCCCTGGGAGATTATTTACTTCAAGCTGTACAAGAGCCAACTGGCGGTCATTGAGCAAGCGCTGGAAACAGCAGCGCTGATGCTGGGTTCATCGCGATCGCGAGGTTACTGCCTGGAAATGATTGCTGCTGACTTTGTAGCTGGGGCACCGCTAGAAATCGCGAACCCCTCGTCATGGCTCACGGCGCTGGGTCGACTCTATGGGCTGCTTCCCGAAGCACAAAAAACCGAATTCCTCCAGCAGATCGAAAGACCTCAATGAAGTCCTCGGCGTTGCGAAGACTCCGGCTGAATCCTGCAGCATATCGGCGAATTTGCACGCAAGTACTCGAACGTGATGGCTGGCGATGCCAAAATTGTGGGACCTCGCAGAATCTTCAGGTCCATCACATTTGCTTCCGCAGCCGGCTCGGTGACGATACGAATAACAATCTTATTGCGCTTTGCACCAACTGCCATAGTGAGGTTCATCGAATTGAACGATGACAAGCCATACCTAGGCTGGCCGCGGAATATAATGCCACGATCATGCAGGGCTCTCCTGTTTGAAAACTCTCTCGAAAAGGGACCGCGAGCTCGAATCCAACCCGCTCCGCTACCAAGTCAATAAGTAACTCTCTGTTTACAAAAACGTGCGGAATAATGCGGATTTCGGGCCGAATTGGTCGAAATCCGGTATCCGTCAGCTCTCCGTAAGGGCCCCAGTCGGCGAGACGCCTAAATATTCGCGGGCTTGATGTCGCGGTGGACGAATCTCTTTGGGTGGGCAGCCACCAGCGCGTCGCTCATCCAGTAAATCTGGCTCCGACGATAACGTCTTGAAATGTGCCCAGTAAGTTACAGCGATGAGCGCAAATACAGAGAATGCCCTATTCGGACAAAATCACTCTTCGCGAGATTATTAAGAAATACAGGGAGCACTTCCCAGAATTTCAGACCCTGGCAGGAGGGATCATGCTTCGAATCTTAATCGCGGATGATAAAGACCTGGTGAGAGCCGGCCTACGAATGCTCTTGGAGAAGCATGACAACTGGTCGGTTTGCGGCGAGGCAGTCGATGGGTCGGAAGCTGTCGCGAAGGCAATCGATCTCAAACCAGATCTCATCCTGTTGGACATCGCGATGCCCAAACTTGACGGTCTTAGAGCTTGTCGATTACTGCGAGATATGGTTCCGAGTTTAGAAATTCTCGTCCTTACATTATATGAGTCTCCAAATGTCGCACGGGCTGCTGAAGCTACGGGCGCTCACGGCTACATCTCCAAAGCCCTAATACCGAGTGATTTGATACCGGCGATTGAGACAATTACCAGTCATCAGGCAGCGTAGTTCGCAAAGCCGTATTCTCTCGCCCCTTCGATGCTATTTCCGAGTACAGCGTAACCCTTATTGCTTCTGAACTCCCGCCGGTGCGAGCCTTGGGAATGAAGTCCCGCATCCTCGTCGCTGATGACAATCCGCTGATCCGCAAGATGCTGTGCGAACTTTTTGCGAATCACGCTTACTTGGAGATTTGCGATGAAGCGGTCAATGGGCAGGATGCCGTGGAAAAGGCGAGGCGGCTTCGCCCTGACCTAGTGATTCTCGATTTCTCGATGCCTATTATGAATGGCCTGCAAGCAGCGAGAGAGATTTGCAAGGTTCTCCCTACTGTTCCGATCATTCTTTTTACGATGTTCGCTCACGCAATTGAGCTATCAGAGGCCACTACTCCGGGCGTCACTCGTGTGGTTTCGAAGAATGAGGCAAGCACAGTTGTAGGACATGCTGAGGAACTACTCCAAGTTGCTTGATCCATCCTGAAACAAACCGGGCCATCCCAGTCTTTCAGTCCTAATCTTCAGCAATTCCTGATACCCACGTTGAATCGCTTCCAACTCCAAGTGTCCGTCGGACGAGGCGTTGAGTTCTTGAACCCGGTACCACATCGCGCCTTCGGCCAAAGCAGCTTTTTCAGCGACCGTTTCTAAATCGGTTTCGGTTTGCGCTTCGCAAAGTAACCTTTCCCAAGCGGAACTACGGGCCATCATCGCTGCACTATCCTGTTCGGTTTGAGGTTCGGCTTCCTCGCCCCTTGCTGCTCAGGCTCCTCAACAATCTTCTTTACAACTTCTAACGGAACTTGCTCGAAACGCGTTTTTGTTTTGGGCATCGTCTTTTCTCCAATCACAGACGGTAGCAGGCTCGGACTCATACGGGTCAGCTGCTTTAGTATCCGGACAATTTGTTAGCTCCTGAAAGAGGCGCTCCTTAACGAAAGTGTGATACCAAGGCCGCTATATTTGTTGGGAGTTTAATTTTAGCTTGACACGTGTTTTACGATTCAATACGATTGCGTGAGGTTAGCGTGGCGACTGGAATGGAGGTTTACTTATGACAGCGTTGCAGAGCAAGGAACGTCCGCACTTCAAGACCATGGTGCAATCAGACGTCCCACAGGGTCGCAAGGGGAAGCACAAGAACATTGTCTCTGTGATCCTAAACGACCTCGATCAGTTGAAGGATGGAGCGGCACTGAAGATTCCACTGACTGAGTTGCCTGCGACAAAAGAGAACGTACGATCGGCGCTAAATCGTGCGACTCGGAAGGCCGGCCGTAGGGTGGCAACCGCGGCCGATGCCAGCTTCCTGTACGTGTGGAACGTCAGCAAATAGGGAACGAAAACCTCTTACCTTCACAAGGTACGCAACGAGTTACGCGAGGCCAGTGCGAATAAGATTAAGGAGACTTCAAATGCCCGACTCCTATTCAGCATCGTCGTGGAAGGAATTCTACTCCCGCGCGCTGATCGAAACAGACGCGGACAAGCTAATCGAGTTGATACATGCCACAGAGGGCGCGATGTTCCGTCGCTGGCAGGAATTAGCCGATTCTAGCGATCATCACGAGGAAAAGTCTGAGATGGAAGTTGCCACCGCGGCATTGCTATCCATCAAGAGTCAGAAGCTTGGTTGGCCTGGATTCGACCCTACCACTTAAACCTCTTTAAGACGGGTTGCTCTCTGTTTGGACCTTACTTGGATCTTCGTGTATTCCCGTCGGAGATTGGCGCTTGATTCACTGTCCAATTCCCAGTGATGGTCACCTGGGAGCGAAAGATGCCACACAGGCACGCAAGTAACCCCCAGATTCTTCTCGTCAAAACAAACTGTTACGGATTCGCCGCACAGAGGGCAGGCCGCGATCATGGCCTTATCGTAGCATTTCCGCGCGGCGCTCACGACCGCACGTGACCCCATGGAGTGCTGTTGCAAAAACCGGTCGCCATCCAAGTACCGAAATCGAATTGATTAGGTATGCAGTCGCTAATAGACATCCCGGACGGGCGGGGCATACAACTGAGTTACTGGCGCGGCTCGGAGGGGCCCAACTTGTACATATCTAGCGGAAACTGGAATTGCGGGGCGGCGCGATAAGGGTCGTCGCTGTTCGATGAATTGCAAAACGCTTTTCCATCAAGGTATTCCTTGCAACGGTCGCGAACCATCTTGAACTTTTCCCAACTCAACACATCATCTTTCAACCCCTCCGTTAACTTTAATGAGATTGCTCCGTTAGGTAGCTGTCGGACTTCCTGAGCCGGTGCGCTTAGAATTTTCTCCCGCCCAAACATACTAACGTAGGGTTGACCGAACACGGTAAACCACAATAAGTCCGGGAGGCACTTCATCAGTTTCGGACTGTTGTGCGGCAAAACCGTCATACCCCATAACACCCTGGCGAATCCGTCCCTTTGAACTCGTTGCTTCATATATTCAACGTTACTGCCAGGTTTTGTCTTCAGAATATCGAGCCGCTCGGCTAGCTCGGTTTGAGTGAGAATATGCGCCGCTGCATAATCTGCGTCAAACACTGTCGCGACTTCACGTACAAAATGTTCAAACGAATCAACATCTTCATTTCTCTCGGTCTGAAATCGCAAGAGACCGATGATTGAGTGCTTCGGCTTAGGGCTCGGAACCATGAAATGGACATTAAGCAGGACCTCCGGATCGAAGCGCTCAGCGATGAAGCCATAACCGTGCCATGCGTCCAGGACTGCCTCAAGATTGTTAGCATCAAACCGCCAGCGCAAGGGTTCTGTATCGCCGAACCGCTCTGGGAGGTGATTGGGGAAATGTTGTACAAAGATGTCCAGAAGCCTGCGCCCGTCGAGTTTTGATGTCAGGCGGTTCGGTACGAGAGCGGTGCAACTCAATTCAATCATGGATTCCAACTCGCCGAGACAGTTCCCATTCTGGCCTCCAAAATCATAGCAGAAGAAGGAACACGAAGGATCATCGCGCTGGCGAGTACCGATTGCACATCAAGAAGATCGTAGAAATGGCCGCAGCAATATCCGCTGGCACTCAGAATCAATGTATTTGTGGGCGGGGGTCCGTCGAATCAATGGCTTGCGGATTTAACAAAGGAAGGGCAATTGGGTCAGCCCGAGCCAGATGCGGTCGTTCACGGGACCGCATCTTTCCCCGGAGTGGGCCCAGACTCATCTCAGCCGTACCACCTGAAATCGAAAGGGACAAGGTTCGCGTGTCTGTGTTCGGAAATCAATCGTTACGCGCCGATACTCAACGCTTACTGCCCCTGACTAGTTTCCTAGCGGCAGCAACTCTTGCTTTTCCGCACTAATTTGCGCTGATAAAAACTTTTCGACTCGGGATCCGGTCGCGGCCGATTGCTATAGCCCTGGAACGAAAACTTCATCCGGAGCCGAAACTTTCACGTTCCGTTCCTCGGTGCGAACCTGGATTTCTCGAAATTGCCCTTTTTCTCCTTGCTGCGGTCGATGACAAACGTCAGCAAGTATTGGTTGTTCAGCACGTGGTTCAATTTGTCCAGGTACGGCGCAAACGAAATCGGCGTCGACAGCGCCTCAAAGAAGGACTGCCCGCCCGTATCGTCTGTAACTTGTACGAGCTTACCTTGAGAGATATCGCCTTGAAAGCTCTGAGCGTAGGCCTGCGCTCCCACATAGACGGTGTGGACGTTTACGCCGGCCTTTTGCACGGTTTGCAGCGCAGACTCAAAATAGGGATCCTCGAACCCGGGATAGAGCCCATCATTGCCGTTGCAGATCATCAGGACCTCGCGGCGGCCAGCTTGCGAGGACGGCCAATGCGATGCCAGGTCGGCCAGAGACATATAGATGCTCGGCGACGAGCCGCTGCGACCTAGAGTCAACCGGAGCGATTTAGCAGCTTCCTCGTGATCGGCGTTGAACGGCGCTGCGGCATACGCTGAGCCGTTGCGTGCGTAGAAAACGCCCACGTCTGCGGTCTTCGGCTGGCCCTCGATGAAGTTCGATAAATCCGACAACTGCTGACCCAAGAGTGAAGTTCCAGCATCCTCGTCGATCAGGATGGCAAGCTGCAGGTTGCCTTGCTCACCGGAGTGTGCATCCCTCCATCCTGTCACCTTCAAAGGTGTTTTGCCCGAATGGACGGTGACGTCTTCTTTAGGAACAGGGGGCGCCGGCATGTAGTTAAATCCAAGAACCGTTACGGTCACCGTGATCGGTACCTGATGAGAATTTGCCGTTCCCTGGGCGAACAAGGAAACCGGGCCGACGAGGAATCCAAAGAAAAAGACCAAGACAGCTAACGCTCGATAGGAGGACATTTTTTCACCTCCTACTACTTAGATGCGCACCGCTGCCCAGATGATGGCTTGGGTTCCCTGGCTAAAAGGTTCGATGAGTTGTTGTAGCTATTGAGATTTCGTTGGGCCGTTTTTCACAACTTACTTACAGCGAATTTCAATTCTGTTTCGTAGCGATTGACCACAGGTGGACGCGGGTGAGATGCGAGGAAGTGTCTCCCTCGGGACTTGTAAGAAGAATGCGGCGACGGCCTCCCGGGTCGGCGGAGAACGGAGCTGGAGCTCCGCAGCTGCAAACCTTTCGATGAGCAGCATCGGTCCACCACATTTGGGGCAAAGCCAAGCATCACTGGAGCCGGCGATGGATGCCTCTGCCTTGGCTTGTGGCGCAGAGCCGAGCAACTGAAAGCAAAGTGGCAAGGCGCATACTCCGGGAGCGTCTTCGCGCTATCGAGGCGGATGTGGAGGTCGTTGATTTGCTCGATGATAAACTTAAAAGTTTTGTGCATCGCGTAGGCCTAGGCGAGATTGCAAATGCTTTCTGTAACGCCGGCTCAGTCGTAGCTTTGTTCCGTCATCAAGCAGCGCGTCGTTTTCGCCATCTTCGTTAAGTATTAGAGTTCGAACACGAGTTAGGTTCACGATGGTCGAACGGTGGATGCGGCAAAACATCGTATGATCCAGCTCTTGATCGAGGTCGGACATGCTACGACGTAGGAGGTGCGTTTTCGGGCCCACATGTAGGCAAGCGTAATAGTCTGCGGCCTCAATCCAATCGATTTCTGAGATTTTCAAAAACAAGACATGACCCGCGTTCTTGATAGCTAAACGCTCCTGTTTCTTCGATACGTGCTTCGCGACCCGGATTTTTTCTTTAGCACGATCTAGCGCGAGATCGAAACGCGCATTATCAAAAGGCTTCAACAGATAATCGAGGGCCCCGGCTTCGAACGCGCGCAACGCATATTGATCATAAGCCGTCACGAATACGAGTGCGGGTGGTCGTGCCGTGCCAAGGATTTCGAGCACGTCGAAACCGTCGCATTCCGGCATTTGAACATCCAGAAAAACCAGCTCAGGTTTCTTTTCGCGAATGTCAGAAAGTGCTTCCATGCCGGAAGTGCATTCTCCGACGATTTCAATCTCGGGATCCAGCCGCAAAAGCACCGCAAGATTCGTACGAGCCAGTGGCTCATCGTCCACAACCAGCGCTCGTATATTTGAAAGTCGGTCCATCGGCGAAGCGTACTTATTCCTCCCTGAAAGGCACTGAAACTGACACTGCCACGCCGCATGGCCCCTGATTTCGCATGCCTAAGAAGAAAGCAGATCCGTAGAGTGCTTGCAGTCTTATCCGCATATTCGAAAGACCTGTACCCGATTGATTCTTGTCCCAGAACAGACCGGGTCCTTCGTTGTACACATCGAGGATCAGCGAGCCGTTCGAACGGGCTGCGCTAATCTGGATCAAACCGCCCTGAGCCCTTTTAGCGATGCCGTGTTTTACTGCATTTTCTACAATTGGCTGCAGTACGAAGGTCGGAACCCGAGCCAGCAAGAGATCTTCGGGAACATTGATATGTAATCTAAGACGGTTGGCAAAACGCATCTTCTGGATGTGCAAGTATTTTTGCAAGAATTCCAATTCCTCTCCCAAAGACGCCTCTTGTCGATCGGAGTCCTTCAGGACGCGAAGGAGAAGGTCACTTAGCGACACAATCATGCTCACTGCAGCGTCGTTCCTTCCGTCTCGAACGAGACCGACAACGGCATTCAGCGTATTGAACAGAAAATGGGGCTGGATCTGCTGGCGCAGGGCGCTGAGTTGTGCCTTCGACAACTGTTCGCTTAACCTCGCGGCTTCGGTTTGTTGTCGCTCCAATCGCTCCCTATAATCGAGCATGTATCCCACGAGTAGAATAGAACTGTAGAGGATCAGGTAAAACAACGAATGCATCTTTAATGTGTGTAACAGATCGTTTAGAAGGGATTCTTTTACTGATAAGGGCGTCAATAACTTTTCCAAACAGGAACACCAGGCTGCGGAGGCCACGGTGACAGATGCGTAGGCGGCGAAATGTTTGAACCAGGTGGAAATCGGTCGCAGTCGAAGGGGATACTTGCGGCCAAGGTCTAGGACAAATGGGGTCGCCAATGCCCAAGGTAGCCAAATGAACAACAGAGTTATGAACGTGTGGACCCATGAAAGCCGCAGAATTTGTGTACGCATGATGAAGATGTTGTGAATTGCACTGAGAAAACCTAAGCCCAACCAAATACATGCAATCCAGCGCCATCGTGATTTTCGCAAATTCATTCGAGTCGAAAGCATGCGAGAAATCCTACTTCAAGCCAGGAGTGAGACATACTTAAATGCAGTCAATCAACCGCGCCTTGCAGTAACCGGTCTAGCCTTTTAAGGCATGCCACGCAATACTGCCTGCGTAAACGTCGAGACGACGGTTGATCAGCCCGTGTTCTTTGGATGAGGAATCTGACACTTTTGCCGCTTCACGCACTCGCGGTCTTAACATTTCAGGAGGTCTCGGCAGATGTACTAGTACGGCGCGATGGTGTCTGGGGACTCTAACTTACCTCATTATATAAAGTTAACTATTAAGTAATACCTAAAATTTACAGAGCGTTGCTTGAGTCGCGCCAATATTTACTGCCAACGGCAAGAGGCTTGGGGGGTCGACTGTCCGGCAATTCGACGGGGCCGCATTCTTGGCTTTGTGTAGGTTTTGCTCCTTTCTGTTTCATAAAAGGATGCATCCATGAACTCCGGAATGTCACGACCACAACTTGAATCATTCGGTCGTGGGCCTGCACTATTGGCAATCGCGTTGCGACAGTTTCCAAAGAAAATGTGGCTCTATAAGCCATCATTGGATCGCTGGTGCATTCACGAAATCATATTGCACCTGGCAAATAGCGAAGCGAGCGCTTACGCTTCGTGTCGTCAGCTCATTGTGGAGCCAGGAAGATCACCCCGAAATTCGGTGCCGGGAAATGGGCTGGCACACTCGGATACTTTCATCAAAGTAACCGCGAGGCCCTCAAAATCATTTGTCATTTGCGCAGGATGACCTACCAACTGCTGTTGACCCTGCCCGACCCCGTTTGGGAAAGCACGGCGCAACATCCTGCGCAAGACGGTATGAGTCTTGCCCAATGGATGGACATACAGGAACGCCACATCCCATGTCACATCAATCAAATGAAGCGAAATTACCAAGAGTGGCTTCAGATACCGCCGCGCAGTAAGCCCGTCGCATCGTACTGGCGTTTCGAACCCCTCGATGGATCAATCGAGTGGTTACGCGAATCGGTTCAAGCGTCAAGGTTAATGTCAAACGAGTCGACGAGGGTCTGAAGAGGCCCATCGTAAGCCCGGCGACGTTGACATACCTCCGATGGGATTCAATATATCGAGTAAACTCGATTCAGAAGAGTCTCGTTCATTTGTAATTTCAATCCAGACATTTTTATTTTCATCCGCATTTCGGGAGTTGGACAAACGATTTTTCTCCCGCCCGATGCAACCTAATGTTCCACATTTTGGTAAGTGACGCTTAGTTTAAAACTTATTTTTGCGTACACATGGCGATTAACGTGCCACGGACGTGAAAGGGGGAAAGCTAGTGTCACGATGGCGCCCCGCACATTGGCACACTGGAGATGAAAATGGAATTAGCTAAACACTTCAGGCTCGCCGCATTATTGGCTGCTTTTGCTCTTGCTGCCTATTAGGGTTTCGGCACAGAGTGTGGTAACAGGGGGCGTCACCGGAATTGTAACCGATCCTTCAGGTTCGGTGATCGTCGGTGCAACCGTGAACTTGAAAGATAACGGGACGGGCGAGACCCAGTCGACGACGACGGGGGCAACCGGGATATACCAATTCACGCTCCTAAAGCCGGGCGCGTATGTCGTGTCCGCGACGCAGTCAGGCTTTAAACAGACCACCGAAAGTGTGGACGTTCTGCTCGGACAGATAGCGACCGCAAACCTGAAGTTGGAGTTGGGGAGTGGCGCAGTGACTGTCGAAGTGACCGGACCAGCGGCGCAGCTGCAGACCGAAGACGCGAACATCACCTCGAACTTCGACACCCAACCAGATTCAAAACGTCCGAATCCCGGCGGCGACATCACCTACATCGCGCAAACCGCGCCGGGCGTCACGATGAATAACTCGACGGGTGGCGGCTACGGCAACTTCAGCGCCTTCGGTCTGCCGGGGACCGCGAATCTCTTCACGATTAACGGCAACGACTACAACGACGCCTTTCCTCAACCTGAACAACACCGGTGCAAGCAACCTGCTGCTGGGCGGCAACGAACTGCAGGAAGTCGCGGTTGTAGCAACGCCTACACCGGCCAATACGGCCGTCAAGCTGGCGCGCAGATTGACTACACCACGAAATCCGGCGGGAACGCTTTTCACGGCGACGCAGTTTATGACTGGACTGGTCGCGAGATCACCGCAAACGATCCGATCAACAATTTTTTCGGGGGCACCCGGCCGTTTGAGAACAATAACCAGTGGGCGGCAGCTATCGGTGGCCCGATCAAGAAGGACAAAGCTTTTTTCTTTGTGAACAACGAAGGCATTCGTTACATATTTGGTTCGATTCACACTCCCAGCGCTCCTACACCGGAGTTCGAAAAGTACGTTTTGGGTAACGTCGCTCCTCAGGGTGCGGCGGTGGAATCATTCTATCAAAATGCTTTCAACTTGTATAACGGCGCACCAGGAATCGCCAATGCGGTGCCCAACACGATTACGTCCACCAAAAATCCACTTGGGAGCTGTGTGGGATTTCCCGCCATCCCTGCTGGAGTCATAAACGGTGCCTGCACGGAGTCGTGGACGCAATCCGTCTCCAGCGGTAACAAAGAGTGGTTGCTAAGTGGTCGCGTAGACGTCAATTTGACCGACAACGACAAGTTATTTGGACGAGTGAGGTTCGACCGCGGCATACAACCCACATACACTGACTCGATCAATCCTACGTTCGACGACTTCAGCATCCAGCCTCAGGATGAAGGCCAGTTGAACTACACCCACATCTTTTCGCCGACGGTCGTGAACAATTTCATCTTCTCGGATCTGTATTACTCGGCGATCTTCGGGAATCTGAGTCCAGGTCCCGCGCTGGCTCTTTTCCCAGGCAACATTGCGTTTCCAGTTGATGGATCGCTAACTGCGCTTGGCACTGGTTCGGGAATCCCGTTTGGTTTCCAACAAGATTTCCTTTACCCACAAGGGCGCAATGTTGAGCAGTGGGGGTTGGTCGACGACCTTTCTGTCACGCGAGGAAACCACGGTTTCAAGATGGGCATCAACTTCCGTCGCGATGACGTCTCAGACTATTCAGCAGCCGAACAGACCCTTTACCCCGGGATCAACGCCACATTGTTTGGCTTTGCCAACAACGAGGTCGCGCCATCCAGGATGTGCCACGATGAGTGGTGGCCAAGTTGGGTGCGGCAGCGTTGCACTACAGCTTCGCGGTTCAAAATCACCAACCCGTTGCTTACTACAGCTTCGGCCTGTATTTTCAAGATGAATATCGCGTCAATTCGAAGCTGAAGTTTACCTTAACGCTTCAGGGCCGACCGGAACTCCGGCGGAACGTGCAACAAGAACTGTGCCAGCTTGCCGGCTACTCCGTTTATCGAAGCGCCGAAAGGCGCAACGATTCCATACGACGAGTCCTATCCGACCGGCTTTACAAAGATTATTCCTGAGATCGAAAAAGTCGTGTTCGAGCCTAGGTTCGGTGTGGCTTGGAGCCCCATCGGCCAAAACACCGTCTTGCGGGCAGGTGTAGGTCTCTTCACCGACCTTTATCCGGGCGGCATTCTGAGTTCATTCGACACAAACTTCCCACAGGTGAATATTTTTAACGTCCCCGCCGGGACAATAGCGTTTGATTTGAATCCCCCGGGAAACACCGCTTTTCCAACCAGCGGACCGAACCTCGTAACCGAATGCAACGCGGCATTTCTGACTAACTACAACAGCGGCGGAAGTTTGACGAAGGGTGGCTCCAGCGGAGGCGGTTACGCCGGTGCAGCGGCGGGCATAACGGGCGGTTGCCTCAATGCGCTTGGTGCCCTCTCAGTTCCGCAGCTGAATGACGTGGACCGTAATTTGCAGAATCCGAAATATGTTGAATGGAATTTTGAACTTCAACACACGTTCGGCGCTCGCACCGTGGTATCGGCGAATTACGTCGGCAACCATGGTTATGACCTACTCGTTCTTAACTCAGATTTGAACGGCTTCGGTTTTGCTAACCTTCCGGCGACCGTGCCAGACCCGCGTGTTGCAAGAGTGAGCTATCTCTACAGTGGAGCTGTTTCGAACTATAACGGGGTGACCTTCTCACTCCAGGAAAACCAATGGCACGGATTGAGCGGACGTTTCAATTACACGTATTCTCATGCACTGGATGAGTTTTCCAATGTGCCGAACGAGCCTTTCAGTGCGATTACCAGTATCCTTTCGCAAGTTAATCCCTACAATCTGCAGTCCCAGTATTCTTCGGGGGATAACGATGCTCGGCATCAGCTGTCGGGCAGCTATGTGTATCAATTGCCGTTCAAGAGCGAAAACCGGCTCGTGAATGCGACGATTGGTGGTTGGATTTGGTCCGGGACCCTGTTCTACCGCACCGGCTTTCCGTTCAGCATGATTGATGGCGGAACGACTGGAGCTCTTGTGGGCAACAACCTGGCAAACTCGACGATTCTCCTACAACCAACTCCAGCCTTCACGCGTAGGAACTTCTCTAACGTGGCAGGTTGCGTAGGAACTCCGTGCTGGACGTCCGCTGACTTCGAGCCGACCACAACTTTTATCGGCTCGGTGGGACGCAACGCATTCCGTGGGCCAGGCTTCTTGGGTGGCGACATGAGCGTTCGGAAGAATTTCAACATCACCGAGCGTATGACGTTCCAGATCGGTCTGAACGCCTATAACTGGTTCAACCATGCGAATTACGGAGCGCCGTACCCGAACACCAATGCTCCTATTTTCGGACAGGCAGTTCTCACACAGACACCGCCGACCTCGCCCTACGGAGCTTTTGCGGCTGCCGCAACGGATATGAGAATAGCTCAGATCACCGGAAAGCTCATCTTCTGAACGGCAACGCGGTCAAAAGGGCGGCTTTTGAAGTCGCCCTTTTGACCAGATTTTTTTTCATGGCGAAAAATGATTGCAGCCTGGCTGTTAGCGGCATAGCTAAAGCCAAAGACCGGCGCTCCGAAGCCGTTCAAGAAGGCCAAGGGCATCTATCGGCTAAACGTCAGCGTAAGCCGGCGGCAATCGTTAACCCTCTAGGCTTGCGCCGTCAAGGACGTGTCATAGCGAATGTCCCGGGCAATGTATCCGGTTGCCCTGCGGTAAATCTCACTGAGGGAGCACAACACGGTTCGGAATCAAGAACGTGACGTTCAAGTATTCGACCGTCGACGGCAAGGCGTCCGGATCGAAGGTGGGACTTGGCCGTTGCATCGACGGCGCGAAACTCATAGAGCGATTGTGGGTCGTCCGAAGAAATCAAAATCGTAATTCCTTCCCGCCGCCGGCCGTTTTGAAGCATACAGCATATGAGGTATCGGAAACCATAGTTCGCCTGTACGGAAATGTCGCCTTGGTGACGACGAAGCTCCACAACGCAGGCACGTTTGGGGGCAAACCCTACAATGTGCTGGAGCGTCAGACCGACGTCTGGCCTTGGAAAGACGGGGGCTGGAAATGCGTTCTAACCCACGAGGCGTGGGAAGGCGCGGAAAAAGATCAGAAGGAACTTTCCCGCTGACTTGCGGTTCGTGATGACGTCACGCGCATAAACCCGAGGCCATCCACGTCGTCCATCAAGAGCGATGGAATTGCTCGCCATTTCTTGCCAGAAAAGGAAACGAACATGAATCTTACGACATCGGATGAAGACGACTTTTGCCGACGCCCGGTCAAACAGCGCGGCAACTCAAGTCGAGGTTCAGGAACCCAAGGTGGTGGGGGCACCCTATCCCAGCGAAACGGCAAAACATGCGGATGTATGATCGTTGGATTTTGAAACTTTTGGCGGTTTTTGTGCTGGCGGCATGCGCCGTCATCCAAGGCCAGTCCCCGCCAAGGCAGCGGATCGATCCAGGGCTGGCGACGTTGGGAGCCAGGTTCGTCTCCGGCACTGCGCAGGCGAACGGAACAACCCTCCACTATGTTCGCGGAGGGACTGGTTCCGCGTCATTCTGCTGCACGGCTTCCCGGAAGACTGGTACGCGTATCACCACGTCATGCCGCAGTTAGCGAAGCAGTTTACGGTCGTGGCAGTTGATCTGCGCGGCATAGGCGGTTCGGCGGCAACGGCAGGCGGTTATGACGCCGCAAATATGGCGGAAGACGTTCATCAACTGGTGGAACACCTGCATTTGGAACACGTTTACGTCGTCGGGCACGATATTGGTGGAATGGTGGCTTATGCTTTCGTCCGCCGGTATCCGGAAACCTGCCGTGGCGTGATGTTGCTCGACGTACCGGTCCCGGGTCTTGGGCCGTGGGATGCAGTTAAAGCTAATCCCATTATTTGGCATATCCATTTTCAGCAGACGCCGGACCTTCCTGAACAACTGATTGCCGGGCGGGAAGCTATTTACTTCCGCCATTTTCTCGACAGCGACACCTTTAGTGACGTGGATGTCGCGCGCTATTCCCGGGCTTATGCCGCTCCCGAACATCTGCGCGCGTTGTTGGAGATATACCAGACTCTTCCCGCGAATGAGAAATTCAATACAGCGCAGCGCGATCAGCGTGCCTCTGGTGCTAGCTCCCGGAGAAAACTCGCCTTTTGAGAAGCTTATGCCGGGCTTTGCCGAAGCGTTACGGGATCATGGGTATGCAAACGTCAAGATTGAAGTCATCAAGAATAGCGCGCATTACGTTGCAGACGAGCAACCCGAGGCCGTGGCTCAACTCATCGAGCGGTACGCCTCGTTATGACTGAGGATGGCCTGAGCGCTATGTCGAAGCACGCGACGAATTTGAAAAGTATTCAAGACAAAAGCCATGACCGTCTGGCACACCTGCGGTCGAAGGGAGGCAACGATATGAACCGACGGGAATTCAGCCAACAGTTTTGCGGCGCGGCTTTGAGCGCAGCCTTTGCGAAGCTGGCCGTTGCACAGCAGCAAACCCACGACACGAGCGCCAAGCAACATCTCACGTCGGAGAAGACGGCAGAAATCGCGATGCTGATTTATCCAGGCATGACAGCGCTCGATCTGATCGGTCCGCAGCAGGTATTTGGCTATCTCGCTGGCGTGAACGTGGAGCTTGTTGCAAAGACGAAGGACCTGGTGAGAAGCGACACCGGCATTACCATCCGGCCGTCCAAGACCTTCGCGGATTGTGCCGATCCCGTGGACATTCTCTTTGTAGGGGGCGGCGCCAACGGTACAGTGGCGCTCATGACGGACAGCGAAACCCTCGATTTCCTGGCGCGGCGTGGAAAGACCGCCAAGCTGGTAACGAGCGTGTGCACAGGATCGCTGGTCCTCGGCGCGGCAGGCCTTCTACGCGGCTACAAAGCAACGTCGCACTGGGCCGTGCGTGACATTCTGCCGCTGCTCGGAGCTGAGCTTGTGGTCAATCGTGTGGTGCAAGACCGTAACCGCATCACGGCCGGCGGCGTTACGGCCGGAATTGATTTTGGCCTTCGCGTCGCCGCGCAGTTGCGGGGAGAGGACTATGCCCGGTTTCTTAGCTAGTTCTAGAGTACGACCCGCAGCCGCCTTTCAACACGGGGACGCCGGAGAAGGCACCACTAACTGTGGAAAAGATGTCGCGATCGGTGTTTGATCCGGTGCGTGCGGCATTTCGCGACGCGGCTCTTGAAGCTCGAAAGAGGAGGGTATGGTAACAGGCACCCATGTATGGACACGGGCGGTGGGGGCATGGCAAACCGCGCAGAGGCCGAGCGTAGAGCAGCTCCTGATTAATGCCCGAACGCCGGCGCAAGTCGAATGAAGTAACGGGACAGAAAAAAGAAAGCAAACTGTAAAGGAGAAAATGATGCGCAACCGAAGATTGCTTGTATTTGCTTCTTTGACCTTTGCCTGGATGTTTGGCTTTTCATCGCCGCGGCGGATGCAGGCGCAAGACAACTCAGTGCCGTCCACCATGGCCTCAATCGATCCATATCTGATGGACCGCGATGCGGAGATTGCGATGGCCCGCAGCGCCGGCCCGAACTCCGTCTCGAGCGGGGCCAAGGTGCTGGTTCTTGGACGGCATGGCTATGAAACGGCCGTGGAGGGGAAGAACGGTTTCGTGTGCCTGGTGGGACGATCATGGGACTTACCGAAAAACAATCCGGCTTTTTGGGATCCAAAGATACACGGTCCGATCTGCCTGAGCGCTCCGGGTGCGCGGTCTTTTCTTCCGATCTACCTCAAGAAGACCGAACTGGCGATTGCCGGACGTTCGAACACTCAGATAGAGGACGCCATTATGGACGGCATCGCGAAAGGTGAGTTACCTACGCCCGAACCCGGTTCGGTGTCCTACATGTTGTCAAAGCAAGGGTATTTGAATGGTAACGTCAAAGGACCCTGGCTTCCCCACGTGATGTTTTTTGTTTCCGAAATCAACCCTCAAGCCTTGGGATCCGACCTGGGGGATGACGTTCCATTGGACGCGCACGAAGACAAAGTGGGCCATTTTACTGTAATTGACGTTCCGGTGAGCAAGTGGTCGGACGGAACACCATCGCCACTTAATGGCGGCGGGCACTGAAGGGGTGTGCAGCAGCCAGTCATGTTCGTGTAGGAAGTAATGGGTTCGAATTTCGTTGGCCTCCCCACGTTCGAGACAGTCATCGTCCGTTGCGGCCCGATTTCTGGGTGCGGCAAGCGATCGACGACACTAATCGGAACCGGCGACGAGGAGGGAGCGGCGTAAGCCTGCTTGCGACAATTGAGCGATTTTGAGTAAGCCACCTGCAATGCCCATAAGGCTACCGTTCCTCTGGAAGGATGGAATAGGGAGCTCTTTCGATGGATGTAGAGGAATACGTCTTGCAATGAGCATCAACTCTTCGTCGGAGAGCTTAGTGAAATCTTCGGATTCTACGTCGCCCTTGGCAATGCTCATCCGTCCAACCACAAACAACCCACCGACACCCCAACACATGCATCCACTTAACGTTTCTATAGCACAAATCCGTACATTTCCGGTCCCAATTAATTTTCGTTTGCGGTGGCTAAAAGTGTCTTTCGCATGGGTATACCTATATATTATGCGCGTGTGATTAAAGCTGGCAAAACGCTTGTCCCGGTAAGCGTAGACCTCTGGGATTCCCGAGATCAATTAGTTGCGATCGCTCAAGTGAGTTATATGAGGCTCAATCAAGACAAACTGTGACGGGTTTTTTCATTGACCGAACCCTCGACGTTGTACAGGAGAGGCTGCGCGTGTCGGCATGAGGTTTGGCATAAATAGCTTCCTTCCCTCATTCCGCGAATCGCTCAAACGAATTGCAAATCTAAAGCAGAGAAGTGCGGGCCTGCAGCGCGCCAGTGAGTAGCTTTCGCTTAGTCATCGGGGAAAGCAGATTCCTGGCCCGTTCGCGGAAGACGCGAGCGGGCTCGGAATGAGAGTGCGCTGGTGGTGAGCTGTGAAGAAATGAGGAGGATTCATATGCCTCGCATCAGTGGAGTAGAGTCGAAACAAGCGCCATGGCACGTGCGGCTGATTTACTGGTTCAGGAAACGAAAGTATGGCCATGTTACGGAAGGAACGAAAATTCTGGCGTATGACCCGCGGCTGCTGCGTCAATTTGTGCGCATGACGATGTATTCGGAAACGAAAGGAGCGTTGCCGCTGCGTCTGAAGCGCCTGGCGATGCTGAAAACAGCGATGCTGGTGGGGTGTCCGTTTTGAATTGACATTCATTCTGCCGTGGGCAGAAAAAGGGAAGGATTCACGGAAGAGCAACTGATGGACATGGCGCAGTTCGAATCCAGCGCGAATTTCACGGAAACGGAAAAGAATGTAATGCGATTTACCGCCGCGCTCACCCGCACGCCGGCGGAAGTTTCTGATGAGCTGTTTGCGGCGCTGCAACGGGATTTTTCCGAGCGCCAACTGGTGGAATTGACGGCGGCGATTAGTTGGGAAAATTATCGCGCGCGATTCAACAGGGCGTTTCGTGTGGAGGCGGAAGGATTTTCGCACGGGAAGTTTTGTCCGCTGCCGGAACGAACAGCGGCGAGCGCTGTACAACAACCAGAATCGCGCCTGATTTGCGAGTCGAAACGCAGCGCGTACCCGTTCGACGGCAGTGGCCATTTCAAATCCGTGCGGGTCCAATCCACCACCGGCATAAAGTTGTAGCAAACGATTTTGACGCCGGCCTGCGCAATAGCGGCGAGAGAGTCTTTCCATGCGCCTATAAAATGGCGAAAGTTTCCGGTGCGCAGCTTGATCGAATTGTGAACCGGAATGCTTTCAACGACAGACCACACCAGGCCGGAAGCTTCAATTTCCGATTTGCGTTTAAGTACTTCCTCTGTCGGCCAGGCCTGGCCGCGATAAATGTGATGAAGCGCGGTCACAATCCCGGTCGCGCCGGCCTGTTTGACCTGCGACAAGGAGATCGGGTCCTGTGGTCCGAACCAACGCCAGGCCTCTCTCATCTTGATGGTGTGTTCAGGGTGTCATTATCCGCGCGAATCATTTTTCGTCCGCCATCGATACAAAATCCACCATTGCTGGCGAATTAATTTGCACCGAGTGACCTGTGGTAACTATGCGCCCGGTTTTATCGTTAACTTTCTGGTTGCACGTCATCCGTTTAGAACTGCAACAGTTCCGGCAAGCGGATTTCAACGGCGCTTCGCGGAAGGCGTTGCATAGACCGGTCCAATCGCGCAATCACTCACTATGCTGAGACTCACCATGGGATGTCGTGCTTGTCAGCAACACTCTCAGCTAACGCTTTGCCGATTCTGACCGACTCTAAGGGCAGAGCGCCCGGAGAGCGGAGAGTCCGAATATCCCGCATGGGTGGTTGGCCGAAGAAGCGGCTGTACTCGCGATTGAATTGAGTGGCGCTCTCGTAGCCGACTTCGAAGGCCGCGCTGGCGGCGTCCAGACCATCCATGAGCATGCGTTCGCGAGCGGCTTGCAAGCGAAGTTGTTTTTGATACTGAAGAGGACTCATGGTGGTGAGCGCGCGGAAATGGTGGTGCAGCGTGGAGACACCCATGCCCGCGATGTTGGCAAGATCTTCCACGCGTAGCGGCTTCGCGAAGTTGGCCTTGACCCAGGCGATAGCCTTCGCGGTGCGATGACTCTGATCTCCCAAGGTCGCAATTGCGCGGAGACGCGCGCCCTCCGGTCCGCGGAGAATGCGGTAGATGATCTCGCGTTGAATCAGCCCGGAAAGAAATGGAATGTCTTGTGGCGTGTGCAGCAGGTCCACGAGGCGGCAGCAAGCATCTAGCAGTTCGGGGGTCGTTTTACCAAGGGCCATGGCCGGCTTGTCGGACGGCAACTCGGGCTCCTGAATTTCCTCGCGAGTCAGAAGCTCGCGGATCACCGGCATTTCGAGCTTGAGCACGAAACAGAGATAGGGGACCTGCTCGCTTGCTTCAATTACGTTGCAGATGACCGGCAAATCGAGCGAGGTGAGCAGGTAGCGCGACTGGTCGAAGATGAAGTTGGTTCCACCGAGGTTTGCTTGCTTGCGGCCTTGTGCGACGACGGCGAGGCTCGGCTCATAGGTGGCGGAGACAGGCGCCGTGGGAGCCGTGCGGCGGCTCAGCAGCAAGCCAGGCACGTCGGTCAAGAGTCTCTCTTTGGAGCCAACGAAAAAGGCAATCTTGCTGGCCAACTCGTTGAGCAATTCAGGGACTCGGCTCTGTAGCGGAGTAATGTTTTTGCTGGAGGTTTTCATGTATTGGGTTTCTTGTTCCCTACCCTAAGATAGCCACTCGGCCTCGGATATACCAATAGTTTTTCAGTTGACAAGAGGAATAGGCAATAAATCGGAAGGATCAGGCTACCGCCTGCAGGACGTTTGCTCTTAATCTCGGGATGAGACAAACGCTAAGGAGAAGAAACAATGGAAACGCGCAAACTTGGAAAAAGCGGCTTAGAAGTCTCGGCTCTGGGGCTGGGCTGCATGGGACTGAGTTTCGGCTTAGGGCCGGCGGTGGACAAGAAGGACGGGATTGCGCTGATTCGAGCAGCCGTCGAACGCGGTGTAACGTTCTTCGATACGGCGGAAGTCTATGGGCCGTTCACGAACGAAGAATTAGTGGGCGAAGCTCTCGCACCGTTTCGTGACCAAGTGAAGATTGCGACGAAGTTCGGATTCACAATTGATCCGAGCACCGGGAAACAGGCCGGGCTGGATAGCCGGCCAGAGCACATTAGAGAGGTCGCAGAGGCCTCGCTGAAGCGACTCAAGACAGATGCGATCGATCTGTTCTACCAGCACCGCGTTGACCCGAACGTACCGATCGAAGAGGTGGCGGGCGCGGTGAAGGAACTGATTCAGCAAGGCAAGGTGAAACACTTCGGCCTTTCGGAAGCGGGAGTGCAAACGATACGTCGCGCACACAAAGTTCAGCCGGTGACTGCGCTGCAAAGCGAATATTCGCTGTGGTGGAGAGAACCTGAAGCGGAAGTGATACCGACGCTGGAGGAACTCGGAGTTGGGTTCGTACCCTTCAGTCCGCTGGGGAAAGGCTTCCTTACCGGGAAGATCGACGAGAAGACTACGTTTGACAGTTCCGATTTCCGCAACATCGTGCCGCGTTTTTCGCCCGAGGCGCGGAAAGCAAATCAGGCGGTAGTGGATCTGCTGGGCAGAATCGCGGAACAGAAGAAGGCGACACCGGCGCAGATCGCGCTGGCGTGGCTGCTGGCGCAGAAGCCGTGGATAGTTCCGATCCCAGGCACAACCAAAGTGCCGCGGCTGGAAGAAAACCTTGGGGCAGTGAACATCAAACTAACGACAGACGACTTGCGCGAAATCGACAGCGCGGCTTCAGAAATCAAGGTAGAAGGTGCCCGGTATCCGGAGCACTTGCAGAAAATGGTTGGCCGCTGAGCAGAGGG
>CAWJGI010000007.1:0-40061 GCA_963842255.1 uncultured Acidobacteriota bacterium | reverse complement strand
CTCCGATCAGTAATCCAAAAGGAATTTATCGATAAAAAGTATTGTGGCGTAGAACTGGTAATCTGCATTTTTCTTCTTGCTGAAACCGTGGCCTTCGTCGTTGGCCATCAGATACCAGACCGGGGTGCCGTTTTTTCGTACTACCGCTACCATCTGTTGCGCCTCGGTCCACGGGACGCGGGGATCGTTCTTGCCTTGCACCACGAAAAGAGGCTTGGTGATTTTCTGCGCGTTGTTGGCTGGTGCGATGCGTTCGAGGAACTCGCGCATTTGGGGGTCGCGCTCATCGCCGTATTCCACGCGGCGGAGATCCTGACGATAACCTGAGGTGTGTTCAGGAACGTCACCAGGTTCGACGGGCCTACGACATCGAGCGAGCAGCGGATCCGGTCATTGTAGTTTGTCGCAACGGCCAGGGTCATGAATCCACCGTAGCTGCCGCCGGTGACCATGATGCGGCTGGAATCGAGTTGCGGTTGCTGCGCGATCCAGTCGAAAAGCGAATTGATGTCTTTATACGAATCCTCGCGCAGTAAACCGTTGTCGAGAGTGACGAATGTCTTGCCGTATCCGGTCGACCCGCGCACGTTTGGAAAAACCATGGCGATCCCCAACTCGTTGATGAAGTAGTTGTAACGGCCCAGAAAACTCGGGCGGAATTGACCCTCCGGACCGCCGTGAATATCTACAATCACCGGACGTTTACCGCTGAATTTTCCAGGTGGACGATACAAAAATCCGCTGATCGATTTTCCATCGAACGTTTTCCAGTGGACCAGTTCCGCTGTGGAAAATGTTTCCGGGCTCAAGCCGCTGGTTTCGCTGGCCGTCCAGCGCTCGAGCTTTGCTGTGGCCACGTCCACCGAATACGCGTCGGAAGTTGAGTGCGAAGAGCTGACTCCAAAGGCCAGGTCCCGTCCGTTCTGGTGCCAGCGCACTCCACTTATCACACCTGCAGGCAGCTTCGGCGCTGGTTTTTCATCACCGCTTTTCGCATCGAGCAAATGCAAGACGCTGAGACCCTCTTCATTCACGGTAAATGCAATCAGGCGGCCATCGGGCGTGATGTCGAAATTCTCCACGTCCCAGTGAATGTCGCTGGTGAGGTATGTGTATTTTTTGGAGCCGAGGTCGATGTAAGTGAGGCGCTGAAATTCCGAATCGCGATCGGTAGTGGCGTAAATTCCCTTCCCGTCTTTGCTGAACTTAGCGAAACCGTAGACAATTTTTTCCGTGCCGCCTTTAGGCGTCAGCAGGGTTTTCTCGCCGCTCGCAGTGTCCATCCGCCACAGGTAAGACTCGTTAGCCGAAATGCTTTCCATTACCAGCAGCTGCTTGTCATCGGGCGACCAATCGAGCGGAGTCCATCCCCCACCGCTAAGCTGGCAAGCATGCGATTGGTTTTCGTTTCATTGGGGTTTTTCGGCTCACTAAGCCAAATGTCCACATCATTGCCAGTGCGTTGCGTGGAGCCGTAGGCCAACAGTTTCCCGTCGTTCGACCACACTTCGTCAGTGTTGCGCGATTTCCCGTCGGTGAGTAAGGTGACCGCGCCGCTGGCTAGGTCGTAGCGGTAAAGCTGATAAAACTCTCCGCCGCCGATATCTTTGCTGAAGACGAATGAATCGCCGCCTTTCGGCGGAAAGTACGCCATGCGAACGTTATCGCGATAAAAGGTGAGCTGAGTGCGGGCGCCGCCGGGCATTTTCACACTGTGAATCTGGAAGGTATCGCCGAAGCGCGTTGCGATCAGCATTTCGCGGCGCGTGGGGTGCCAGCTGGCAAAAAGCGCAGCACGAAAGTTCGTGTAGCGATCGGCTTTTTCCGCAAGCGACGCGGGGATCGGCGGAATCCCTTCAACCACAAGGTTCTCATTCGGCGCCATTACGGCCTCCGCGGTTTTGTCCGTATCTTGTGAAGGCGAGCTATTTTGCGCGCGCACTGTAAGGCGGACGAGGGAAAATAGTGCGAGCAGTACCACAGGCGAAACAATGCCGGCCGAAAACGATCGCAGGGATTTTCGAAGAACCAGGCGGATCGAGGTCATGGCAATTCTCCCTGTGGCGACGCGGTCTAAGCAATTCGACCGAGGAACCGCGTTGCGCTTACAGGGTTTTCGGCCGGATGTATAGTAGCGCGATTCTAGGACATCACGTGCCGGCCTGGTATAACCGACGGCGAGTGAGACTTAGGAAGCTGAAAAGGAGGATTATAGAGCAAGGCTCCGCAAGCTCGGGGTTCTGCGGGAGAAACCGCTTAGCCGGATTTGAAATAGCGGGAATCTAAGCTCCAAGCCTAGGTTGTCATGTCACCATAGCTTGAGGCTGGGTTTTTAAATCACGGCGAGGTACTGCCACTGACCGTTTTCGGACTTCAGCTGGTGCACGCGGCCATCGTCAGCGTGCAGAAAGTAGCTGCCATCCGGTATCGGATGATGATGCGCAGCACGAACTGAGCACCGGGTCCAGCGTCCACCACGGGCCGCTCCCCAGCCGCCGCCGCGCTCGCGGGCTTCTTCGCTAAGCTCGATGCCGTACTTAACCTTATATTCTACGCCGGTCAACCGGGTTGGAACTAAACGTCCACTGCCTTTCAGTTGTTCTTTAGCCATAATCCCGTTAGATGCAACATTCCGGTGAAAGGTTTCGTACTGCCGGTCCTTTTCCGGGCTATCACTCTGAATCCTTTGAATTTATCCGCAGCCAATATAACACACAACGGCACCGGGAACCCAAGAACTTCTGCCTACCTCATTCATAACGATAGCGAACCACTCTTGGCGGGTGAATCGGAGGAATCCTGTAGTGTAGCAATAGGGTCAACTTAACATATGCCTAGAGGCGACATTGTCCCGGTAGGCGTAAGCGGCAGGAAACAATCAACTTCCGCGATGTTTCATAGCCTCCAGATAAGCGCGCCCTCGATCGTAGCCGCGGCGAAACGGCGCGTTTTCGTGGAGCCGGGGCGCAGCATCACCAAGGGTCTTCTTAGCTTCTTCGTAGGACTTGTCTCTGTTCCTAGCATGCAACGCAGCCTCGAAGCCACGACGGAAATAGCGCTCGTCATCGTCAAAGCTGGCGCCGTCTTCGGGTTTGTAGTGCTCCTTCTCAACGTCGCGTAGACCCAACCACCACATATCCCTTGCGCGGTCGATGCTCTCGGCAGCGGCAAGTTCAAGTGCTCCGCGAACTGCCTTTTCCTGTTCGCTATTTTCAGGGGTGACGATTACTACCGAACGACCTCGCCGCAGGGCGTCCTGATACACGAATAGCTCGTCGCCTGGCAGTCCCTGCGCCGTGTAGTCCTCAACCGCGCCGCCCGTGACTGCTCCGATAGCGCCCAGTAAAATGCCACCCAGCAGCCCGATCCCAATAACAGGGCCGATAGCCGGGACCGCCAGGCCAGTTAGCGCCACCTCGGCAATGCCCATGCCTCCTGCTAACCCCACAGCGCCGCCGACCGCTGCACCAAGAGCCTTTCCCATCCCGGGTTGTTCTGCTTCGATTGTCGGAATTGAGGCTATTTCCTGCTGGCTGACTTGCGGCGTGAGGATATTGATGCGGTCTCCGGCGATACCCAAAGGGGCCAGTTCAGCGCAGGCTCGTTCAGCTGCCGAACGGGATTGAAAAACCGCAACTACGGTTATCATGACGCATCCTATGAGACTCTGACTAGACGGCGCTTCGATCGACGAGCATCAGAACGATAATGATAATAAGGATGAGCCCGAGACCGCCGCTGGGATAGTAGCTCCAGCCCGAACTGTACGGCCACATCGGCAGACTTCCCAACAGCGCTAGAATCACGATAATGAGCAGTATCGTCCTGAGCATGAGCTATCTCACTTGCGCCAAGATAGCCTAACCCCCAGTTAAAGCTATAGGGTGTTCCGAGTATTTCCGGTTGTAATGGATTGCACGGTTCTCTGCCTAGGACAGCTCAGGTTATGCGGTCGACCAAGAAGCTAGGCCGCAAGTGACGCCGATACTGTGCTAAGATGGTTTCCCGCACCGAAGAGAAACATGCGATTTTCTACTCTCTCCTGTTCGATTCTTGTTGCCCTTATTTTCGCGATTTGCCGGGCCGTGGCCGCCCAGGCACTCACGCCGACTGAGGGTGCGCCGGCAGTGCTTTCCAGCGACACTGCGGCGATCCCACAATCAACGCCCCAGATTATTGTAGTGGGTTTTGTCGGGGGATTTGTGCACGGCGACAATACATTCCATAGCGCCGTCCAGGTTGCTTCCCGTATCCGGCGGGATTATCCGAGTGGTGTCTACATCAATACTTTTGAAAACCACCGTGGCGAAGATGCTCATCGATTTATTTTGCAAGCCCTCGATTCGAACCATGACGGGCGGCTCTCAGGGGACGAAAAGCACAATGCGCGGATCGTCCTCTACGGACATAGCTGGGGAGGTTCGGAAACTGTCACGTTGGCAAACCAGCTGAATGTGGACGGTATTCCGGTCCTCTTAACGATTCAAGTGGACAGCATCACAAAGCGCGGCGAGAACGACGGGGTAATTCCGTCGAACGTGGCGCAAGCCGTGAACTACTATCAGACCAATGGGCTGGTTCACGGCCGAACAAATATTCGCGCTGAAGATCCGATGCGTACCCAGGTAATCGGTAACTTTCGCTTCGATTATGCCGGGAGCCCGCCGGTATGCGAGCTGGGATATCCCTGGTGGGACCGCATGTTCATGAAACCGCACATCGCCATCGAATGCGATCCCGATGTCTGGAGACAAGTGGAAGCGCTGATCCGTGCGAAATTGCCTAAGCCCTTGCTCCCGGAGTCCACGTCGATGAAGCAAAATTAGCCAGCGGTCGTGCCCACTAAATCTTCAGCTTTGCATTAGATCTGTTGGCTCGGGCGAATTGCGCAATTCACGCGTAATCTGCGTTGCAAGAGTCCATAGAAGGATCTACCTTTTTCACCCTATGGCGTAGTCTCAGCGAGTCGACTATGATGTTTGGGTTGATAGAAGCGAGTCGCTTCCGAAAGGCAAATAACAATGTTAACCGCTGTTGTGGGTTTTCTGCTGGTGGTCGCACTGCTGGGTAGCCTGCCGCTTTGGCCGAAACACAAGGAGTTGAGTGAGAATCCCATGACCGGGCTGGGCTTGATGGTCGTGGTGTTAATGCTTTTGGTGGTTTTAGGCCGCTAACAGCGAATGGTTTTCGAGGGAAATGTGATTCTGGTCGCGTGCGGCAATTTCAAGCGGTCTTCTGGTCTCAGTTTTCGCAAGGGCCGCCGCTAACTAGCCGCAATCCTTGGAGGACTACATCGCTGGAGGACTAACGCTGAGTTGTCCTACTAGGTCGCGAGGTCGTTTGTCTTCAAACGATGCTAAGAATCATGCAGCGATGGTCACTTGTTACGTTCTCAGCGGCGATGCTGCTGGGGCTTTTTGGATTTTCCGGAATTGTGGCGGCTGCTGCCGGTCCTGCGAAAATGCTGGCATGCCTGTTTTTAGTGGCGTTTTCGGTTTCTCTGATGCCTCCCATCACGCGCAAGCCTGAATTGCCTTCTCCGATTTGGCGCGTCTCCCGCTAACGAATCGACGGATAATTTCCGGAGGTTTCCGGGAGCCGTTCTTTAGAACCTCGCCAGTCAAGGTCCACCGTGTTTTTCGCGCGTGCCTGTACAAGCGAACAGGTTAACGCAGCAAGCGCATGATTCCTCACGACAGGCGCTTCCCGCTTTTTATCACTTAAAATGAGTCATGGCCGGAAATTCAACTTTGGGCAGATCCGGGGACAAACCGGCAGACAAATCGACTGCGAATGAGCCCGCCCCGAAATCTGGGATGCCTACCGTGGGTTCTCCGGCTCCCCTGACGGTGAACCTCCCAACCGGCTTTAGCGATAAATCTTCGCCGGCGGGTATGACTCCAGACGTTCCGGCTGCTGCGAGCGCTCCTGACAGCGCAGCCTCCGCGGCACCGAGCACAGTGCGGTGCTCGAAATGCGGTGCCAGTGTGCGCAGTGTGGCGCGCTTCTGCCAACATTGTCACACCACGATGCGTTTTGAGTGCCCTGCCTGCGGACATAGCCAGCGCGTCGGCGGCACGTGCCAAAAGTGCGGAATCGATTTCATCAAGTACATCGGGGCCGTGGTCGCGGCGAAGCAAGCTGAAGCCGACGCGCTTCACGAGAAGATTGAGAGACGTTCCACGCTGATGAAGAATCTACTCCTCTCTCCGTTCACCGGTGGAATCAATCTGGTCCGCTTTTTTCTCGTGGGTCGCGACCGAAAATCCTAAGCGATGGCGCAATGCCCCGAATGCGGCCACGAGAATCCCGACGACAAGCAGTTTTGTGCTCAATGTCATCACACCATGTTTTACCGTTGCCCGAAGTGCTGGCATCAACAGTTGACTGCGGGCGTATGTGATAAATGCGGCTTCAATATGGGCGCTTATTGGACGCGCCAGGTTGCAACCGCACGAGCCGTTCTGGTCAAAGAAGAAGGCGCGAGCATGGAAGAATCAGCGAACCATGCTATCGCTACTATCAACACAGTCGGAATGGCTCTCGGAATCCCGTTTTTTTCCTGGGGTCGTGCGTTGTTAATTATATTCTCGCTAAAATCCGAAGAAGGCGAAAGCGCAGCACAGCAACACAGTCATCGCAGCGAGTCAGGTCCAATGCCCTCGAAATCAGCCATATACTCGCGGGCGCGCCCTCGGTCTGGTCGCCGTAGCAGGAATCAAAGACGTCCTTGGCTTTCATTCTTGCTCCGGGATCGAACAAGCGCCGAACCGCACGGTTGTTTATTCAGCTTACGAACGAATGTCGATTTGCGCCGCTTGCGAGGCCGCTGGCCGTTTCACAAATGGTCAGTCAGTAGTCTTTACAGGCGATTTTAATTTTTATCGCGTGATGTTTTCGGCGCCGGGGGCAAGAAGCATGAAACGTCCCCGTGTATCGTCCGCACGGGTGATCTCGGCGGGTGCGCTCAGGGGCGGGGAGTCGAGTTGCGTGGGGGCCATGGTTCGAGGAGTTGTTCTTTGCGGTAAATCATGGCGTTGATGTCGTAGGGGGCCAGTTCGATGCTGTGGCCGTGGGTGATTGCGTCCGTGGGACAAGCTTCTACGCAGTAGCCGCAAAAAATGCAACGGGAATAGTCGATGTTGTAGACCTTTGCGTAGCGTTCACCGGCGGAGATGCGGTTTGCCGCTGTGTTTTCTGCGGCTTCTATATAGATGCAATTCGCAGGGCACGCTGCCGCGCACAGAAAACACCCTACACACTTTTCGTAGCCGTTTTCATCACGCTGAAGCACGTGAATGCCGCGATAGCGCGGTTGGACGCTTGGCGGCACGTTCGGGAATGCTTCGGTCGTAGTCTTACGGAACATGGTGCGAAACGTTACGCTGAAGCCTTTGTAGAGCGTAACGAAGGTCTCGCCGACTTCCTGGAGGATGGATGACATCGAAAATCAACTTTAGCAGAGTCAGCCGGAGCAGGCAAACGGCACCCGATTTCATTTGCCCAATTGACGCGCACCTCCAAGCTCGCGGGAAAAGCATAGCGAATGGAAGATCTTGCCCGTTACCCAGCGCTTCTCGCTGAGCTAAGTTTACTGTCCCGGCGTTGCTCCGACTTCTTAAAAGGCGACTGCTTGCGCCAAGAGCGAGTCTTACTCAAACTGTGAAGGCTCTGAGGCCACGAATTGCGACTTGCCATTGGGACTACCAGAGGATGTTTTCTCGGGGTCTCTGCGGTTCATTCGTTTCCTACTTGGCATCGGGTCGAGGGCTGCCCGCCGCCTTCTTCGGCGCATGGTGTGACCTGGCAAGTTTGTTTTCTATAAGAGCGGGACGGAACTGTGAAGGCTGCAGACCGACTGGTCCTTGACCAAACAGCCTTGCTCCAATAACGTATGGACGGGTACCGGGCCATTTTTGGCCAACTGCCCTCTTATTGGCCTACTTCGGCGCTTGCCGCACGTTACCACGGAGGAGTCATGCAGGAATTCGATCCGCACGTTTTGGATGAGAGGCCGATCCCTCCTCCGGAGGATTTCAGCAAGAAAGCTCATGTCGGCTCGCTCGCGGAATATCGCGAGATGTATGAGGCCGCGCAGGCCGACCCTGAAAAGTTCTGGGGCACTCAAGCAAAATTGCTGCATTGGTTCCAGAAACCGAAGAAAGTGCTCGAGTGGAATCCGCCGCATGCGAAATGGTTCGTCGGCGGCAAGCTAAACGTTGCCTACAACTGTCTTGACCGCCATCTGAAACAGAACGCGAATAAACCAGCCCTCATGTGGGAAGCCGAAGACGGCTCTACCATTCAGTTCACATTCGCCGAACTGCACGAGCGCGTCTGCAAATTTTCCAACGTGCTGTTATCGCTTGGCGTAAAACCCGGAGATTGCATCGCGATTTATATGCCCATGGTGCCGGAGGCCGCGATCGCGATGCTTGGCTGCGCGCGCGTAGGCGCCGTGCATTCCGTGGTGTTCGGCGGATTCAGCGCCAGCGCTCTGGCCGATCGCATCGCTGACGCCGAAGCCAAAATTTTAATCACCGCCGATGGCGGGTATCGCCGCGGAAAGATCATTCCGCTCAAAGAAACCGCGGACACGGCGTTGAAAAATTGCCCCACCATCGAAAAATCCATTGTGCTGCGGCGCACCAAAGAAGAAGTGGGGTGGCAAGAGGGCCGCGATCTCTGGTGGCACGAGCTGGAAGAAAAGGCTTCTAAGGAACACACCGCTGAACCTTTCGATTCCGAACATCCTCTCTACATTCTGTACACCAGCGGCACCACGGGTAAACCTAAGGGCGTGCTGCACACTTCCGGCGGCTATCTGCTGCAATGTACCTGGAGCACGAATCTGGTTTTCGATCTGCGCGATGACGACATTTACTGGTGCACCGCCGATGTCGGCTGGGTCACCGGACACAGTTACGTGGTGTACGGCCCGCTATCAAATGCCGCCAGCATTGTGATGTACGAAGGAGCGCCCGATTTTCCGAAGAAAGATCGCTTCTGGGAAATTATCGACCGTTATAAGGTCACCATTCTTTACAGTTCGGCCACGGCGGTTCGCGCCTTCATGGCCTGGGGCATGGAATGGCTTAAGCCGCATAGCCTCGAGAGTCTGCGTCTGCTCGGGACCGTCGGCGAACCGATCAATCCTGCTGCCTGGAAATGGTATTTCGAAGCCGTGGGAAAAAATCGCTGCCCGATTGTTGATACCTGGTGGCAGACCGAAACTGGCTCGATTCTGATTTCGCCTCTTCCCGGCGCAACTCCCACGAAGCCTGGCTCCGCAACCTTGCCCTTGCCCGGTGTGGCGGCAAAGGTGGTGAATCTGAAAGGTGAACCGGTGGCTCCCGGCGAAACTGGCTACCTCACGATTCAGAAACCGTGGCCTTCCATGCTGCGCACGATTTACGGCGATGATGAACGCTACGCCCGCGAATACTGGCAGCGCATTCCCGGCGTTTATTTTGCCGGCGACGCCGCCCAGTGCGACAAAGACAGCTACGTCTGGGTGCTCGGCCGGGTGGACGACGTGATCAAAGTCGCCGGCCACCGCCTCAGTTCGATGGAGATCGAAAGCGCGCTGGTGAGCCACCCCTCTGTGGCAGAAGCGGCCGTTGTTGCGCGCCCCGACGAAATCAAAGGCGAAGCCATCGTCTGTTTTGTGGCCCTTCGCAGCGGCCAGACAGCCTCGAAAGAACTGCGCGGCGAGCTGATGGATCACGTTGCGACTAGCATCGGCAGCATCGCCCGTCCGGCGGACCTGCGTTTTGCCGAAGGTCTACCGAAAACGCGCAGCGGGAAAATCATGCGCCGTCTCCTTCGCGAACTGGCGAGCAAAGGCGCGGTCACAGGTGATACCACGACACTGGAAGATATGGGAGCTATCGACCGGCTGGCCGAGGCCCGAGTCGATGAAGAATAACCATTCGGATGTCGAACGCTTGTCGCGCGGAGGCCACGCACATTGCTTTCCATGCCCCGCCCGTCTATAACTGTTGTGTTACAAGCGTCTCGAACAATGGAGGGCGGAAGATGAAATCACATGCCTCGTTCATCGCCATTTTAGTTTTGTGCACGAGCTTTGCACTCCCCTCCGCCCAAGCGCAATCTCAGCCGGGGCCGCAGCCGAATTCCAAACTATCGCAGCAGTTTCTGGCAGTGCAGCTTGCTCAGTCCGCACACGCCGATATTTTCAACACTGCCGGCCAAAAGATCGGTAGTGCGTCGTTCGTGCCGTCGGAAGGAGGCGTTCGAGTGAATGTGGACGTCTCACAGCTTCCCCCGGGGCCTCACGGCATCCATATTCATGCCGCGGGTAAGTGCGAAGGGCCAGATTTCAAAACGGCAGGACCCCACTTTAATCCAGCGAACAAAGAGCACGGCAGGGATAACCCCGAAGGACCTCACAACGGAGACTTGCCTAACCTTGAGGTTGGGGCAGAGGGTCATGCCAACACCTCAATGCTCGACACCAACGTGACGCTCGGCGATGGCCCCACTTCCCTGTTCCAGCCCGGCGGGACCTCGATTGTGATTCACGCCAATCTGGACGATTACAAGACCGATCCCGCAGGCAATTCCGGCGCCCGTATTGCCTGCGGCGTGATTCAGAAATAACGAAGACAATCAGAGAGCCTTACTTACGTGCGCCAACTTCTCTGGCGAAATTCTTACGGAACCATCTGCAGGGGTGGGATCGTGTCTCCCGGGGCGATTCTAGGGCAGCGCGAAGGTGCGCAATGCAGTTTGCTCGTCGGGAAAATCCGTAAAAATGGTATGCAGGTTGGTCATATGCAAAACTTCCCGGGCCCGCGGACTCAAGTCCACAGCGTGAAGCTCCACATTATTCCTGCGCGCGGAATACAATCCCCTGATCAGCTGCCCGATTCCCGAACTATCGAGGTAGGAGACATCACGAAAATTAAGGAGGATCTGCTTTCGGCCGTCCTCAAACAAGTCCATCAACAACTCGTGAACCGCTTGACCTTCGATCAAAGTGAACCGGCCTCGCACGTCCACCACGGTAACGTTGCCCAATTGCCGCGTGCTCGCACTGAAACCCACTACGCTCCTCCCATTCGATTGCTTGCATCTATTTTACCGCAGGCGAGTGAAAAGTCTAAATGAGGGGCGTCGTGAGAACTTTTGAAGAAACCCGAATCGTGAACGTCGCCAGTTTGTACAGCCTTGTTTACGGAGTCATCTCCGCAAGCCAGGCATCCAGGATCTTAAGTTGCTCTGGCGCAGTTTCCACGAAAGCGACGCCCATTCCCATACCCGGCTGGACATAGACGATTTTGCCTTTTGTTTCGAAGGCGCCCTGATCGCGGGAGATATGGACGTCGAGCAGGGTGCCCTCCGGCAGCGTGTTCAGCACGTCAACGTAGCAACCTTTGCGGCTGATCTCTGAGATCCGCCCCTTAATCCGCATGTCGCTTTCGGGCTCGCGAACTTCAATGCTGGCAATCAACGTAAACCGCGGCACTTCGCGATGTTCGCGATAGGGGCCCCCCGCATTTACCGGTGTGGTGGAAAATGAGTTCATATTTTTCTGCTCCAGAGGGTGCTGCCGCTTAGCTTTGCACAATCGCCCGCGCAGTCCTAGTGTAATAGGGCCGGCTGGCGCGAAAAGTGAACCATCGCTTTGTTTTCGCTCTATCCTGTGATATTGGGATCGTTGCATCAGGCCTGTTTGCGATCGGCTGCATTTCTGCTGTTCTTGGGGCAGATCGATAAAACTAAACAGTAAACCGAAGTTCGAGACGCCCGTACGTAAATATACTGAATAAAAAAAACAGAAACATTTGACGTTGCCTCGATGTAAATTGAACCAGTTTGAGGTCCAAGCTCTGTGCAGCAAGGTAAGGCTGGTATTAGGCTAAGCGCGCGTTAGGCCGTCGCGCTCAAAGATTGCGGTAGTTCATGCGTCAACATTCGAGTTGCTTCCAATTGCAAGCAGAATTCAACATTTCCTAAGTTTCTTTTAATTTGTTCGCGGCAGGGATAAAACCTGGAATTCCACAGCGGCATTTCGGCAATGTTTCCGCAATCTTAACCGGCGATTTGCTTATCCAAGCGAGACGGGCTATGTTCGCCGAACCCGCTTTATGCAAACAGGCACTTCCATGCAGTCACAGTTCCGTCCGGGAGATCAGCTCCGGGAGATCCGTAACCGGCTGGGCGTAACCACGCGTGAAGTCGAGGAACTGACCAGGAAGATCGCGCAGGAGTCCGCGAACGAGGAGTATTACATATCGAATGCGTGGCTGACTCAGCTTGAAAATAAGAACTCGGTGCCGAGCATATTCAAGCTCTTCAGTCTCAGCGTGATTTATCGCCTGAAGTTCACCGACTTGCTTGCGATATTCGGGATATCCCTAGCGGATACTACGCGTTATCAGATGTCTACGCCCCTCCACAACACTCATTTGACTGAGATCGAGGCCTTGGATGCCGATAAGACTGTCAAATTTCCGGTGCGTTTCGACCGCGGGTTCAGCTTGCAAAAGACGAATTTGATCTCACGGATGGTCGAGGTGTGGGACGAGGTACCGGTATCGCTGCTTCGTACGCTGGACGTTCGGCGTTGCCAATACGGCTACATAGGCATGGGCGACTGCTCCATGTATCCACTGTTGCGACCCGGAGCCTTCGTCCAAATTGATAGTCGTAAGAATCGTCCGCAAGCTTCGGATTGGCGAAGTGAATTCGAGCGCCCTATTTATTTCATCGAGCTTCGTGACAGCTACGCATGCTCCTGGGCGGAACTGAGCGCCTCACATCTAACCCTAGTGCCCCATCCCCTTTCGCGGTCGCCGATCCGGCAATATGCGTATCCAAATGAGGCTGAAATCATTGGACAAGTGACGGGCGTGGCGATGCGCCTGGTTTCACCGCAGCCGGATCCTTTAGGCGATTCTCCAAGATAGCCAGAGCCACCTTAAGGTTCGAAAAGAGCAGCTCGCTGGACAGTGAATCGGTTCCCGATGGGATTGCCACGCGATAAGGCTCTAAATCTCTCCACGCGGCAATGAAATCGCTTCTTGAGCGCGTTCCCCCCGCGTAACGTTCTAATTGCTGGACCAATTCCTCAAGAGGACAATCAAGAAGTTCTCTGAATGCTTCGCGGTGGCAATCCGCTAAAGCCTCGCAGGCCGCTTCTTCAGAGAAACGCACCGCTAAACCGTCATGGCGGTAGAGCCCGGTGTTGTAATCGCGCGTAGAAGCCAGATAAAGCAATCGTTCCAGGCGCTGTGGCATGTGCGCGAGTGTTCGCAGTCGCAAATCTTGCTCAGCCGCCAGCACATCCTTCGTTTTGAATGGCTTAGTGACGGTCACACCGTAGCTCCGCCGCGCGCGTCGCCATGCAAGGAATCACCCGCCAGTGGATTCAGGAAAGCCAGGGAGCGCTCAGAGGTCGCGCACACCCGTGCGGCTGATCCGGCCGCAATGCCAACCATCGTTGGCGCGCCGTACGGTCCTCTCCAGTACAACAGGACTTCGAGCGCGCGGCAGGCGGATAGCAAAAGCGCAAAGTCCAAGGCCAAGCGAAGCTCAGTCTCAAAATCGAGCTTTCCATGCAAGCGCGAGTAACTCAGATGAAAATGCATCAAATTCCGTATTTCGCTGCGTAACCGCCGTACCCAAAGCAGCGAAATCCTCCTGCGCTCTGCTAGGAACAGATTGCAAATCTCTGGGGCCGTCGCCCTCTGCAAGTATTTCAAATCCTGCGGGTCGAATATGCGTTCCACTACGTTCGGACCGAGCAGGCCGCTCTGCAGAGTGGTTAGCGACTGCCGCGCTTGCACGAAATGGCTTCCACTACCTTCCACGGGACCTCTTTGGCGCATCGCCAATGCTAATAGCAGCGCAAAAAGCCCTGCTCCTAGCAAAAGATATAAAATGAGCCCTATCATGGACGGGCCGTCTCTTTGAGCTGGTCGCTTATGTCTCTCAAACGCTCGCGAGTTCGAAAGGCCAAATCGTCATAATCGGCTCGCCCCCGACCCCTTCCTTCAGGCCTTGGATTTGGAGCGTATGACCAAAGGGCTACGAGCCAAACGACCAAGGCGAACAGGTACGATCCAGGCTGCAAAAAGCTCAAGGTATTGAAAAGGCGAGACCCAAAAACCACGTAAAGAGCCAGGATCATTAAGCTGACCCCGATATAGGCACCAAATCCGAGGATTAAGCCCTTTACATTTTTTCCCAGCCTGATCCCGTAGTAGAAAACCACTCCCATCATCGCGCTTAAAACCATCGCTTCAAGGGCGCGGATGTCGCGCTCGGTCCCTGCTGCTGAATCTACCGAGCCCAGAGCAATTTTCGCGCACCCGTAACAAATTAATCCGGCGAAAACCACCAAACACAGGCGGCGCAGGAAACGGGCAGCCCCCGGATAACCCTCGAGTGAGAGCGTCACCATCTCCAAGATCACGGCACAACCAGCCACCACGGTCACGAGTTCAGTGGGCCAGTACAACTCGTTGTAAACGGCGCGCGATGTGCGATGCACCACATACAAGGTCGTTGTCGCTGCCAGCACACACGACATATAGATGTAAAAATAGGGATACCGGGTGAGCATTCTGGCGCGCAGTCCGCGAGCAAGAATGGCTAGTTCCAGCGCAAAGCCGGACCACCACAGAATGATGCTTAACATGTCACGACCTGCGGGCATCGTAGCATGAAAGAGGGGGGAGATTTGCATTTTTCTCCCCCTTCTTAGTTACGAACTCTTTGAGTATCCGTTATGTCACCTAAACCATGGGGACATCGGGCACTGGTGGCGCCGTTCCGTCGGCCAACAGAATATTGACGCCGGAGTTCTCCGGCAGACTCATGGGAACGTCGGGTACTGGCGGCGCCGTTCCATCGACGAGAAGCAGGGTCGCCGCTGAGCCCTTTTGCAGGTTGAGAGTTTGACTTCCGTGGTTGGGCAACAGGTCTTGTCCCAAATTCAGTGCAACAGCAGCGCTGGCCACAAACAACAACGAGACGATCAATCGCTTCATGTTTTAGCTCCTCACGAGTTTGGCTGCGCTCAGGCGCGCCGAAGCGACCGTAAAGAACCAGCGATCGACAGAGAGTTGCCGCACAGAATTTGCTCAGGATTGAAAGCAGGAAGGCTTAGCGCTCAAAAACGGCGAGGACACTCCGCGTCTCAGCGATGCACCTGTATGAGAGTTCGCAGCCAGCAACGCTCAGCCGCTGTTAACAGGCCGTCCTAAACCACTGCGGGCATGAAGCAGGCTAGGTTTACTGGGATGGAAACATTGCGGAACATACGGATGGAGCCTAAGCGGGTAGTCTGGCATTCTGCGTTCAGGCAATCACGCCTGGACGATCCAATATATCGACCGACGACACGTCCTCAGGCGCTGTCTGCCCGGAGAATTTCGCCGGGGTCCTTAATGCGCTGCCGGAGGAGAGAGGTTCAAATGGTGCAACAGGCTGCCATGAGCGCGATAACACACCTTGATTCTGAAGCAGAGCCTCATTTCCCCGGACCGAGCATCGAGCCTGAAAAAATTCGTCAACATTTGCAGCATCTCGATCGCCGCCAAGCCTGGCTTTGGTCCACCACCGTTGCCGTAATTCTGCTGCTTACGGTCGGGGTCGCGTCATTTGCCTTCCCTGCCTTGCTCAGTCGTGAAGAAAGCACGTATTCGTTCTTTTTGAATCAATCTGTTCGCGCGCTGGTTGGTCTCGTTTTGATTTTTAGCGTGTATCTCGTCTATCAGCAGACCCAGATCAAGCGTTTGCATGGACAGGTGGTCGAGCAGATTCAATCGTTAGCCAAAGTGGAATCGCTTGCCTCGGAGGTTTACAAACTCGCAGCGCTCGATCAACTTACGGGTCTTTACAATCGACGCTCTGGTGAACAGCGCCTGGAACAGGAAATCAGCCGGGCCCTGCGCCACGGTCGGCCTCTTACTGTTCTTCTGATGGACGTGGATGGCTTGAAACACATTAATGACCAGCACGGTCATGCGGCCGGCGATGTGCTGCTCAAAGGTTTCGCCGACCGTCTACAGCGTGCCGTTCGCGGCTCGGATCTGGCGATCCGTCTGGGAGGCGATGAATTTATGGTCCTGCTTCCTGAATGCCGCTCCGAAGCGGTGCGCCATGTGCTCGCCCGATTGGAAGGGCTCGAGTTCGATTTCAACGGCCAAAAAATACGGCTGCAGTTTTCCCACGGCTTTTCAGACTACAAACCAGGCGAAACATCCCAGGAGTTCGTGCAGCGCGCAGACGCGGCACTTTACGAAAATAAGCGCGCCGGTCAGCGATGCAGCGTCGTCGTACAGTAAACGCCTATGTCCCAATCTGTGGCCTAACTTGCTCCAACAGCATTCTCATTCTCAACATTCAACTGGTTGTCTCTTCGCAAGATTTAGCTTGTCTTGCAGTTTTCGCGGTTCGCTGCCGCTGTAATTGCCACACATATCACAAAACACAAATGTTCCTGTCAGGAACACTTAACGAAAAAAGTCTTGCGCCGGTTTTGGGTTAACTCGTAAGATACGCCCCTAGTTAGAGGAACGATACCCATGCCCAAAGAGAAGCCGAAAGTTAACATCGGAGAAGTCATCAAGTCCTACCGCGCTGACCGCGGCTTATCCCAGGGCGACATCGAGCGCCGTACGGGCCTGCTGCGCTGCTACCTTTCCCGCGTAGAAAACGGGCATACCGTTCCCTCGCTCGAAACATTGGCAAAAATCGCCGAGGCCATGGAAATCTCTCTGGCCGATTTTTTCCCCGGCAGCGACACGCCCGGCGATCGCGAAACGCGCAAAGTCCTTGGCGAACTCTCCGAGGAAGAAATCCGCTTCCTTGCCGACATCAAAAAATATTCCACCACGCTTTCCGATGACGACAAGAAGCTCGTGCTGGCCATGATTCGCAAGATGGCCACTATCGTTCCTCCGCCGTCTCGCGCGAATGCCAAACCCAGCAACATTGGCCGCCGCCCGGAATATTGATTCAAGCTAGGCACGAACCGATTCGCTACATTACTGCGATCACCCGTTTTCGCCCGTGCCTGTTCAAGCCCGCTTTCATCGCAGCGTGCTCCTCGGCTAGCATCCCTGCGTCCCTATTCGTTACAATAGAGCAGACATGACTCAGAAACGTCACAAAACAGTCGGAGTGAAGGTAGGCAAGATTCAGGTAGGCGGCGGCGCGCCGGTGGTGGTGCAGTCCATGACCAACACCGATACGGTGGACATTGCCTCGACTACGCAGCAGTGTCTCGAGCTGGCCCAGGCCGGTTCCGAACTTGTCCGCATCACTGTGAACATTCCTGAAGCCGCGGCAGCCGTGCCGGAAATCAAGAAGCGTCTGCTCGATGCCGGTTGCGACGTTCCGCTCATCGGCGATTTTCATTATAACGGGCACGTGCTGCTCACGAAGTACCCCGGCTGTGCGAGTGCGCTCGATAAATACCGCATCAATCCTGGAAACGTCGGCGCCGGGCAGCGCCGCGATGAACAGTTCTCCACTATCTGCAAAGTAGCTCGGGATCACCATAAGCCCGTGCGCATCGGGGTCAACGGCGGCTCGCTGAATCAAGAGCTGGTGATGCGCAAGATGCAGGAAAATACCGATCGCGATCTCGGCAAGTCTTCTGAAGAAATCATCAACGAATGCATGGTGCTGTCCGCGCTCGAATCCACTGAACTGGCGCTCGAAACTGGCCTGCGCGAGGATCAAATTATTATTTCGTGTAAAGTTTCGCGGCCGCACGATTTGGTGGAAATTTATCGCGACCTCGCGGCTAAAACCGACCAGCCGCTGCACCTCGGCTTGACCGAGGCAGGAATGGGCGCGAAGGGCTTGGTCTGGTCTTCGGCTTCGATGGGAATTTTGCTGGACGAAGGCATCGGCGATACGATTCGCGTTTCACTCACGCCGCGTCCCGGCGGTGATCGTCGCGATGAAGTTTACGCTGCCTGCGAACTGCTGCAGTCGCTAGGATTGCGAACCTTTGCCCCAAGCGTCACTGCTTGCCCCGGATGCGGGCGCACAACGAGCACCACGTTTCAAGAGTTGGCCCAAAGCATTCAGGGATATATTCGCGAGAAAATGCCGGAGTGGAAGCGGCACTACGAGGGCGTGGAGGAAATGAAGCTGGCAGTCATGGGCTGCATCGTTAACGGCCCCGGCGAATCCAAGGCCGCGAATATCGGCATCAGCCTGCCCGGCACTGGGGAGGCTCCCCGCTGTCCAGTGTACATCGACGGCAAACATTTCAACACGCTGGAAGGCACCTACGACGAACTTTCATTGGCGTTTCAAAAGCTGGTGGATGATTACATTACTACAAAGTACCCGAGGCGCGAAACCTCACTGCCGGAAGTGACGGTTCCGGCGGCTACAGTGGGGAAGTCGGCCCTCCGCGTTTTAACCTAACGGCTTAGTTGCTGGCGCTTCGCCCTTGCTGTGCGTGCGAACAAACGAGAGGGATTCTGCGCTCCGCGTCGCGCAAGAGAGCTCCCTTAGGTGAAAGCCTTCTGAGCAGCACGGCAATTGGCAGCCCCACGCAGAATATATGAATCACCACTCCGATAATCATTAGCTGCAGCGAAAACTGATATTTCACTGCGCGCGAGAGATGTACTACACCCTGCATAAAAAAGTACACCGCCACGCCGTAGACAGTGCCCGACGGGATCACCTGTTCGATCAGCACGTTAATTTTCCCGCTGACAACAAAGTACACGGCGGTCGCACCAAGAGCGATCACGAAGTGGCAGAGCAAACCGAGCAGAGCCGTCGCCAACCCGCCTTGGAATGCGGCCGCAGGGCCCAGCAGGCCAGCCGCGATTCCCTGCAGCAAATGAACCGGTCGAACACCGTAAACCAGCCCATAGACAAGGAATGCAGCGGTGATGTCCATCACCCCGCAAGTTAATCCGGTCCAACCAATTGCCGCTGTGGCGTTAGAGCTACGCGCTAACAACGTTTGTTCCTGTTGAGCTCATACTCTCATCCACACCTGAAAATGGCCGCGCAAGTGATGCCGCGCCGGTCTCCGGCACAGTTCTTGGTACTGAGGGTGTCGCGGTCGCAGTCGCACCACAATTCCAGTAAATCGCCTCGCTGCGTCAGCTGCTACGAGGGATCATCGCAAATCAACCGTAAGCAGTTAGTATCGGAACACTGACTGATGCGTTCCTTGCCCACAGCTTTTCTCTCATTCATAATGATATGGGCGATGGACAGGGTGAAGAAATCTTTCATTTTCGTGCTGGCTATGATGGGCGGACTGGCTGGTCTGGCCATCGGCTTTGCTGCCGGACGTTCGGGCGAATCTGGCATTACGCATCGTGTCTCAGCAACTAAAGACGCGCCCATATCGGCTCGACTTGCAACTAAAAGTAATCTTGCCGAGAACCCGAGCCACATGCTTGCCAGTAAGTCTACTGTGAGTGCGCCATCGGAACCGCCCGATTCGCAGGACGGCGAAACTCCCGTAGTTCGATTTGCGAACAATCCTCAACCCGTGCCGCCCTTTCTGGTAAATGACCTCGATGGTAATTCAGTCTCGACCGCCGCATGGAAGGGCAAAGTTGTCTTTATTAACTTTTGGGCCACCTGGTGCCCTCCGTGTCGCGCAGAAATTCCCGTCTTGATCGATTTGGCAAATCGCTACAAGGATCGTCTGCAGATCGTGGGAGTCGCACTGGATGATGGCAACCCCGCCGAAGTGAAAAACTTCGCGAGCCATGCCGGCGTCAACTACCCGATCATAATGGCCAGCCGCGAAATCGTTAAGGAGTATGGCGGCGTACCGGCGCTGCCAACACTGTTTGTGGTGAATACGGAAGGAAACGTGGTTCAAAAGCACGAAGGGCTTTATTCGCGTAGCCTGTATGAAACCGAGCTTCGACTGCTACTCGATTTGCCGACGGACGCAAGAGTTGAGACATTCGACGACCACGGGCAAATCTTTTTGAAGAATGCCGCGCTGGCTACCGAGCTACCGGATGTCGATTTCTCCGGCTTGAGCCCGGAACAGAGGAAAGAGGCGTTGAAACGGCTTAATTCGCAAACCTGCGAATGCGGCTGCAATCTGACGCTCGCGCAATGCCGCATTAACGATACATCCTGCCCCGTGAGTAAGAAACTCGCTGCCGCGGTAGTGAAAGAAATTGCTGCGAGCACCCCACAGCCTGCAGCCGCGCCGCCCGCAACAGATCAGAAGTAACTCAGTTTTCTCATTTTACTGTTTCCGCGCTTTCGCGCTTTGGCGGTGCCTTTTTGGGCGGTAATGAAACTCAACAATTTGGTTACCAGCATGCCAGGAGATTCATTGCTTCGGAATTGCCAGGTCGAGAGTATTTTCTTCGACATCTTCTGGTTTCATCACCGTTTCGAAGTCAAATCAACGGCGTGATGTTCCGCATCGAAACTGTGGCGTAGAAATGTAGCCAGCGCCGGGCCACTTTCGGCAAGTAGCAGTCGCTTTCATGCTCCTAGGGAAAGGGGGAAGTCTGGGGTCCTTGGGAAGAGGAGTTGAACTTTAGTTAAAGCTAGCGCATCGCTCAGATGAAATCGTGAGATTAATTAAATAATTTCAAGAACTGTTGTGTTGAAATCGTCTAAAGTCAGCTCAAACGCCTCGCAACGAGATTTATCAGACGCGATATCGCCAAGCTCCTTCTGCGCCTTCACGGACGGGTCATCTTTTCCGGCTTGACTAACTCGTCGAACTCCTCTGCACTGAGATGCCCAAGCCTTAAAGACGCTTCGCGCAAACCAATATGGTGCTGATGGGCGGTATGCGCGATTTCCGCAGCCTTGTCGTAGCCTATTTTGGGACTCAGAGCCGTCACCAACATCAGAGAATTCTTTACATTGGCATCGATGCGGGCCAGATCGACCTGCATTCCGGTAACGCAATGGTCCACGAACGAGCGACACGCATCCGTCAGCAAACGCACTGAATTAAGAAAATTGTGAATCATTACGGGCTTGAAAACATTCAGTTGAAAATTTCCCTGCGAACCCGCAAAACCAATCGCTGTATCGTTTCCAAACACCTGTACAGCCACCATGGTCATAGCCTCTGACTGCGTCGGGTTCACTTTCCCGGGCATGATGGATGAGCCCGGTTCATTTTCAGGGAGAATCAATTCGCCGAAACCAGCGCGCGGTCCCGAAGCCAGCCAGCGGACATCGTTCGCGACTTTCATCAGTGAGGCCGCCAACGTTTTCAGCGCGCCGCTGGCAAAAACAATCTCATCATGAGCAGAAAGGGCGGCAAATTTATTGGGATGCGAAGCGAATGGGTGGCCCGTTAGTTCCGAAATTTTCTTCGCTGCGCGTTCGGCAAATTCAGGATGCGCGTTCAAACCTGTGCCCACGGCAGTGCCGCCAATCGCCAATTCATGCAGTCCCGGAAGCGCCATCTTCAATCTCTCGACGTCACGATCGAGTTGGCTGACCCAGCCGGACATTTCCTGGCCGACGGTCAAAGGAGTTGCGTCCATCAGATGCGTCCGCCCAATCTTCACGACTTTCGCAAACGATTTGGCCTTTGCATCGAGCGCATCGCGCAGCCGCTCAACTGCCGGAATCAGCGCCTCTGCCAAGCGAGTTGCAGCCGCGATATGCATCGCGGTGGGAAAAGTATCGTTGGAAGATTGCGACATGTTCACATCGTCGTTGGGATGAATGGGTTTCTTGCTGCCTAGCACGCCGCCGGCAATTTGGATGGCCCGGTTGGAAATCACTTCGTTGGCGTTCATGTTGGTCTGCGTTCCGCTGCCGGTCTGCCAGATGTGCAGCGGAAAATGCTCGTCGAGCTTTCCGGCGATTACTTCATCCGCCGCCTGCACGATCAGCTTAGCCTTCTCTGCCGGAAGCTTACCCAGATCCTGGTTCACGAGCGCCGCAGCTTTTTTCAGTATCCCGAAAGCGCGAATCAATTCTGGCGGCATGGTTTCGCGGCCAATGTCGAAGTGGATCAAGGAACGCGCCGTTTGCGCGCCGTAATAGCGGTCATTGGGAACCTCGATTTTACCCATGCTGTCCGATTCAATTCGGGTCCCTGCGTTCGTTTTAACCAACGGCTTCCCGTCCACATTCCCTCCCACGAATCGCCTCACTTTCAGACGGTTAGGTGCGTTCTAGCCGACAGCAATTTGGTTGGCTAGTATTATATAAGGATACTGCGGAAACTGCTCTTACCTAGCTCAGGTTCCCTCCGGCCCTAACACGACTTCCCTACCATCAAACCCCAAGAACTACCGATGGACAGGCCATACTTCACTGTACCATCGCGTGCGAAGGACCTGCGGTCAGCTGTCCCGCGGTTATACCTTTGTACAGGATGTTTTGGGCAAGGTTCCCGGGTACGATTATCACTTGCAACTGGAGACCGCACCGACTTTGTAACTGCAAATGTAGGGGAAACCTCCCTCGATCGAGTCCTGCATCAGCTAATTTCTTGGGGGAATGCACCAGCCCATGGCATTTCTATTTAGACCTGCGCTTACCAGTGAAGGATTAGAGGAGCTCAGCAGCGCCGCGCGCATGTCTCCGGCCTCAGAGCCGTCTTCGTCCAACGAAATGCCATCGGGCCCGCAGCCTACAGATGGGCGGATCACCGATGCCGCGCTGCTGAAAGGATTCCTGATCGAGAATTTTCTCACTGTCGAAAAGTCCGAGCAAACTCCTGCGCGAGAAGTCACACCTCCCGGCGACGATCTTCCAGAATTCGCGCTGCATTTCGTTGCTGAACAGCCCCCAACCCCGGACGCGGCCGGACCTTCGGAACCAGAGAGCGATTTCGTCGCAAGTGCACAGACGTTTGCATCAAGTGTTCCCCCGGCGCCACCGTCCCAAATCGATCTCACCGAATGGACTCTCACAGAAACTTTAGCGAACCATAAAGAATGGCTCGATTCGCACGCGGCTATCGGCGAGAAAGCAGATCTGCGCGACGCGAAATTGGAAGGCCGAGAGCTAATCAGCGCCAATCTTCGTTACGGCGACTTGCAGAGCGCCAACTTAAAATCAGCAGACTTACTGCTGGCGGACTTGCGCGATACCTGCCTGGTTCGAGCGAACCTGCAGGACGCATGCCTTGTGGGCGCCAACCTGGAAGGCGCCAATCTGGAAGGTGCATCCCTGGAATCCGCTATGGGCTTGCTGCCTCGTCAGTTGGCCGGCACGAATCTTCACCAGGCTTCATTGCCAGCTCCAATTTTGGCATTCAGCGCACTAGCAGATTTCGAGCAAACAGCCAAAACAGCATCAGGGTTGTTTATCACCACTTTAGTGGCGGGTTTGATTTGTGTCTTAGCAATTTGGAAGACGCGCGACATTCAGCTTCTGGCGGATTCATCAATCATCCCCTTCTTGCATTCGCCGGCCGCCGCCGCAGCGGCGCCTACGGACCAGGTCTACCTGATTGCTCCCGCCGCGTTGTTCAGCGTTTATCTGTGGTTCCTTTATAACTTGCAAAAAGTCTGGGACGCGACCCTCGAATTGCCGGCGATTTTCCCCGACGGCCGCGCACTTGACCAAAAAGGTCCTCGAATCGTCACCGGGCTGCTGCGTATGCACTTTCGCTGGATGAATTCTGATGCTCCCTCCACCCGCACGATCGAGAAAGTGGGTTCCGTGTTTCTGGCTTATTGGCTAGTCCCGGTCGTCTTGTTTTTCTTCTGGGCACGTTACCTGACGTTGCAGGACATCCACGGTTCGATGCTCCAAGAACTCATCGTTCTCGCTGCCGTTGGCGTCGGCTTTTATTGCACGACCAGCATAGGACGCGCCGCGGAAATTTGGGCAGTACAAGGTAAGCCCGAAAAGAAGTCTTTCAGGAACTTGAAATTTATGAAACCGGCTGCGGTACTGCTTTTTCTTTTCGTTCTTCTCACATTTCTTTCCGCGGGTACGATCGCGGGCGTGCCGCACGAGAAGGCGCGAGCCCCGCAATTCGCGTCAGCAAGTATTCGCCGCTGGGCGCCTGGAATCCTATGGATGGTAGGATACGACCCCTACGCCGAGTTGACCGAGGCGTCTATTTCATCGCCACCACCGAACTGGACAGGTGCCGAGGATCAACTTCCTTCGGTGAAAGGTGCGTATCTAAACGGCACCAATTTCCGTTACGCTCAGGGTTATGGAGTTTTCCTGGCCAGCGCGCACCTGTTTCGCGCCAATTTCCAGGGCGCTTTCCTGTCGGCAGCGGATATGCGTGGCGCCGATTTAGGCCAGGCCAATCTGCGGTTTGCAGTGCTCGATCGCGCGCAGATGAATCATGCGAATCTTGACCGCGCAATTCTCGACGGTTCAAATCTCGCGCGTGCCGATCTGCGCGGCGCCAACCTTTCGTACTCGTCGCTGGCGAACGCCACATTAGTGGACGCCCGGCTGGACGGTGCTAGCTTCTACGCTTCGCACGTCGAGAATGCTTCCCTCATTCGCGGCAACTTGGAAAAAGCCGATATGCGCGAGGCTCATCTGGATGGCGCCAATCTCGATAGTGCCGACTTGCAAGGTGCTTACTTGTGGTCCACCAAGCTCGCGGGCGCAAATCTCCACAAGGCACAAATTGCCTCAGCGATTTTTTTCGACACGGATTTACAAGGCGCCGATCTAAGCGAGGCGCAGTTCAATGGCACCGTCTTGAATGGCGCAAAACTCAACGGCGCGAATCTCGATAATGCTGATTTGCGAGGCGCGCTGCAATTGACCGCGAATCAGATCTGCTCTGCGAAATCGCGATTGGGGACTTTAATGGACGATGCGCTGCAGACCCTGGTCGCGGCACAGTGCGGCGGCTTACCCGCAGCACCGGCAGCGCCAGCCGCTCCGAGCAATCCTTAGTTTCGCGAGCCAACTAACCGGAAACGCTGTTTTCGCTCGACTCGTGACTCCCGTCTCCCAAACCTTTCCAGGCTTCCGCGACCGCTAGCTCGGAGCAGACAACCTGCCTCAGCTTTCGTTTAGAACCCGCTGATTCACCCCTTCTTCGTCTTTGGAACGCGAGTCCGCTACAATGCATCTCGGAGGATTTGCGAATGCATCCTTGGCATGACCTGAGTCCGGGCGAGCACGTGCCTAGAGAGTTCCACTCGGTGATAGAGATTCCGCTGGGCTCCAGCGTCAAATACGAGCTCGACAAAGCCAGCGGCATTATCAAGATGGATCGAGTGCTTTATTCCGCTGTCTACTATCCAGCGAATTATGGTTTCATTCCGCAATCGCTCGCCGAAGATCATGATCCGCTCGACGTGCTCGTGCTTTGCCAGGTGCCGGTAGTTCCTCTCACGATTATGTATGCGCGGACGATCGGCTTAATGGCCATGATAGATTCCGGAACGATTGACCACAAAATCATCGCCGTTGCGACGGCCGACCCCGAATACAACTCCTACCACGAAGCCAGCGAGTTGCCACCCCACAAATTAGCCATGGTTCGAAGATTTTTCCAGGATTACAAACAGCTCGAAGGCAAAATTGTTGAGGTAGACGAAATTCAACCCGCCGCCGCGGCCTATCCGGTGATTGAAAGCGCCTTGGCACGATACGACAAGAAACGTCGCGCCGGCCATCACAAAAAGTAAAACGGCGACGAAAAAGAGAACTGTCCTCTTTGCCCCATTTCTGAACGTCAGTCCAGTTGCGCTCAAATTTCGCTTGTTCCCATACTGAAGCTGTCTCGCTTTGACTTCAGCTCCTGAGGACCCCAGTCTGGCGGCGCTCAGCAGGTTCAATGTGTGCATGTTTTACGGCCTGGACCGGCGCTAATTTTGGAGGAAAAATGACTCGCCCCCTTGGATGTGCCCTCGCTGTTGTGATTCTTAGTATGGTCCCGACAGCGAAAGCCGATGGCACGGTCAACGTGAAGTGCGGAGTAAATGAAGACCGCGTTTGGGTGTACGAGTCGTTAGTCGATTTCAACGTCGCCGCAAAGCTGAAGTGCGGCGAGCCAGTGCAGATCGTGGGCCGCGTGAAAGGCTACGCTAAAATCGCAACCTCGGACGGCACGGAAGGATACGTGGTTGACACCGCGTTTCCAAAGTCGGCTTTGCCACCTGAACCCGAAGAGAAGACGAACGATGTCCAGTCGGCATCGCTGGCTTTTGCAGCCCGTCGCGCGTCAAGGAGTTCGGCAAAATCGCCGGTTGCAAGCACCGCGCCTTCCGATTCGGAGTCGACAAGTCCCGGCACGGCGGCGAACAACCCTACTCCCGCAGACAATGAAGTACCGTCAGCCAGGATGGCGGGTGCGGCCACTGCGCGACCAGATGTTCAGCGGCAAGTCGCGATGGCGGTGTCAACGCCACCATCGGCTCGCGCCGCTATAGTGAACGCTTCGACTGCGGCGACTTCCGCAGCGGTGGCGATCGCCAGTGCTGCAACGGATGCACCATCGAGAGAGACACCGGCTGCGGCAAAACCTCAGACCGTCGCAGTCGCTCCTGCGCCTGCCTCGACACCGGGTCGGGCCATCGAAGCACCCCGCGTGAGCTCGTCCGTTCCTGTCATTGTCGCAAGCAATGCAGCATCTAGTGTCCCGGCGAGTAGCAATGCTAGTTACGCTCAGCCGCCGGCAGCAATTTCCCTAGCAACGATCGATGCGCCGCGATCGACTCCCGAGGTCATTGGCGCCGAACCACTGCCAGCTGCGCCTGCCCCGCTTGCGCCCAAAGTCTCCGCCAGCAATTCCGTTTCGCATCCTGCGCCGTCGCGAACGATGGGCGCAGAGCCAAACACCCCCTCGGCTCCTGAGATCACGGTTTCCGCAACCATGCCTCATGTCGCGACTCCCACGAACTTGCCTCCCACTCCTAAGGTGGAGGCCGCTATGTCAGCTCCGGTCGCACCTACGCGCGCTCCGGCCTCCGCTCTGGCTTCAAATTCCGTTGCCACCGCCCCAGTCCCAGCAGTGCCGGCCACAGCAGCCCTGTCCGTCGCGGTCGCACCCGCGCCGGTACCAGCTCCCCGGCGCCGACGACGCCCAACTACGCAAACTCGAATCCTGTTGGACAAAACCGATCCGCATCGGCCGTCCTTCAGCCTGTTTCAAATCTGGTTCCGCGCCCGGATGCAGGACCTAATAAGCCAGTCGTCAATCCAGACGACGAAGAAGAAGGTCCGTCAGTCAAAGCGCTGGAAAACGAAGCCGCCAACTGCACCGTGTTTTTCACCGCCTACGGGCTGTCGCCCAATCAATATAAGTGGATCGCGCAGAACCGGCTCAAGGCCTTTCCCAGCGTTTGCCCTGCGCCCAGTCCTGCAATGGTGGACTTCGTTGTGATCTTCACGCACGACGTGGCGTTTTATAGCGTCACCATGCCCGATGTTGTTCATTTCGAGACAAATGGATTTTCAGACTGGACGCCGCTGACAAGCGTAGACACGGCTCTGATGAATGCTTCCGATGCCGACAAAAGCCATCATGAGTATGTCTGGGTCTTCCACACCACACGCGGTGCATTCGATCCAGCCAAGTTTTCCGCCCGCCGCCGTCCTCTTTACTCAAAGGCCGAGACCAACACGCTGGGCTCTCGCGGAGGTTTCCGCACGGTTATGGATGCGCTCACCTTCATCGAACAAAAAAGCGCGAATCGTTAACGCGGGATCGTTGCACCACTTGTGAAGTAGTCTGGAGAAACGTCGCTCGACGCCGTGACGCATCCTGCATTCGGGCGAACTCCAATCCTCGCTTGACTTACATACAGCTTTTTGCCTCAGGTGTTAGTTTTAGCTGGCATAAAAATACCTTTTCGTCGAAGCTATATTTGGTTGCGTTAAGCACGGACGGAGAGAACAATGCTCGGCGAGCTTCTAAAGAAGTGGCCGCTGTTCCGCCAGATCAGCGAAAATGCGGATGGCACCGGCCGAGAGGCGATGAGCGAGCAGACCCGCAACCTCCACGTGCGCAATTCGGGCGCGCAAGTAACGCACTCCATCTGCCCGTATTGCGCCGTCGGCTGCGGCCAGCTTGTTTACCACAAAGATGGAAAACTCATTTCCATCGAGGGCGATCCAAAATCCCCAATTTCACGAGGCCGTCTCTGTCCCAAAGGTTCGGCAACTTACGAACTCCACACCCATCCGGGGCGCCTGGCGAAAGTCCGCTACCGCCCTCCGCGTTCGAGGCAATGGGAAGATCTGGACCTAGAAACGGCCATGGACATGGTGGCCGACCGTCTGTGGGATACGCGCGAACGCACTTTCACGGAAAAGAAAGACGGCGAAACGGTAATGCAGACCACCGCGATGGCGCATCTGGGCGGCGCCACTCTCGACAACGAAGAAAATTACCTAATCAAGAAACTCTTCTGTGCCGGCCTGGGCATGGTTTGCATCAGCAACCAGGCCCGTATATGACACAGCTCAACGGTGCCCGGTCTGGGCACCTCCTTCGGACGTGGCGGCGCAACAACAGCCCTGCAAGATCTTCAGAATGCGGATGCGATCCTGATCATGGGATCGAATATGGCGGAAAATCATCCTGTCGGTTTCCAGTGGGTCGTTGAAGCTCGCGAACGCGGCGGAAAAATAATTCACGTCGATCCGCGGTTCAGCCGCACGTCCGCGATGTCGGACGTTTGGGTGCCCTTGCGCGCTGGCAGCGATATCGTCCTGCTCGGCGCAATGATCAAATACGTTCTCGACAACGAGAAGGATTTCCGCGAGTACATCCTGCATTACACAAATGCGGCCGTAATTCTGCGCGAGGATTTCAAAGATACCGAGGAGCTAAACGGCTTGTTCTCGGGCTGGGACCCGAGCAAAAAGACTTATGACACCAAGACTTGGGCCTACGAAGGCGCACCTGTAACGGAGCAAGGACCAGGCCACACAGCGCACGGCGGCCAGGGCAAGGATCACGGTGGCGAAAAATCCCATGAAAATATTTATCATCAGGATTTCACCTTGCAGCACCCGCGCTGCGTGTACCAGGTTCTGAAAAGTCACTTCTCGCGCTACACGCCAGAACTCGTCGAAAGACTTTGCGGCGTTCCCCGCGAGGTCTTTTTCAAGCTCGCCGAAACATTCTGCGGTGCTTCGGGGCCGGAAAAAACCGGCGCAATCTGCTACGCGGTCGGCTGGACGCAGCATTCCGACGGTGTGCAAGTAATTCGAACCGCGGCAATCCTGCAGTTGCTCCTTGGGAATATCGGCCGTCCGGGCGGCGGCATCCTCGCGCTGCGCGGTCACGCATCCATTCAAGGTTCGACCGACATCCCCACGCTTTATGACATTCTGCCCGGCTACTTGCCGATGCCTTTTTTCAAGGCCGGCCAGAACTCCCTGGCGGATCACATCCAAAAGCACAAAACAGAAACCGGCTGGTGGTTCAATTTTGACAGGTACATGATCAGCCTGTTGAAAGCGTATTACGGCCACAAGGCAACCAAGGAAAACGATTTCGGTTTCGATTGGCTTCCGCGGGTTACCGGCGACCATTCGCATTTTGGATACTGGCTGGAAATGGCGGCGGGCAAAGTCGAAGGCCTCTTGGTAATGGGACAGAATCCAGCCGTGGGCGCGCCCAATTCCCGCCTCGAACGAAAAGCTCTCGCAAAATTGAAGTGGCTGGTCGTGCGCGACATGGTGGAAATTGAAACAGCTTCGTTCTGGCTGGACTCACCAGAAATCGGACGCGGAGAACTGGATCCTGACGAGATTGATACTGAAGTGTTTTTGTTCCCCGCAGCGGGCTCTGCAGAAAAAGACGGTTGCTTTACAAATACCCAACGGTTGAACCAATTTCACGAAAAAGCCGTCGATCCGCCCGGTGACGCTCGCAGTGAAACATGGTTCATATATCACCTGGGACGTCGTCTAAAACAAAGAGCGCGCGGAGATGACCGCCCGCGCAATGCCGGTCTGAATGCGCTTACCTGGGACTATTCCGTCGAAGGGCAGAGCGCAGAGCCGGTGATCGAAGAGGTCTTGCAAGAAATCAACGGATGGACGGTCGCCGATCGTAAATTAGTCGCCGGTTTCAAAGATCTGAAAGCTGACGGTTCTACGGCGTGCGGCTGCTGGATTTATTCCGGCATTTTCCCGAATTCCGGCGAGAACAAAGCCGACGAACGCAAGCCGCGAGACCTGCTCGGCCACGGATGGGGTTTCGCCTGGCCCGCCGACCGCCGAATTCTCTACAATCGCGCCTCCGCGCGACCAGACGGTCGCCCGTGGAGCGAGCGTAAGAAACTCGTCTGGTGGGATGAAAACAGAAAGGAATGGACTGGTACAGACGTGCCGGACTTTAGCAAGACGAAAGCGCCTGACTACAAGCCTCCCCAAAACGCCCAAGGCGATGATGCCATCGCTGGTGACAAGCCTTTCATTATGCATCCCGACGGTTTCGGCTGGATTTGGGTTTCGAGCGGGTTAAAGGATGGCCCTCTTCCCACCCATTACGAACCTTTGGAATCCCCGGTCCGGAATTTCTTGTACCCTGAACAGTCGATAGATCCTGCCGCCGACAAAATGCAGCGGTGCGACAATCAGTACGCGAATTCTCCGGACCCGAGATTTCCGTACGTGCTGACGACCTACCGCCTCACCGAGCATCACACTGCGGGAGGAATGAGTCGCTGCCTTTCGCATTTGGCCGAACTGCAGCCGGAGTTGTTCTGCGAGATTTCGCCGGAACTGGCGGCGCGATTGGGAATCGAACACAGCAGCTTCATGACCGTCGCCACGCCTCGCGGGGTGATCGAAGCGCGCGCCATGGTGAGCAGACGAATCCGCCCGATCCATCTGAACGGCAAAATCGTCCATCAAGTGGGACTTCCCTACCACTGGGGTTACAAAGGGTTGGTGACTGGCGACATCGCCAACGATTTGCTCGCTATCTCCGAAGAACCGAATGTCCGCATCATGGAATCGAAAGCGTTAGTGTGCAACGTCGTTCCTGGCCGGCGAGAGCGCGGGCCTAAGGCTCTTGAGGAGTTTGACGAATTCATGAGGCCTGCTCCACACATCGCGAGGGATATTCGATGAGCGACGTTACGGCCTTCCTGACCGATTCCACTCTGTGCATCGGCTGCAAGGCCTGCGAGGTGGCCTGTAAGGAATGGAATCAGGTTCCCGAAGACGGCTTCACCTGGCACGGCATGTCCTATGACAACACTGGCGGGCTCGGCCACTCAACTTGGCGCCACGTTAAATTCGTCGAGAACGGCGCTTCCCCCGGCTTCGGCGGCAATTCACCCGATGTCTTTTCCTGGGGATTTTCGTCCGACGTTTGTAAGCACTGCGAGAATGCCGGATGCCTGGAAGCCTGCCCCACGGGCGCGATCGTGCGCACTGAATTCGGCGGCGTCTATATTCAGCCGGATGTATGCAATGGCTGTGCGTATTGTGTCGTCAACTGTCCGTTCGGAGTGGTCGAACGCAATCCCAGCGACGGCCGCGCGTTCAAATGCACGTTTTGCTATGACCGCCAGAAAGAGGGGCTCAAACCTGCCTGTGCCACCGCGTGTCCGACTGAGTCCATAAAGTTCGGCAAGATTGAAGACATGACTGCTGCGGCTGACGAACGCATGGAGCATCTTAGAGACCTTGGCTTTAACGATGTGCATCTCTACAATCCAGTTGAGTCCAGCGTGGGCGGGATCCACGCACTCTTCATTACCCGGGGCGATCCTAAGACCTACAATCTGCCGCCGAACCCGGAAGTGCCGACGAAATACTTGCGCCGCGGCTGGACTTCCGCCGGTGTCGCCGCGGGTATGCTGGTGTTTAGCGCTTTGCTTGCATTCTTGGGTGACGGTCACCGGTCATGAGTTCTTCTTCGTTCTCCCACGATCCCGATTCGTTTGCCGCCCGCGAATTGCGTCTGAAGGAAATCCGCGAGCAAGCCGAACGCGAGCTGCGCGCGAAAACAAACGTCAACGAGAGGTTACCGACCGTTGGGATTGCTTCGCCCGAAACCGGCTATTACGGCTTGCCGCTGCTCAAGAAGCCTGCTTGGACTTGGGAAATTCCCATCTACTTCTTCGTTGGCGGCGCTGCGGGTGCTGCCGCGGTGGTGGGTAATATTGCGAAGATGACCGGGGCCGATCCGAAACTTGTCAACGACGCTCGATGGCTTGCGGCAATCGGTGGCGCGATTTCGCCCGCGCTGCTCGTCGCCGATCTCGGCATGCCCTCGCGATTCATCCATATGCTGCGTGTGTTCAAGATTCAGAGCCCGATGTCGGTCGGCTCGTGGACGCTGGTCTTTTTTTCCACCAGCAGCGCCGCCGCGGCTTTCAGCAGCGCGGTGCAGAAGCGTAGTGGTTCTAACGGTTTGTTTCGCGTGTTCGAAAGTGCGGCGGATTTCTCCGCCGCATTGACTGGTACGGTGCTTTGCACTTACACCGGGGTTTTGGTCGGGGCGACGGCGATCCCGGCGTGGAATCAAAACGTCTCGATTCTGCCGGTCCACTTTGCGGCTTCCGGTCTGAGTTCCGCAGTTTCAATCCTTGAGCTGCGAGGCAATTACTCGCCGGCGCTGAATTCGCTGGGAGTAGTTTCCGCGCTTTGCGAAACAGCCCTGGCTGCCACGCTCGAGGTGCGCAAGAAGCCCGCCCAAGAACCACTACACAAAGGCAGGTCAGGCTGGTTGATGCGCGCTGCGGGATTGCTCTCTGGTCCGATACCGCTGCTATTGCGGCTCTTCGCGGGCACCTCCACCAGTATGCGCAGTAAGAGGTTGCGAAATGCCGCCGCGATCTCTTCGATCACCGGATCGCTGGCTACTCGTGTCGCTTGGGTTCAGGCTGGCAAAGAGTCGGCGGTGAATCCAGCGATTCCTTTGCAGCTTCCGCCAGCATCTAGGAAAGATCGAATCGAGTTCCGCTAATCTGCCGAGTTCCAAGTTCGACTCCAGCTCTAACAGAAACTCGCCCTGCCTCTGCTCTTGAATCCTATTTACCCTCGAATGCCACTCGATTAGCCTCCGAGTCCGCCTAACGCTCAAAGAGTTCCGCGGCCGAAAGGTGAAACACCTGATTGACTATGCCGCGCAGCGATACCACAATTCCCGTGTCGTGGCGATTTCGTTCCCTCGGACCGTTATTCGACCACTAAGGTTGCTCCACACATTTCTTGCAGTGATTCTAAGTTTTGGAGTAAGTCATGACGAAACCTGGCATTCGGATCGCAGCTGCCGTCTTCTTACTCGCCATCGCATTCCTGGCATCAGCAAAACTGGCTGCACAGAAGAGTACTGCAAGATCCTCTAACAAGGTTTCGGCCAGTCCCGCAAGTGACGCCGATATCAAGCGCGGAAAGTATCTGGTGGAAGAAGTGGCGAAATGCAGTGAGTGTCACACTCCGCGCGACGCGCAAGGACAGCTTGACCCCGACCGCTGGCTGCAAGGCGCTCCGATTTGGATCACTCCGGTGAAGGCAACGCCTTCTTGGGCTGACCGCGCGCCAGCTCTTGCTGGCTTTCCGGCCTACTCGGATGCTGATGCGGTGAATATCTTGGAAAAAGGAGTCGGCGCGAATGGAGAAGTGATCAGACCGCCGATGCACATCTATCATCTGAAACACGAAGACACTGTTGCTATCGTTGCTTATCTCCGATCACTTCCGAGTGAGCCCCAATAAATACTTGGCTGTGAATATAGGTTTCAAATCAGCACAACGCATTATGCTGTACGTAATTTGCTGTATTGTGCCGCAAAATACCCTGAGTAATGTAGTTGTGAGGAGGGCCCAGGTATGTCTAAACTAGGAAACAGCAGAGCACCATCCAGAGAAGCGATCGAACGACGCGCCTACGAGATTTATCTCGAACGTGGCGCCGCCCAAGGGAATGACTTGTCCGACTGGTTCGCAGCTGAAGAAGAGCTCTTTGTCAGGCCCGAAACTACCGAGGTTCCCGATAAACCACCAAACGATTTGCACGAAAGCGAACTACGTTCAACCGAGCCGCGTCAGATAGCGCAGCGAAAGAGCGCCAGCGCGAGCCAAGGTTAAATATAACCCCAGACGTTTAGCGCGTCAGTCACTTCGCTAGCCACAACCTCCGCGCACATATCAATGAGGAAAAAAAAAGAATCGAACCAGGCAGGGTTATCAACGGCCGGCGGCGCCGACACCCCGGCGTTGCCGGCCGTGGTCGACCGGGCCAGCTTTCAGGCCGAATTGGATAGGCTGCGGGTACGCGAGAAAGCCCACACGCGGGAAGGCGACGCGATCGCCGCGGCTCGGCGACGCATGCCCATGGTCGAACTGGACGCCAACCTCACGTTGATCGGGCCGCACGGGCCGCTCCCTCTGCTCGAAGCCTTCGAAGGGCGCCGACAGCTCATCGCCTACTACTTCATGTGGCACCCCGGACGGCCCGCTGCCGAGCAGTGCGAAGGCTGCACATGGGTCACGACGCAGGTCGCAGAGCTCTGCTACCTTCATTCTCGCGACATCACCTACGCGGTCTTTTGTCAGGGTCGCTACGACGAAAGCTTCCGCTACCGCGACTTTATGGGCTGGAACATGCCCTGGTACTCAGCACAACCTTCGCTTGACGCGCTCCTCGTCGGACGGCAAATCGGCTTGTTTCACCTCGTGTGCTACCTCCGGGACGGCGACCGCGTCTTCGAAACCTACTGGACTACCCGCCGCGGCGCAGAGGCAATGGACTACAGCTACGCGCTGATGGATCTCACCCTGTACGGACGCCAGGAGACGTGGGAAGACTCGCCTCCCGGCTGGCCACAACGGTGCACCATCACGCGTACTAGCGCCGGAGCTCCCGGTTGGACACCCGTGTCAGTGTGGCCGGGCGGACGTCCCATCGCCCAGTGGTCTCGCCTCGAAGCCGGACGCTCTGACAACCTCGGCACCAACCCCCGCTAGAGGCGTCATTCCGACGGTGCAGGCACCCTACCTTGAGATCGCCAGCCTGCGGCCCTCGAGTTCCGATTCGGGCATTCGAGCGATCTTGCCGTTTTCCTTTTTGCCGCGTCCCTTGCTTCTCCGGTGGTTCAATCGCGGGCTACTTACCGCGAAATAGGAAAACTATTTCGATGATCAGGATGATTACTACCGCCAGTTCGAGTATGAAACTGCGCGTTTGATTGAACTGATCGACCATAAACCTGTAAAGCTCGCCTGCTGTGCGCAATTTTTGATCTACCAGGCGGCGGTAGTCTACTACCCCAACTTTGGCTGCGGCCAGCCCGTAGAGTCGCGCGTAGAACATATCGCTCAAAAATTTGATCGCGTTGTCCACCTTTTCCGTTAACTCCATTACGTCCAGGCGCAACGTGTTCAGGCGAGCTGCTTCGCGCGAAAGGCGCCAGGCGGCGGCGACACCGCTTTTATGTTCGAGCGAACGGTACACGTCGTCCAAGAGCCGGGTGAGCAAGCTGTCGTAGAACCGAAACTCCAGCAGCTGCGTGTTGGCGTATTCCAACAATTGAATGGTGGTCCCCGCGCTCTCTTTGCCGCCGTAGACCAAGGCTCCCGACCAGCCGACTACCAGCACATCTGTCCGCGAATAGGAGATGCTGGATTGAAGGACTTCCTGGGTTTCGGCCTCTGAAAGGAAGACTGACTCGCCTCTTACCAGTTGGGCGATCTCTCTTGCGTGCGAGGCCAGCAGGTCTTTCGCACCTAGCACCGTACCGTTGGGGTCCACTAATTCTTTAAGTTGAACTATAAAATAGTCTTCATTCAGGTAATTCTTGTATGGCCGTACAACCGAGTTGCCCGCATGCTCTATGGCTCCGCGAAGCAGCTCTTTTGCCTTCATTTCCAGTTCTGGCGCACCAATCCAGCGGCTGGATTGCGAAACCAGAGAGTCCCAATCGCCTTCGAACGCCAATTCCATCTCAATGCTGATTACTCCGTAGTCGTAATACTTCGTTCTGCCTTCGATCATTGCGCCTGAATCTAGAACCATCAGGCCAATTGGCTCAGTCACGGGCGGGCGTTCGAATTTTAGATAGTGCGGGATAGGGAGGGAGCGGCTGGCCTGGGCTTCTACGCTGCTGGATTGAAGGATTGTTCGGAGTTTGTCCAGTTGGATCGATTCGCAGACGTCATAAAGGAAGAGAACGCGAAAATGTCCTTGCACCGTGGCTTGGACCTCCGGCAGCCGTACAAGTATCTCACTCATGTTTGCGCTCGGAGTGACTGTCCGCAAATCGTCCAAAAGTTCCGGTTAGACACTTGGCGGGTGTTTGTTTTCTGTGGATTACGGGGGGTTCTGCTATTTCATATGGTCGAAAAGTTCCAGGTGGAAGCAATGCAGAAACACTTATTTTAAACCGGCGCGTACCCTGCCTGACGGGTGTATTGATCGTTCGCATAGTCAATCTATATTTTACATTCGGGCAAATCCGGCGTCAAAAAGCGGGGTATACATCGGGCGAAGCTACTTCGTATTTGCATCAGGCCTCCACATCCAGAAGTTCATGCATCTCGAGCGACGTAACGGTTCCGGGCGGGGCGATGAAGCATTGCTCTCATCGCATGGGTTTGGCAGTCCGGGCCATTGCGAAACCAGCAAGCAGCGCCCCGAACGGATTCGAAACCTAGTGCTAGCGGCTAGCCGGAGAGTGGCGCAGCAAATCAGGCGTCTGAATTGCCTCTGCAAACACGAGTCTGGATTTATGCTAAGGCCAGAAGCCGGCGGGACGCCGGCCTACGAAACCTGCTTTGCTCGCTTTTCCTGCCGCTTTAGTGAAAATCATGCGAGGTGGTTTCGGCTTGCGTGATGGATAACGGTTGAACTTTTTCTACTTTTACTGAGATTACGTGGTCTTGATTTTGCAGGCGGCCTTCGATTAGCAGGAATTGTTGGTTGACTATTACTAGGTGGTTTTCTGCGAATAGGCGTGGAGTGATTATGGCGTTGGCTATTCCGGTTTCGTCTTCGAGGCTTAGGAAGACGAAGCCGCGCGCTGTGCCTGGCCTTTGACGCGCGATTACTCCGCCGGCAAATCTAACTGCCGTGCCGTCCGGGAGATTATTTAGCTCGCTGGCGGTTACGGCTCCTTGGCATCTCATTCTTGCGCGATGATATTGCATGGGGTGGGGGCCCACCGTCATGCCGGTGCCGCGGAAATCGGCTACCAGGCGTTCTTCCGACGTCATGGGCAACAAAGGCGATTGGACAATGGTGGTTTCCGTAGGATCTGCGCCGTTCTCTGGTTGTATTTTTTCCAGTTCCTTACTTTCGTCACTTTCGATGCTATTTCCAGGACAATCTTGCAGAAGAGGGCCGGGTTGCGCGCTGCGCGTTCGATTTGCCATAGCGCGTCTCTGCGATGCGTTGCTTTTGCGGCTGCTATAAAATTTAACGCGCCTATTTCTGCTAACGTTGTTAGTTCTGGCTTGCGGATTTCTGGGACGCGTCGTTTTAAATCATCGATCGATGCGAATGGGCGGACGTTGCGTTCGCGTACGATTTCGGATGCGATGTCCGCGCGCAGGCCTTTTGCGTAGCGCAGGCCCAGGCGAACGTTGAAACTTTCTTTTTGTTTTTCCAGTTTGCAGAGCCAGTCGGAACAGGTGATATCGATTGGCTTGATTTTCAGGCCGTGGCGTTGCGCGTCTTTTACCAGCGTTGCCGGTTGGTAGAAACCCATAGGCTGATTATTCAGTATGGCTGCGCTGAACGCTGCCAGGTAATGGCATTTCAAATAGGCGCTGGCGTAGGCTAGCAGCGCGAAACTTGCCGCGTGTGATTCCGGGAAGCCATATAGTGCGAAGGCGGTGATAGATTGGACGATGCTGTCTTGTACTTCTCCTGTGATTCCCTTCTTTTCCATTCCTTGGCGGAGGTTTTTTTCTACTTCTTTCATGCGTTTTTCGGAACGTTTGAAGCCTAGCGCGCGGCGTAGTTCTTCGGCTTGGCCGCCTGTGAATCCTGCTGCGATCATGGCCATTCGCAATAATTGTTCCTGAAAAAGTGGCACGCCCAGGGTGCGTGCTAGTACCGGCTCTAGTGACGGATGCAGGCATGTGGCTGGCTCGCGTCCCTGTCGACGTTTTAGATATGGATTGACCATTTTTCCTACGATCGGGCCCGGGCGGATGATCGCTACCTGCACTACGATGTCGTAGAAATGCTTCGGTTGCAGACGTGGCAGGCAGCTCATCTGCGCGCGGCTTTCGATTTGGAACATGCCTACTGTGTCGGCTTTGCGCAGCGTGTCATACACAACCGGATCGTTTGCTGGCAGGCGGCCCAGATCGATTTCTTCGCCGTAGTCGTCGCGGATAATTTTTAGGGAATCTTCAAGGACTGCCATCATTCCCAGGCCTAGCAGATCTACTTTTACTATGCCCATGTCTGCGCAATCTTCTTTGTCCCATTGGACTACTACGCGGCCGGGCATTGTGGCGGGCTCTAGCGGGACTAGCGAGTCTAGTTGGCCTTGGCAGACGACCATGCCTCCTGAGTGCTGGCCCAGGTGACGCGGCAAATCCTGGAACTTGATGCAGAGTTCCAGGAATTTTCGGATTTGCGGATGCTGCAAATCCAGGCCTGCGTCTTGGAAATGGTGCGTGAACGTGTCGTTTTCGTCTTTGTATTCCCAGGCGCCTACCAGGCTGGTTAGGCGATTCAGAGTTTCGGCATCGAATGACAATGCTTTGCCGATTTCGCGGGCTGCGGAGCGCCCGCGATAGGTGATAACGTTTGCCGTCATCGCTGCACCCAATTTGCCGTGACGCTCGTAAACGTATTGGATCGCGCTTTCGCGCTGGTCGCCGCTGGGGAGGTCGAGGTCGATGTCCGGCCACTCGCCGCGCTCTTCGGACAGGAAACGTTCGAAGAGCAAATCCATTCCTACTGGATCGACCGCTGTGATGCCTAGCGCGTAGCAGACTGCGCTGTTCGCGGCTGATCCGCGGCCTTGCACCAGGATATTGCGTTGCTGGCAGAAGCGGACTATGTCCCAGACGATCAGGAAATAGCCTGCCAAGTCGAGTTTTTCGATCATTGCTAATTCTTTTTCGATTTGGGCGCGCGCTTTTTCGTTTTGTGCGCCGTAGCGCGAGATCATTCCTTCCAGGGCCCGCTGTCTGAGGAACTGTGATTGGGATTCACCTTTCGGGACTGGGTATTTCGGGAATTCGTAGCCTAGATTGCTTAGGTCGAATTGCAGGCGGGATGAAACGTCTTGGGTGTTGGCGATGGCTTCGGGGACGTCTGAAAATAGACGTGACATTTCTGCCGGGGATTTTACGTAGCGCTCGGAATTGCGCGCTAGCAGGCGGCCTGCTGTGGCCAGGGTGCGATGATTGCGGATGCAGGTGAAGACGTCCAGGACTTCGCGTTGTTCTGGTAGCGCGTAGGAGACGCCGTTTGTCGCTACCACGGGTAGATTTAATTTTCGCGCGATTTCTGCGGCGGCGTGATTGCGGGCTTCTTCGGCGCGGTCGAAGTGACGTTGTAGTTCGACGTACATATTGTTGCGGCCGAAGAGTTCACAGAGTTGTGCGACACATTTTGTGGCGGCTTCTATTCCATCGTTGCTAAGGGCGTGCGCTAACGGGCCTTCCCTTCCTCCTGTCAGGCATATTAGGCCGTGCGCTCTTTCTGCAACTTCTCGTTGGAGACGTGGCCTTCCCCTTTTTTTGCGCGCAGCTTCATGAGCGTGATCAGGCGGCAGAGATTCTGGTAGCCGGCGCGTGTTTCTACCAACATCGGGAAACGCCAGCCGTCCATGGAGGTGACTTCCGCACCGATATGTGCGCGCAGTGAGAGTTTTTTCGCGGCTAGATAAAAGCGCGGAGCGCCGTAAACGCCGTCGCGGTCTAGCAGCGCCATGGCTGACATTCCGCGTTCCACGCACACTGTGGCTAATTCTTCGGGGATCGATCCGCCTTCCAAGAAGCTGAAGGCTGAGCGGGCGTGAAGTTCTGTGTATGGGGTTTTTTGTATCGAATTCATTGCTCGGCAGCCTTTTTCTAATCGTACATGCCGCGTACGAACCAGCTTCGGCAATTGGAATCGTAATAAATGCAATACAGGGCCGCTTTGAACTTGCGCGGGTAACGTGATTTTTCCATTTGAATTGCGGAATTGAATTTCCAGGTCCCATTCGTCCTGGTGCCAG
>CAWJGI010000006.1:0-27654 GCA_963842255.1 uncultured Acidobacteriota bacterium | reverse complement strand
GCGAGAGAACCAGCAACTGTTCGCCAAGCCGGTAGGCTTCCTCGATGTTGTGCGTGACCAGAAGCACAGGCCGCCGGTAGGTGTTGAAAGTTTCCTGCAACTGCGCTTCTACCTGCGCGCGCAAGTGTGTATCGAGCGCTGCGAGAGGTTCATCGAGCAGCAGCGCCTCCGGCGCGATTGCCAGAGCGCGTGCCATTGCGGCGCGTTGCTGTTCGCCGCCCGATAGCTCGCGAGGATAGCGTTGATCGAGCCCGGTTAGGTGAGTGCTGGCAATCAGCGATTTGATACGCGCGGTTCGTTCTGCAGTCGCCAGAGATTGCAAACCGAATGCGATGTTTTCGGCGACGGTGCGGTGCGGGAATAGCGCATAATTCTGGAACAGCAGGCCGATGCGGCGATCGCGTGCCGGAACGGCAATCTTTTTTTCGGAATCGAACAGGATGCGCTCATTTAGTGAGATATGCCCGCGCCCGGGGCGTTCCAGGCCCGCGATGCAGCGCAACAACATTGTTTTGCCCGCGCCCGAGGCGCCGAGGACGCTCAGTGGAGCGTCGGCGGCACGAAACTTTAGGTCCAGCGTAAAATCCGCGAGTTTCTTTTCGATTTGGACTTCGAGTGGCACGTCAGCGGCTTCCTAACCGCTGGCGGTAGATGTGATGCGTGTGCGTCCGGAAGTAAAGTCCACTGAGCAGGGCGAGAGAAATTGCTACGTCTGCCGCGCACCAAGCCAGGGCTCGCTCGATTTCATTGGCCTCTACCGCAAAATAAATCGCGATCGGGATCGTTTCTGTCCGTCCCGGAATATTTCCCGCGAGCATCAAAGTTGCGCCGAATTCACCCAGGGCGCGAGCGAAGCAAAGAATCGTGCCGGCGAGTATGCCGGGCCAGGCGAGGGGAAGCGCGACTTCGCGATATACGCGCCATTCGGAGGCGCCGAGAGTGCGGGCTGCCTGCATTAAATGCGGGTCTACTTGTTCGAGGGTTGCGCGGGACGTGAGGTACATCAGGGGAAAAGCGACAACCGTGGCTGCGATCACCGTGGCTGGCCATGAAAAAACTACCGTCGCGCCGAGTTGCAAGAGCAGCTTGCCGAGCGGGCCATTTCTGCCGAAAAGCAGGAGCAGCAGAAACCCTACGACGGTAGGCGGCAGGACTAGCGGCAGGATAAAAATGCCGTCAATCAGCGCCGCGCCAGGGCCTGTGCGGCTTTCGCGCCATGCAGCCGCGGCCAAGCCCACTACCAGTGTCACGGCTGTCGCCGTTAGGCTGGTTGCGAGCGATATCCACAGGGGGGACCAATCCATCGCGAGGATTGTAACTGGGTCACTTCTTTAAGGCTGATCTTTTCGCTGAGGCGAAGCCATACTTTTGGAAAATGTCGTGCGCCTCGGATTGTTCCAGGAATTCCAGAAAATTCTGGGCAGCCTCGGCGTTTTGCGAGTTCTTCAGTACGGCCGCGGGATACACGATGGAATCGTGCGAATCGGGCGGGGCGGTGGCGACCACACGCACGGTGTGCGAAGTCTTGGCGTCGGTGAGATACACCAGGCCCGCGTCGGCGTTGCCTGTTTCAACATAGGTGAGCACCGCACGAACATCTTTCGCGTAGACAATTTTCTTTTCGATCGCGGGGAACAAGTCCATATGTTCGAGCGTTTGCTTGCCGTACATACCCGCGGGCACGGTGTTTGGTTCGCCCAGCGCGATGATTTTTACGCTTGGTTGCGTGAGATCGCGGAAATCCTTTGGCGTCGTAGAGGATGCAGGCGCGACCAATACGAGTGTGTTTGTAACGATGTCATGCCGCAAGTGAGCCTCGATCAGGCCCTTAGCTGCAAGATCGTCCATCGGTTTTTCGGCTGCGGAGAAAAACAGATCGACGGGAGCACCCTGTTCGATTTGGCGTTGCAACGTTCCGGAACCACCGTAATTGAAAGCAAGCTTCGAGCCGGGATGCTGCGCTTCGTACAGGTGGCCGATTTCGTCAAGAGAATCCTTCAGGCTAATGGCGGCAGAGACAGTGATGACGATGGGTTTTTGTGCTAGGGCGTTTGACGCCAAGGTTGCCGTGATGCCAGTCAAACAGAAGAACAGGAGGCCCCGAAGGATGAACCTCCTCGATTTCACGCCGCTCTGCTGATGTGATCGTTTGGTGATATCTCGCATGTGCCTAGCGGTCATGATCTAGTGTTGCGGTGCCGGTGGCGACAGCTTGGGCGTTGTGGCTGGCGCGGAACTGGGTGGAGTTCCCGGCTCGGGCGCGGGACTCGGCGAACTGCCTGCTGCTGGAGCTGGAGCTGGCGCCGATGGGTCGGGCGGCAGCATCTGCTTCAGCTGTGGATATTCCTCAGACATGCTTCGCAACGTGTCTATAGCCACCTTTTGATCCATCTTCGCGCCGGCCAGTTGCGATTCCTGCGCTACCTCCGGCATGACCTTGACCACGCGCTGCCCAATGGCGTTTCGTAAAACTTGGTGAGCGCTTGAATGTCCTCAATCGAAAAGTGTTTGGCGTAAACCGGCACGATGGCGTCGGTGACGGCGGATGGGGGCGCGCTGGCTGTGAATTTCTGCGAGAACGTTTCCATGAACTTCGACAGCTGGTCGGGAGGGATGGCGCGGCCCATTACGTTGTGAACCTGACTGGTGATAGCAGTGTTGATATTGTCACCCATTTTTGAGACTTCGGTGATTTCCATCAGGTGGCGGATGGCCGCTTCTTTTGCTGGATCGACCTTTTCTGGGGGTGTGGTCCGGTCTGCGGGCTTCGCATCGCCGGACCCGGTTGTTGTTCCCGGTGCGTGCTGAGGGGCCGCCGGTTGGGCGTTGGGCGTTTGCGCCATCGCCGGGAATGCTGTGCACAGCAGGGCGGCGATTAGTGTGGCTCGTAGCTTCATTTAAATCTCCTGTGATTCGAGTGCCGGTGACCATGCTGGGTAGGCCCGACAGGCGAATCTTAGAATCGTATCGAACGTGGGGCGGAGATGCAATTCGGCGGCGCGATTTGTTGGGGGCGGCTGGCGCCTTTATCGTTTTGCTGCGGGATGACGGTTTTGGAGTTCCACGGGGCTATGATACGTTTCAGTTTTGGCACTGCTGACCGTGAATTACGAAGCGAAGAGTCGATGAACACTAAGACCAACTCCGTTGTGAATTCGGTCGTGGGTGCCGGCTTCGCCGCGGCTCGCAGTGAAATGGTTGCGAAACAAATACGGGCTCGGGGCGTTAGCTCGCCTCGCGTGCTCGACGCCATGACTGCCGTGCCGCGTCACGAATTCGTCCCGCCGGAATCGGCCGCCTCCGCTTATTCCGATGAGCCTCTTCCGATCGGCGGCGGCCAGACGATTTCGCAACCTTTGATGGTCGCGGCTATGGCCGACGTCCCTTTGCTCGACGGTTCGGAGCGCGTGCTGGAAATCGGCGGCGGTTCCGGGTATCAAGCGGCCGTGCTGTCACTGCTCGCGCGGGAGGTAATCGTTGTGGAATTGCACCCCGAACTGGCGCGCGCCTGCCGCGAGCGTCTCGCGCGCCTCGGATATTCGAATGTGCGGGTCGAAGAAGGCGACGGCTCGCTCGGTTGGCCGCCTGGCGCTCCTACGATGCGATTCTCGTTTCCGCCGCCGCGCCCGCCCTACCCCCTCCGCTCGTCGAACAGCTCGCCGAGGGCGGCCGTCTTGTGATTCCCGTCGGAAGTGCCGAGCAGCAGGACCTGATGCGCATGGTCAAACGCGACGGTGGTGTCACGCGCGAATAGCTTTCGGCCTGCCGCTTTGTGCCTTTGCTCGGGCGTCACGGATGGCATAGGGGGCCACAAGAGGCGGTGCAAGGCACTACGAGCGACGAGACCCCAGGCTACGACAACTCGGGTGAGCGGGCCTTAGGCCACGGCACGTCGAGCGAGAAAACCTCGAGCCACGAGATCTCGGGCTTCGGGAACAAGCATCAGGGAGGCTCGCACCTCCGACCCAGCCACGACGGAACCGCGCGCGAATGACAGCGCCTGGTCCCGAGCTTTCCATCATCATCCCGGCATACAACGAACAAGCCGTCTTCCGCGCACGCTCGCACGCATTAGCGAATATTTTTCCGCGTCCGGTGTTGCCCGAATTGGCGCCGGACTTCACGCCCGACTGCTCGAAATCGTCATCGTGGACGACGGCTCGACGGACCGAACGGCGTGCATGGCGAAGAATGGGCGCGGCAAATGCCCATCGTGCGACTGGTATCGAATGGCGACAATCGCGGCAAAGGTTACAGCGTGCGCCGCGGCATGCTCGAAGCGCGCGGCAGACTCGCGCTTTTCACCGACGCGGATCTATCTTCGCCGATCGACGAGATCGAGAAGCTCCTGGCGGCGCTCGCGGCGGGCAACGATGTCGCTATCGGATCTCGCGCGCTCGACCGGTCATTGATCGCTGTTCACCAATCGCGGCTTCGCGAATGGGCGGGGATCATATTCAATGGTCTGGTGCGGTATTGACCGGGTTGCCGTTCTACGACACGCAATGCGGCTTCAAAATCTTCCGGCGCGAGCCTGCGCGATCGTGTTCGAGCAACAGCGCATCGAGGGTTTCGGTTTCGACCCCGAAGTATTATTCCTCGCGAAACTGCACGGACTGCGCACCGCCGAATTGCGGTGCGCTGGGCGCACGATCCCGCGACGAAGGTGCACGTGATCCGCGACAGCGTGATGATGTTCGTCGATTTGATTTACATCCGCGGGAACTGGCTTTTCGGCCGCTATCCGAAACGCGCTCGCAAGAGTTAGGGATTATTCCTTGCGCGGTTGCGCTGTCGGTGGCAATAACCCGTTCAACCGTAGGTAAATCGCCGCGCCGCTGTAGTGATCCGCGAAATCATTGGTCAGTGCGATCATCGCCGCCGCGCGCGTTAAGCTGAAATTCCCGCGCGTGAGCACCACCTCGCCCAGCTTCGAATCGTCTGTTTTGGCTAGCGACTCCGTGCAGAAATCGAAAGAGGACTTCAATGCGCTCGCCAACGTTTCCTTCGGATCGGTTTCCTGCAGCTCGTCCATTTTGGGCATTCCCATTCCGGAGATCGCTGAGCACAGCCGGAAATTAGAGCCTGCCATGTGCACCACCAGATGGCCAAAAGTAATCTGCTCGGGCGTCGGCCGGTAGCTGAACTTGTCCGCGGGCATTTCGCCCTACGGCCGCAACAATATTTTTCGAATTCCGCTCCAGGTTGCAGCGAACCGCGGCAGACACCGGGTTTGCCTCGGTTTGCCCGGGCTGAGCCGCTGCGGCGGCGGTTGTTGCGCCGCCTGTTGCGCGGATCGGGTGAAGGACAGATGCCGCCAACATTAAAATCGCCACTCGCTTCATCTCTGTATTCCTCCGTCGAATTCCTGCCGACCCAGCATAGTCTTGCCGCGGGATTGGGACAAGTTTGCTGTTCGCGCGGCCTTCCAGCGGAAAAGCGAATCAGCCGGCGAGACGCCGGCGCCAAGACGCGAGTCGCGCACTTTACTATGCAAAGTACTTGACACTGTCTGCCGTGTGCTATCCTTCCTCCATGGCGCTTCCCGAACAGATCGCTCCCGCACCTCTCCGGTCGCCCATTGACGACCACGCTCGCGACAACCTTCGCTTCATCCGCGAAACCATGGAGCGTGCCGCATCTTTTACCGCCGTTCCCGGCTGGGGCGGCGTCGCCATGGGCATCACCGCTCTCGGCGCTGCCGCCATCGCGTCGCGCCAGGCTTCGTCTCTCCCGTGGCTGTTCACCTGGATTGCCGAAGCCTTCATCGCCATCGTCATCGCCTGCTGGACCACCTATTCGAAAGCACGCCAGGCCGGGATCATCTCTTTTCAGCGGGCCGGGCCGCCGCTTCGTGTACAGCTTCGCGCCGCCGCTTTTTGTCGGCGCGCTGCTCACCATCCTGCATCTGCGCTCCGGCGAAATCGGCCCGATTCCCGGCCAGTGGCTGCTGCTTTACGGTACCGGCGTGGTCACCGGCGGCGCGTTTTCCATTCGCATCGTTCCGTTGATGGGATTGTGCTTCATGGTTCTGGGCACCGTCGCCCTCTTCTCCCCTTGGAATTGGCAGAATGCGTTGCTGGCGGCGGGCTTCGGCGGCTTACACATTATTTTTGGAGCCGTCATTGCGAGGAAATATGGTGGCTAAATCAGGAGCGTATCGTCGCGAGCGTGCTGAGGGCGACGAGCGCAGTAAGCGAACGACCTCGGCGGCGCGGTCCCCGGAAAATACGGCGACGAATCTCGACCGCCTGATTCACGAACGCACGCGCCTCGCGATCGTCAGCGCGCTCGCGGTCAACGAATCGCTCACGTTCAACGAACTGAAGCAGCTGCTGCGCGCCACGGACGGCAATCTGAGCGTCCACGCGCGCAAGCTGGAAGACGCCGGCTACCTTGGCTGCACCAAATCCTTCGACGGGCGCATGCCGAAAACCGAATATCGCCTGACGGCGGCCGGCCGCCGCGCGTCTGGAAAAATATCTGAACCACATGGAAGCTCTGATCCGCGTCACCCGCGAGGGTTAAGCCGCCAAAATATTTTGCCGGGATACTCTATGAACAAAAGTACTTTGAAGTTAGTCTCCCAATCGCAACTCCACGTCGCCATCCTCCTCGATGGCAATGGCCGCTGGGCCTCCTCGCGCGGCCTGGCTCGCTCCGAAGGACATCGCGCCGGCGTTGAAGCCGTTCGCCGCGTCGTGCGCGCCGCTCCCGGCCTCGGCATCGGCACCCTCACGCTCTACGCGTTTTCCTCGGACAACTGGGACCGCCCCCTGAGCGAAGTCGTTGCCCTGCTCGCGCTGCTCGAAGAATATTTTCGCACCGAAGCCGCCGCCTGCGCCGCCGCGGGAGTCCGCTTGCGCGTGATCGGCCGTCGCGACCGCATCCCGCCGTCGCTCGCGCAAGCCATCGAATCCGCCGAAAAGCTCACCGCCGCCGGCCGCGCCCTCGAATTGCGCATCGCCGTGGATTATTCCGCGCGCGACGCCATCCTCCGCGCCGCCTGCTGGATGCTTTCCAGCCTCGAAGTTTCGCAGCGCGAATTCGCGAAGCGCCTCGGCGAAGTCACCCACTCCAGCGGTCCCGCCCTGGACGTGGACCTGCTCATCCGCACCGGTGGCGACCGCCGCCTCAGCGATTTCATGCTCTGGGAATGCGCCTACGCGGAACTGTTTTTCACGCCGCGCATGTGGCCGGAATTCGAAGCCGCCGACCTCGCCGCTGCCGTAGAAGATTTTCGCGGCCGCGAACGCCGCTTCGGCCGCCTCCCCGAAGCCGCCGCCAGCTGACCCGGAATCGCTCACTGCTCTCTCGAGCACTTCGCTCGCGTTCGCCACATCTCAAACGCCCGCTTGATCACCCGCGTCGCTGTCGGTGTCAGCGAATACTTCGCTGAGTTCCTCCTCGCCCGCCCAGGCCACATCCGTCACGTCGCTCGCCGCCCGCGCCTCGCCGCTTACCACCTCGCACAAATAATCCAAAATCACGAAGTGATACCGCGTCCTGCCATCGTCATCCAGGAAAAATCCGCTCGAACACCTCGATCAAATCCACCACCCGCACTTCGAGTCCGGTCTCCTCCGCCAATTCCCGCCGCACGCCTTCCTCCAACGTCTCGCCCAATTCCAGCATGCCGCCCGGAATGGACCATTCGCCTTCCAGCGGCGGGCCGCCGCGCCGGATCAGCAGCGCTCGCCCGTCGGCAATCACTACGCCGCCCACTCCCACCAGCGGCCGCTCCGGATATTCGCGTTGGCCCGTCACCTTTACACATCCCTCTCGCGTTTGCTTGACACCTGCGGTATATAATAGCCCGCCAGTAGACGTACACCCAGGAAGGAGAGAAATACCGTGACCCGATGTCCGGAATGCGACACCGAAATTGATCTGGACGAAGACGAAGTCGAAGAAGGCGAAATCCTCAGCTGCCCGGAGTGCGACGTCGAGCTGGAAGTGACGCAAACGCATCCCGTGCACCTCATCGTCATCTCCGAAGATGAGGACGAGGACGAAGACGAAGAAGAGGAAAAGTCCAGCGTCAAGGAAGACGAAGAGGACGCGACGAGGACGAAGAAGAGGCCGAATAGTTTTCGCCTCTCGTCTTCACCCTCGCATCTTTTCCGCCTGCCGCATCATCTTACTGGTTGTGAGCCGGCATGCCGGCCCTTGGGCGCTGTAGTTGTCGCCAAACTCGGCCGTACGTTTCTCATTTCCAGCCGCAATCGCTGGAAAGAACAGGACCCCGTGAAGAGCCAGCTTATTTCAGGTCCGTCGCAGCTCTGTTCTTCGGTTTTCTCGTGGCGATTCCGGTCCGCGCGCAGGAAGAATCGAAAGCGCAGAAAAAAGCGGAAGCGCAATTAAAAATGCTGCACGGCAGCGTGATTGATAAAAACGAAAATCCCGTGCCCTCCAGCGTGGTCTACCTCAAGAATGTGAAATCGCAAGCGGTAAAAACCTATATCGCCGACGAATCCGGCAACTATCGTTTCAGCGGCCTCGATCCCAACGTGGACTACGAAATCCACGCCGAGCACGACGATCTGACGTCTTCCACCCGCACCGTCTCCAGCTTCGACAGCCGCCGCGACATCGAAGTCACCCTGAAACTCTCCAAGAAGAAGAAACAGCTTAGCGCCGTTTCAAGCAAGCGGCCCTCGTCTTTTCACCGCCTTGCGACAATCTGGTCCCCATGATCCACATCCAAGAATAGATCTGCCTTCGCCCGTGAGCGAATACCTCTGCGTTTTCACCTCGCAGTGCAATCCCGTCGCCGCAGCACTCCATGCTAGCGAATCGGTCGTTTGTCGCCCGGTCCAGACGACTGCGGCTCAAACCCGAATCGCCCGCGGCAATATCTCGAACTCCGCCGGTGACTGCCCCAGTTCCTCCCCATCTCCATGCACCCGCGCCACCCGATCCGCGCGCAAAGCGCAACGCGCCGGCAACGATAGCGCATCACTTCCGGAAATCCGCGCAAGATCGCCACTCGTCAGCACAATCGGCATCGCTTCCAGCAAGCGCGCCAAGCTCACATCGCCGACGATCACTACGTCCAGCCAGCCATCGTCCATCTTCGCATCAGGCGCGATGCGCACACCCGAACCGTAGCTCGACGCATTCGCCACCGCCACGAATAGCGCTCGCCCACCCACTGTACGCCATCGATCTCCGCCGTCAGCTCCAGCAGCGGCTCATGAAAAAATCGTGAACGCGCCCGCCAAATAACGCGTCACTCCCGGCCAGCCTTTGAAATCGCGTGTTCGCCAAGTGCGCGGCCTCCGCGTCCAGGCCCATGCCGCCTGCGCCGACGTAGTGCGCCAGGCCGCCGTCGTTGAATCGCACCCGAACCAAATCCACCGCTGCGCGGCCGCGCACGCAAGAAAACATCCGCCGCGTCGACTGGATCGCGTCGGAATGCCGAGCGCGCGGGCAATGTCGTTTCCGTTCCCGGCTGGGAAAAAGCCCGCCACCGCTCCGTTCCGCGCACGCCTTCGATGAAATGATGAAACGCGCCATCACCGCCCAGCGCCACCACGGTAACGAAATCCGTCGGCAGCCGCCCCGCCGCCAGTTCACGAATATCCTCCGAGCTTTTCGAATGCACAAATTCGCGCGCAGTATCCGCGCGATGCAAGCAGGCTCGCGGACTTCCGGTTCGGCGCGCAAAGCGCGTCCACCGCCGGAAGAGGGATTCACGATCACCAATGTGTCGGACTTCATCTGTTGCTGATCAGTGAAGCGTGGCGCTTTGAACGGACCTGGGATCCGCAAGGAATTGCGCCACCGTGGGCCCGATTGAGATGCACGCGGGAGTTATGTGGCCGCACGGTGAATCCAGTTTCACGACCGGCGCGCCGATGGCCTCCGCGAATGCCAGCGCCGGAGCCGGATTCACCATGTGATCCTCGGGCGAGATGATGACCAGCATCTTCGCATGCACGCGCTTGGCGGCTTGTTCCAGCGTGAGGCCGAATTCGCCGGGGACATCAAGGCTCATAATGGCCTGGCGCTGGCGCAGGAAATCACACGCGACTGCGGCGTTCGCGATTTCTTCTTTGCGCGTCGCGGCAATGAATGCGTCAAAGTCCTGCGGGGGGGTGCGCGCAACGCGAAAGGCCGGCGAGCTGAGGGCCATGGACCCGATTTCGTTCAACACGGCGAATCCGGCTGCCATTGGCATTGTACCGTCGCCGCCTTGCCATTCCGGATCCAGTTTCAGCGCGGCGATCTGCGAGGTCCACAGAAGCTTGTCGTAGGACGTAGACTGCGGCGAGCCTGTGATCGGGATCGCTACGTCCATGAAGTCGGGATATGCCTCCGCCCATTCGAACGTTTGCATGCCTCCCATGGACACGCCCATTACCGCGTGAAAATGAGTGAGGTGGAAAACTTCAGAGGCGAGGCGATGTTCGGATTCCACCATGTCGCGAATGGTGAATTCCGGAAATTGCAGCGCGTTGCGTTTTGCTGTTAGATGGCGAAGTCGAAATGCCATCACCGATCGCGTCCACCAGCACCACGAAGTATTTCGTGGTGTCCACCACTTATCCGCGGCATGAACTCGACGAGGTATTGCGTCTGGTGCCGCCCAGCCAAGTGGGCCACAGAATCGCATTCGATTTGGCGGCGTTGAGCGTGCCGAAGGTTCGATAGCCCAGATGGAAGTCGTGGATGACTCCACCACTTTGCAGCTTTAGATCTCCCAGAGCGGCGAGCTGCTGCTCGCCATCCTGCGCGCGGGAGATCGCGGTCGCGGATTGAGCCTGTCCGCGGATAGGTTGACTGACGCACAAGAAAAGGCACACGCATGCTATTCCAGGCGCTTTGGTCATCTCTGTCCTTTGGTTTGGAATGTTTCGTTACACCATCATTTCGTCCACGTAGCACCATCTCCAATCTTCACCGGGCTCGTGGGACTGCATGATGGCGTGATGCGTACCGTGGAAATGCTTTGTGGCGTGCTTATTTTTCGATGAATCACAACAGCCTACGTGACCGCAGGAAAGGCACATCCTCAGATGCACCCATTGGTCGCCCATTTTCAAGCATTCCTCGCAACCGTTGGCGCTTGGTTTTACGGATTTGATTTGGTTCATGTGAGTACATTTGGTTGCCATCATAGCCTCCTTGAGAAAATCTAACTTTGCGCCCGCCCGTGCTTCCGGTCAACTGACGAAAATTGTGGGGCGCGAGCGCGGGCCGCTATGAAAAGCCCTTCTCTTGCGCTCATCACCCGGCGACCATCCATTTGAAGATTATGGCGCAAAGTGAGATGCTACGCTTCCTTCGTGGAAAGGAGAATTGCCGCGATGCCGAGATGGCTTTCTAAAGTGGCGCTCGCTTTGTTCGTAATGTGCGCTGTGTTTGTCTGCGCGCTTCCTGCAATTGCACAGCAAAAAGCCGGCGGCCGGAACTGGGGATATTCCGGCGCTGACGGCGCCGAGCACTGGGGCGATCTCTCGCCTGATTACGCCACGTGCAAGAATGGCAAGCGTCAGTCTCCGGTGAATATTACGGAGGCGAAGCCGGCGGAACTCGCGCCGATACATTTCGATTATCAGCTTTCGCCGCTGAAAATCATCAACACGGGTTACACCATCCAGTTCAATTACGCGCCCGGCAGCAGTATTTCCGTGAACGGAGTTGCGCTGCCTCTGGTTCAATTTCATTTTCATCACGCCAGTGAGACAGAAATCAACGGACAGAAATTCGACTTGGAATTACATCTGGTGCATAAGGACATGGCGGCAGGCCGTACGGCGGTGGTCGCGATTTTGATCAAGAGCGGCAATGAGAATCCGCTGATCCGTCAGCTCTGGGGCCACATTCCCACCGACGTCGGCAAGGAAATGGAATACAAGAAGATGGTTTTCAATGCCGCCGATTTTTTGCCCGCCGACCAGAATTACTACGTTTTCGACGGCTCGCTAACCATTCCGCCGTGCGGCGAAAATGTGCGCTGGTACGTGCTGAAGACGCCCATTGAAGCGTCGCCCGCGCAAATCGCCGAGTTCGCGAAGTTTTATCCCGATAATGCCCGGCCTGTGCAACCGCTAAACGGCCGCGAGATCGAAGAAAGCGATTTCCATAAATAAGTATCCGAATTTCCGCAGAGGTGTCCTGGAATACGGCTATGCTCACTCCGGCTTGCGTGGAAGATTGTGATGAATGGCGACGTTTTGACTGTGACTGATTATTACCCGAGTAAGTTTCTGCGGTGGTGTTTAATGCAGGCGTCTCTCAGCGCTGTCTGCGCGGTGCTCATTTTCAGCGCGCCTGCGCAGGCGCAAATTTCAGCCCGAATCAGATCAGTTGCTGCACCGGATGTACGCCTCGACGGACTTCGAGGTGAAAACCTTCGGCCCCGCGCTCTGGTTGGATGAAGGGACATTCTACACCACGGTGGAAGCGTCAGCGGTGGTGAAGGACTCGCAGGATATCGTGCGCTATGAGACCGCCAGCGGAAAACGTGAGGTCCTTGTTTCCGCTTCGAAGCTCATTCCAGCCGGCGCCAGCAACCCGTTAGCGATCGAGAGTTATGCGTGGTCGAAAGACAAATCGAGGCTGCTGATTTACACGAACTCTGCGCAAGTTTGGCGGCGGAATACGCGCGGCGATTATTGGGTGCTGAATCTGCAGTCGGGCACGCTGCGCAAATTGGGCGGCGACGCTGCGCCTTCTTCGCTCATGTTCGCGAAGTTTTCACCGGATGCCAGCAAGGTTGCGTACGTTCGAGCGAACAATATTTACGTAGAAGATGTCGCGAGCGGCGTGATCACGCAACTTACGCGGGACGGCTCCGCAACGATCATTAACGGCACGTCCGATTGGGTGTACGAAGAAGAGTTGGACTTGCGCGACGCGTTTCGCTGGAGTCCGGACGGCAAGCACATCGCCTACTGGCAGTTCGATACCAGCGAGGTGGGAATTTTCGAGCTTCTTTATAACCTCGGTCCGCCAAAGGAGATCGTCACCGGCTTTCCATATCCTGGCCTCGGCGTTTATCCGTCACTTCTGAATATTCCATACCCGATTCCGGGGACTAAAAATTCCGCAGTTCGCGTGGGCGTCGCCGGAATCGACGGCGGCGAGACTCACTGGATTTCCGTCCCAGGTGATCCTCGTGACAATTATATTGCGCGAATGGAGTGGGCGCCGAATTCGAATGAGCTGGCCATCGAGCATTTGAACCGCTTGCAGAACACGAATGACTTGCTGCTGGCCGATGTCGCGAGCGCTGCAGTCCATCAAATTTTCCGCGATCAAGACCCTGCCTGGGTCGACCTGATGGACGAAATCAAGTGGGTTCACAATGGCAAAGAATTTCTATGGTTAAGCGAACGTGATGGCTGGCGTCACGCTTACCTGGTGTCGATGGACGGGAAAAGCGTTCGGCTGATAACCGCGGGCGCGTATGACGCGATGAGTATTGACGGTGTAGATGAACAGAATGGCTGGCTGTATTTCTCGGCATCGCCGGAGAACGCCACGCAAGCCTATCTTTTTCGTGCGCAGCTCAACGGCTCCGGCACAGCCGAACGCCTCAGCCCCGCGGCTGAGCCCGGAACGCATCACTACGATATCTCTCCCGATGGCCGCTGGGCTTTCCATACATATTCGCGCGCCGATGTCACGCCCATCACCGATCTCGTGGGGCTTCCGGCGCATCGCAGTGCGCGTGTGCTCGAACAGAATGCGGCTCTACGGGCGAACGCAGCGCCTTTGCTGGAATCGCCGACGGAATTTTTCAAAGTTGATATCGGCGAGGGCACCACTCTGGATGCCTGGATGCTAAAGCCTCCGCACTTCGATGCATCGAAAAAATATCCGCTGCTGGTATTCGTGTACGGAGAGCCCGCGGCGCAGACGGTGCTGGACGAATGGGCAACCTGGAATTTCGATTTCCATCGAATCGCGGCGGCCGCCGGGTACCTCGTGGTGAGCTTCGACAATCGCGGGACGCCCGCGCCGAAAGGCCGCGCATGGCGGAAAGTGATTTACGGCGCAATTCATCCCGTCATTGTGAAAGATCAAACTGCCGCGCTGAAGAATTTTCTGCAGACGCATCCTTATGCCGATTCATCGCGCGTTGCGCTTTGGGGATGGAGTGGCGGTGGATCAAGCACGCTGAACTTGATGTTCCGCGCGCCGGACTTATATTCAGTGGGAATGTCGGTAGCTCCGGTCCCTGACTTGCGGCTTTACGACACCATTTACCAGGAGCGTTACATGGGATTGCCGCTGCAGAATGTGGAAGGCTATCGCTCGAGTTCCGCGATTCATTATGCGGAAGGTTTGCGCGGCCATTTGTTGCTGGTTCATGGCTCGGGCGATGACAACGTTCACTATTCGGGAAGCGAACTTCTGCTGAACCGCCTGATTGAACTCGATAAGCCAGTCGATTTCATGGAATATCCCAATCGCACGCACGCGATCAATGAAGGCTCAGGCACCACGCTGCATTTGTATAGCCTGCTGCTGCGTTATCTGGAAGAGCACATCCCGCCGGTCGCGAACGCCGCGCATTAATAGTCAGATCAAACCGGTTCTCGAGCTTACCTCTTTGATTGTCGCCTTGCTTTCAGACGATAGTGGAATGCTAGGTGGCAGTCCAAAAGGTGCGCCCCTGATATTCTGAGGGGAGAGACTTCGCCCGGCCTCCCGAACTTCCGGCCGTCTGCGGCGCTCTCACTAATAGAAACTCCCCGCTCACCTCAAAGCGATACGAGTAAGCTATGTCACTCAGAGGCATAGCGTTTCTGGTCTTGGTAATCCTAAGTCCCTACATATTCTTGCCAACTGCGGCAGCTCAGGACCATAACCAAGAAGCCTCGCCGTTGAACATTACTAGCCAGCTTTCATCGATCTCGGCGCGACGTGCGATGCCGGCAGCGGCATCGTCGCCTAGTTTCACTACTCGGGCTCGAAACCACTTCGCGGATATCTGCTGGTGTTCGCTCTCGCTGACGCCACAACCGGCAACCCCGTTCATGATATCCCCGATTCACAGCAAGAGATGATTGCCAGTGGCGTCGAATGGACTCGTACGGTGTGCTCGATGCCAAAGAAACTCGCAGACTCGGGAACCGTCACGGCGAAAGTCGATGTCCTGGATTTTTTGGATGGTTCCATCTGAGGACCTGCGGCGCTGCGGGAATCCCATCAGCTTATCGGCACGCTCAACGGAATCAACTTCGAGGGAAAAACAACAACTGAGCCAAATGAAAGAAATCCCCATGGGAGGCTTCGCGTCCGCGTCTGCGCAAATGCGGCACTATGCTGAGTGCAAGGGTGACGGCGTAGTGCAGATGATGGCGTTGCGCCTTTTGTGCTGAATTTCGTTGGGCCAGACGACCCCGGTCCTCCCGAAGAAGATAAATTAGTTCTCCCGGCGGGCCTGCTGAAACAGCCAGTCCGCTTGGGTCGGCGAACCTCAATAAAGTGCGAGATATCAGACGGAAGGGCTGTTGCCAATTCGGCCATGTGGCGTGCTAGCGACCGGCTGGAATGCGAATTGAAGTCACAAGGTCGACAATTTCTCTAGTAGAAGTGGTGGTTTCAATGGGTCGATGCAACACCATCTGATATAAGTCTGCTCTCGAAAGGTGGTGTTGTATGAAGCCAGGGAAACGGTTTGGACTTTCTGCGCTGGAGAAGAGGGACATCTGGAGCCGATGGAAGGCGGGACAGTCGCTGCATGAGATTGGGCGGGCCTTTGACAAGCCACATAGCTCTATTCGGTGTTTGTTGTTACCTCGCGGAGGGATTCCTCCAGCCGCTCGTCGTCGCTCGCGCCTAGCGCTCACCCTGGGTGAGCGAGAAAATATATCTCGAGGGATCGCTTCCGGTTCACCTCTCCGTGAGATTGCTCGACGACTGGATCGAGCGGCCTCGACGGTGAGCCGGGAGACTTCTCGCCATGGCGGTCGTCCGGCCTATCGAGCCCATGTGGCGGATGACCATGCCTGGGACTCAGCCTTGCGACCGAAGAAGTGCCTCCTTGCCGTCAACCGCAAGTTACGGAACATTGTTGCGAGTAAACTGATCCTGGACTGGTCGCCCGAACAGATTTCCGGATGGCTGAAGACCCAGTATCCCAATGACGAGAGCCTGCGAGTGTCTCACGAAACCATTTACCGTAGCCTGTTCATTCAAGCACGGGGAGTATTGAAAAAAGAGCTGATGGACCACCTGCGGTCGAAGCGGCGCATGCGCCGCTCGCAACACTCTCATATCTTCAGAGACTCGCGCGGTCAAATCGTCGATGCCATCTCCATCAGGGAAAGACCCGCTGAAGTTGAGGATCGCGCCATTCCGGGTCATTGGGAAGGTGATCTGTTGAGCGGCGCTAAGAACAGCTACATCGCGACCCTGGTAGAACGTCATTCGCGCTTTGCCATGCTGATCAAGGTGCCGAGCAAAGAAACGGAAGCTGTGGTTGCTGCCTTGAGTCAGCATGTTCGCAAACTCCCCGTTACGCTGCGACGCTCGCTGACCTGGGACCGCGGACTGGAGATGGCCAAACACAAGGAGTTCACGGTAGCTACGAATGTGCAGGTCTACTTCTGCGATCCGCAGAGTCCCTGGCAGCGCGGCTCGAACGAAAACACCAATCTGCTGTTACGACAATACTTTCCTCGAGGCACTGACCTGTCTGGCTATTCGCAAGCGCAACTCAACCACGTTGCACTGCGCTTGAATCAACGTCCCAGAAAGACTTTAAAATTCCAGACTCCTGCGAGTAAACTTCAGGCGAGTGTTGCGTCGACCGCCTGAGCCGACAGTCCTATCCAGAATTCACGGTTACGAGTAACGCATCCCGAAATCGTCCACCGAAGCCGGTCGCGCTCTTAGATTGAGTCGCCGCTGCGGCTGATGTTATAGACAGTCATGATGGCGCTTAGAAACGCGATCCCAATGAATATACAGAGGCAAATGAACCATTCCGGGTAGAGTTGGTCCCTGGCAGACAATGCCAGCGTGATGAAAAAAAGAGGATTGAAATAGAGTGGCACTTTTGTAGACGTGGGATAGGAGTTCCAACCCCCGGCTTGCCGGCGCTGGGAAAGCTCGATGGCGAAAATGATCAGTGTAATTACCGTCATGCCCACAACCGTAACGTAACTGACGGCCGTTGCATGTACGCTGCGACGGAATGCCGAGGACCAGTAAAGGCTAACGGAGCTGATGGTGCCGAGGATTACGACGGTGGTGAGAAGAACCATCCCTACTTCCCATGGGCCTACACCGCCAAAAGCAAAAACCATGCTCAACACCGGGATGCCTACTACGAGCAGAAGCAGGATGAACATCAAGGAGGCTACAAATTTTCCCCACCAGATCTGCGCCGGCAGCAGGAGGGAGGTTAATAATCCTCCGAGAGTGCGCTGTTCCTTTTCAATGGTGAGCGCCCCAGCGCTGAAAACTGGCGTCAGGAGTAAAAGCAAACCCAACTGGGTATAGACCAGCGTGAGGAACAAGGCTACGCCAATTTCCCAGCCTTGCGCTGAGGAATAATTCTCTCGCGACACGTTGTAATAGACGAAAGTTATAACCGCGCTCAACGTCAACAAGTAGATGGAAGGCAAGATCCAGGCGCGTCGCTCTCGCATGCGTTGGCGAAGTTCCTTGCTGATCATCGGATTCATCGCGGTTTGCCTCCGAAGACATCGCGATAACGCTCTTCGAGAGAACCTGAGGGATGATCAAACCTCACAACCTGAATTCCACCGGTGATCAGGTGGCGGAGAAATTCCGCGGCCTGTAACTCATCCCCTGAAATTTCGACCATCATCCTGGCTGGCTGCACATCCAGGACTCTAACTCCAGGAAATTCCATAGCGCGCTTGGCAGCCAAATCGCTTTCTTGCAGGACTCCGACGTCATAAGAGTAGGAATGCGAAGCGTCCTCCTTCCGCAGTTCGATTGTAGTGCGTCCTGCTTCGTCAGCCTGATTTAATCCATCGGCTATAAAAGAGACACGTGTGCAGATTTCCTGCAGGTCCGCGAGAATGTGCGAAGAAATGAGGATCGTAATTCCCTTTTCGTTGAGATCCCTGAGCCGATTGCGCAAATCGACCCGCGCCAGAGGGTCAAGCCCTGTCGCGGGCTCATCGAGAAGGAGAACCTTCGGGGAATGGAGCAACGTCTTGGCGAGGAAGAGCCGCTGCTTCATACCGAAGGAAAGCTCTTCGACGAAACTGTCACGGCGCTCTGCAAGGCCGGAATCGATCAAGCCTTTTTCGACCGCGGCGCGTCGTTCCGGACCCGAGATAAGAAATGCTTCGGCAAAGAACTCTAAAAATTCCTGAACACGCATATCCTGATAAAGCCCGGGCTGATCGGGCATGTAGCCGACGACGCGCTTCACGTCTTGTGGATTGGAGGTAACGTCCATGCCATGGATGCGGGCTCGCCCGGAATCGGGATGAATGAGCGTTGACAAGATCTTAATGAGAGTTGTCTTGCCCGCGCCATTTGGTCCTACCAGCCCAAAGAGATCGCCTTTTTCAACACGCAAGGTGAAACCGTTCAAGCCGCGCGAACCGCTGTAATGCTTCTCAAGTTGGTCGACCAAAATCATTTTTCATCCATATAAACGAGGGTCAAAGCCAGCTCGCTGCGATGCGTCGCGGGCACCTGTACCTGAACATCCGGCACCGGGGCGTCGGAGAGCCCGGCGAATACCGGAAATGGGGGGCCGTATCCGCCAATTTGAAATGTACTGTAGGGAATCTCAGCAACAGAGAACCTGCCGCCCGATTTATTCCCTCCACTACCCGCCCAAGTTAAATTTCGTACCGGATCGCCCGCCGTTCGATTGGAAAGATAAATTCGTGTCGAGGCCGAGGTGGCTAGATCGATTTCTTGTCCATCGGCCACATAAGAAAAAAGGTATTGCTTGTTTTCGGGATAGTCCAGGTAGATGGCCTCGCGAAAAGTTAATCCCGAGTCGTTTTTCAAGCGCCTTGGAGATATCCAGTGTACCGTTCCAGAGAAAGTATGAAAGCCTTCGAAATTGAAATCTTGAGTCGACCAGCGAAGCATGGGCCAAGTGACAGCAATGGGCGGACCCACACGCACGTCCCAGCCCAGCTCGGTGCGGATCTTGTCCGTCATCATGGCACCGATATCAACATCGGACGAATTTCCAGGTCGCAGTGCGCTGGGGCTCACGACTAAGTCCTCTTGCCCTAATGAAATGCTCACATCACCGCGCTGCGGCGCGGAGACGCGCAGGCCGACGTTCGCAACACTGATGGGACTTCGACTATCCATCCAGTAAACGGTTGCATTGTCGAGGGTGTAATTTCTCGGTCGGCGAGCGGAGCCAAAAAGAAAGAATCCTATAGCAAATACGGCCGCAAGGATGCAGACGGTAATCCAACCCCATTCCAGCCTCTTCATGCGCCGCAGCAGAAAGAAATTCAGCGGACCAACGACCACTAGATAGATGGCCAGCCATGTGATCAACCAGCGCAACCTCGGAAAGGTAAATGAGATGCCGGTGCGGCCGAGTAGTGGTGACGACATGTAGACCGAGTCGAATAAGAGTCCCAGTCGCGCTAGTGGGCTTGTGCTGAACAATTGAGCCAGTTGCTTGCTTGCGAGGTTTTGCAGACGGTACAAATGACCTCGGCCTACCAATATCGCATCCTGCTTAGGCGGATCATGCCTGTAGGCTGTCAGAAAATCGCTGTCAGCGATTTCGTCCTCCACTAGGATCAGCACTCCCCCACACCGCAAATAATTTTCGATGGCTTGACGTTCGCCAGAGGATAAGCCGGAAATAGGAGCCGCAAAGACGACGGCGCGCGCGGGAGTATAAGACCACCAGTTTTTTTCAGGCTCACGGAAAGTGACGACGTGCAAATTTCCGTTCCTGACCACATTTCCTTTTTCGTTGTTTCCGTATGAGAGCTGGAACTCGGCGTCCCGGCACTTGAACTCGTCAGTGCAGTACACGGCCACTACAAATTGGCCGCTGGTCAGGGAGAACTGAGATTTGAGTTCCTGATTGGCGTGATCGATGATTCGGCCGTCCGCAGCTGACTCGGTGACGTTCAGCTCACCCCAAGTGGCCTGCGGAATGAAAATGGGTAGGTCGACTTCGAGAGGGCGACCTGTCTCTTGATTTACTTGCTTGGTGAACCGGTCCTCGCGGACCAGGCCTTGGCCGTTGGGGCTATAGCCTGAACGAACCGTCAACTCGAGCTTGACGGACTGTGACTGTGACACCGCAGGGAGATGGACACGTACGGGCGTGAGGGCGGAGAAGGAATAGTAACCGCCGAAGCCGACCTTACTGATGGTCAGTGTGTTTTGGGAGCGCGCTAGTGTCGGCGACAGAATGATGAAAAGGCAAAGAATCAACATTCTGAGCGAGTGGTATCGCGAGCACACTTGGGCGTCGTTCCCTTGTCTACCAGTGGTATCTCTTTTGTGAATAGAAAGGTGAGTTTACTTCGCCTCTTAATGTGTTGCAACGCCATGGCGAACAGTAATTGTCGTTGAGCTAAACACCCAGTCTTTAACGTCAGTAATCCTTCAAGCATTCGCCAACCGGCAGAATTTTTGATCCTGAGAAACACGGATTGGGGTGAGTGATGTTCAGTGTATATGCGCCGCCGTGGGTCAATTTGTATGCGCCAATACCCTTTCGGCGGGCGATTCAGTTCGATCCTCAATTCGTGATGGCGTATTAGTACAGTCGGATTTAAAGGAGCCGCTTGAGGGCAGCTTGCGCCTCAGGAATTTGCGGCAGCTGGGCGCCGGAATTTTCGAAATGGCCTAGGAATTCCTGGTAGAGATTGATCGCTTCTGTTTTCTTTCCCTCTTGCTCGTAGACCTTGGCGAGATAGTAGCCCGACATTGTGTACGAGAGGAAATCGAGGTTAGACAATACCAGATCATTTGATCTCTCGAGTCCTTGTCGGCGCGCTATTTGCAATTGCTGCTCCGCCTGGGCTGGCATGCCGCTTTCGGCATAGGCGCGGCCGAGTTGAAACTATACAACTCGCGATAATCCCCTGGTAGTTGGTCGAAGTCGAAAATTACCTCTTGCCAGTGCCCCGAATAACTCGCAGCAAGCATGCGATCCACCACGATGTTCTTTTGAGCTATAAAATCGCCGAAAGCGTCCGTGCCTGCGGACTGCGCGGCAGCAAGCTCTTTCTCCGCCGCCGGCTGATTCTTGACGACAAGATACGCAACGCCGCGTATTTCGTTAGCGCCGAATCCTCGTTGTTGTGATGTCCAGGTGAGCGCAGCTTGGGGTTTGCCCTCTTCGAAAAAAGCCTCGGCCACTCGCCACAATTGCGATCTGGCCATGTCGGGCCTTGTCCCACCGAAAAGTTTAGCTGCTTCCAGGTAGTACGATGACGCGTGATCGAATCCACCTTGTGCGATTGCGATTCCACCCAGGGCACTGGCAAACATCGCGCGTTCGACCCCTTTTAATTTCTCATATTGGCCGCGTGCGACCGTTTCTGCCAAAGGAAATTTAGCCTCGACGAGATAGGCAAGAGCGGTTTTGAGGTACGCCGTAGTGTCAAATTGGTACGCTGACTTGGACAGATTTTTCTTGTACTCCGCAATGGCAGCATCAAATTGCCCGCTCATCATGTAAATGTCGCCGCGCGTATCGATCGGGTTGGGATCGTTCGGTGGAAGAAGGGCTGCATACTTGTCTACTGCTGCGAGGGCCTTAGCTTGATCAAGCGGCGCGTAGGAATATGCAAGGAAGTTATAGCCCCGCGCTTGATTGGGATCGAGTCGCACGACCTGTTCGAACACTGCTGATGATTCTGGATACCTTGCGAGAACCTGGAGCGCTATGCCCAGCCTCAAGCGTGGCTCAATTTCCTTCGGAAACTGGCGCACCACCGTATCGAGGAGCTGTGCTGCGTCTTCAAGACGTCCATGAAGCGCGAACTGACGTAGCTTGTATGACGAGTTTTTGTTGCTCGGGAAGCGCCAGGCGCTGGGCAAGCTGAGCGGCATGGTCAATTGTTTGTTGCTGCTCGCGAGGGCTCGCATCAAAGATCAAAGCATTCGCGAGATGGTAATAAGCCATCGCAAACTGCGGATCGAGCTGGGTCGCAGCATGGAACGAAGTGATCGCCTGGTCAAAGAGGAAACGATCGACATAGCTCAAGCCCTGTTCGTAACTGTGCAAGGCCTCAAGATTGGAAGTCAGGACGCCCGCATTGACCTCGACAGGACCTCCAGCGGGTGCCAGCTCCGAGGCAATATGGGCCGTGGCTTTATCGACCATCGAGAAAACGGCCTGCGGATTTTCGCCTTCGAGTTTGTCGGCGAAAAGAACTTTCCCCGTGGCTGTATCCTCGACGCGCAGGTCGAGCCGAAATCCCTGGCCGGCTTGTAGAAACCCGCCGCTAACGAACATATCGGCGCCCGCATCTTTGGCGATTTGTTGCGCTTGCTCGGGCGGCAGGCCCTCGCCCGTTTTTGTTTTTCCTGCGATCAACCCGCGAATGCGCTCGGTGGAAATTACATCCAGGTTCTTCGTTTGCGCGAGGTCAGTGGTGAGCAAGTCGTCTACGCCATTGCTCAGCCAAGCGAGCGAGGGGTCATGTGAAAGGTTTTCGATTTCGATGACGGCGATAGCCTTGCGCGGGGCAGGTCCCGGGCTGCGATGGAAGATTGCAGTGAATCGCCAGACCAGCGCCGCTATTAGAAGAACAGCAAACGCCACGCCAGCGACGAAGATTTTATTTCCGTACTTAGCAGGCTTCGCGACGGCGGCGCTTGCACTGTCAAACGGGGACGCACCGGTTTGCAATTCAGCACTTGAAGAAGACGGCTGCGCTGCAGATATGCGCGCGGATGAAGCTGCTGTCGGCGTTGAGCTAGCGGTAACCTCAGTGGAAGTCGGAACCGCGCCTGGCGTTATTGCCACGCTCGGTCTCGCAACGCGTCCCGAGGAGGTGTCTCGCTTCAGACGTTGCAAATCGGCGCGCATCTCCGAAGCGTGTTGGTAACGTAAATTGCGGTCCTTCTCCAGCGCCTTATTAATCACAGCCTCAAGCTGCGCAGGCACGTCCGGATTTAGACGCACAACTTCGAGCGGAGTGCGATTCAGAATCGCGTCAAAGATGAGTCCGGAGGTATCGCCGCGGAAGGGAAGCAGACCCGTGGTCATCTCATAAAGGACAGCGCCAAAAGAAAATATGTCGCTACGAACGTCGAGTTCCTTGCCCGCGACTTGTTCAGGGGACATGTAGGCAACGGTGCCAACAGCCGTTCCAGGACTCGTGAGCATTTCCTGCGCTGCGGTGGTCGGCATCGTCGAGGCGCCAATATGTTCCTCGTAAAAATTGGGCGCAGCTAGTTTCGCCAGGCCGAAATCGAGAATTTTCGCGTGACCGCGCCGCGTGACGAAAATGTTAGCGGGCTTGATGTCTCGATGGACGATGCCTTTAGCATGCGCTCCCTCAAGCGCGTCGGCAATTTCAATGCCCAACTCGACGATCAGATCGAGTTCAAGAGCTTTACCATTAATTTGATGCTTCAGAGTTTGCCCTTCGAGAAGCTCCATAACAATGAAGGGCTGGCCGTCGCGTTCGCCTATCTCGTAGAGAGTGCAAATATTTGGGTGGTTCAACGCAGAGGCGGTGCGCGCCTCGCGCTGGAAACGCTCGAGTGCCTGCGGGTCGCTCGCGGATTGCTCGGGTAGGAACTTCAACGCTACGTGGCGGCCAAGGCTCAAATCTTCGGCTTCATACACCACGCCCATTCCGCCCCCACCGAGCTTTTCGATGATGCGGTAGTGTGAGATGGTTTGACCGATCATGGTAGGCGCTAGAACCGTTAATCATAGAGACGCAACCGAGGCCCGTCAATGTGTTCGCATGATGAGCGTATAGAGGGCAAGCACAATCGTCGTTTGGGCACTGGCAATTCTTACAATCGAATGGCCTAACAAGATGCAAAGAACTGGTAGCTGTTCTGTCACGGAAAGAAGTGCACGTTGTTTGGCCGTGTTGGTCCGGCTTCGCCGGCGACCTATACCCACAGCACTTAACGGCTCCCGGTTTCGTTCTCGAATTTAGCATATTCCGCCGCCCGCTCTCGCGCAAGCGGACCACGGAAAACCGCCACAAAAACATCTCCGGTCTCGGTGTTGATCGCTTCTACACGCCATTCGGTAGGACGAAACTTATCTCGAATCGCTTCAAAATTGAGGGAACTTTGAGTTTGAACTTGCATGCGCGCACTCCTCAAGTGGATTTACTTAAGCATGGCGCTGCACGGCCCAACATGAATTCTAGGAAATGTTTCTGTGGGTAAATGTAGTTTAAGGCGGTGCCGGTAGCAATTTTCTTCGAATTGATTGTTATCTTCTAGTAAAACACTGGGTGAAGAACTCAGACGCTATTCTGGCTCGCGCGCAACACTTCCCCGCCTAGATCTCCGGCTACGATGGCCAAACTAGCCGCCAATGCCGCCGCGCACCACGCTAGTGAACCATCAGGACAACCTAGATGGTGGCCAGCGAACCGCGGTGCACTTCGAGGTTGATTCCATCGAGCACGCGATGACTGTAAAAGATTTGTCAGATTCTCAGCTGGGATGAATGGACACTTCCAGATCTGGTCTAAGATCGATGCTCGTCAGTTGAGAATGATATAACGCTCCGAATACGCTTTCATGCCGTTTATCCAGAATTTGGCCCGCTGTAATTGAAAGCTGGACCGAGCATGTCTTTATGGCGTCGGATTCCAGGGGGTAATCTTGGGACGCGTGACTTTGAGCTCTGGGGGTAGCTAGATATGACAGACGAACCACAAATTACGAAAAACTTTCAAAACGTCAAAATTTTCGGAAAAGCCGGATCGGCTATCGCGTATAAGATTCGAGACTATCTGCAGCGCAGTGACGTACCTTTCGAGTGGATCGAACTAACGAATGACGAGCAGGCGCGAGCGATTGCAGGTGTCGATAGTCTGCAGGATTCACGCCTTCCGGTCTGTGTCTTCTCTGACGGTTCCCGAATGGAGTGCCCCACTGTTCGGCAGATTACGGAAAAGCTCGGATGGTTCCATAACCCTTCACGTTCCGAATATGACGTCGCTATTTATGGAGCGGGCCCTGCCGGCCTTAGTGCCGCCGTGTATGGTGCTTCGGAAGGCTTGAAGACGGTTGTGATTGAACGCTCGGCGGTCGGCGGGCAAGCAGGTACGACCTCCAGGATCGAAAATTATCTGGGCTTTCCCAAAGGAATCGCCGGTGCTGATCTGGCCGAACGTGCCCGCGAGCAGGCATGTCGTTTTGGAGCGGAGTTCCTATTGTTGCGCGAAGGCGTGCGCGGGGAATTTCTTCCCGGTAAGGCGGTCGGCTACCTTGTCGATGGCACAAAGATCATTGCCCGATCTTCGATTTGTGCCACTGGCGTTCAATACAGGCGGCTCAATCTGCCAAACGAACAGAAGTTCTTCGGCGCAGGACTTTACTATGGGGCCGGAGTCAGCGAAGCCTCTTTATGCGAAAACGAGAATGTAGCCGTCGTAGGCGGTGGAAATTCGGCAGGCCAGGCGGCGATGAATTTCTCGCGTTTCGCGAAAGCCGTGGCGGTGATAGTGCGCGGCGATTCGCTCAAGAGCACGCTCTCTCACTATCTGGTGGACCGAATCCATGCGGCCAGCAATATCAAGGTGGTGTGCAATACCGAAGTGACGGAATTGCGCGGCGACCGAGTCCTTGAATCCGTGACGCTCACAAACAACAAGAAAAGCAAGACCGAGAGCCTGCCGACCAAGGGACTTTTTATTTGCATCGGTGGTGCCCCGCAAACGGACTGGGCAACGCAAGCGGGAATTATCCGGGACGAAGCTGGATATCTTGTAACCGGTCCGGATATGTTGAAGGAAGGCCGTCTCCCTGCGTCGTGGCCGCTCGATCGCTCTCCTTACTATCTCGAAACGAATATCCCCGGCACGTTCGCAGCCGGCGATGTGCGCCATGGAGCGGTGAAACGCTGCGCTTCGGCTGTGGGCGAGGGCGCAATGGCTGTGACGTTCGTTCATCGCCATCTCGCGGATAGCTGACATCACCGGAGACCTTAAGCTTCGCCACCCTCATCGCCCGGCTCGAGAGCGCAGGTGTGCCAGTTTTCGTCTTCGGCATGCACGGAGCAGAACCACCGCCCACAGATACCGCAGTGGAAAGTTGCGGCGGCATCGCAGGACTCATCCATGAGGGATACGGCCTGGCAAGACCACTCGAGGTTCTGGGCTTCTGTTTGATTCACATGTTCCAACATATTCCCTCCTCGCGCCGGAAGTATACACCTGACTATTTGTGATCGAGATTTTCACCGCTCGCGCCACCAGCTGCGTTTCCAACCAACGAACAAGACGCGGACCGGCGCCGAGATTCTCGCTGTGAAATAAATACACAGTCGGGACCGGATTCTCCGCTAGAATCGCCCAGGCTCGGTTCCCCGATAATGTCTGAACATTCCGAACGCTCGATAGAACAGTATTACGCTGAATACGCCGAACACGACCGGCTGAGTTCTCCCCGTGGCCAATTGGAGTTCGACCGTACCAAGAGAATTGTTCTGCGATTTCTGCCCGCTCCTCCCGCAACTGTGGTCGATGTGGGAGGCGGCACCGGCCCGTATTCTTTTTGGCTAGCTTCACTCGGTTATCAAACTCATGTGATTGAACCATCGATTCAACTCGTGGAAATCTGCAGAGGGCAAATTCAGCGCGATGCTGCCCGAGCGGGTCCTGAATCCGTAAAACTGGGCGATGCACGTTCGCTGTGGCTTGAAGATGGCTCCTGCGACGCGGCGTTGATGTTTGGGCCTCTCTACCACCTGACAGAAAGAGGCGACCGGGTTCGTGCTCTTCGGGAGTCATACCGGGTTCTAAAGCGTGACGGTTACGTCTTCGCGGCGACCATCACCCGAATCGCCTCCTTTATCGATGCCTTGTGTCACGGCTTAATGGGCGATGCTGATTTTTTGTCCATAGTGGAAGCAGACCTTGCGACGGGCCAACATAGAAACCCAACGAACGAAATCATGTACTTTACGGACCACCGGCGAGACGAGATTCGAACAGAGATGCAAGATGCAGGATTTGAAGTTGTAGCCCAACTGCCCGTTGAAGGTCTTGGGATACTGGCTCGCGATTTTGATAGCCTTTGGAGCGACCCACAGAAGCGAGGCCGTCTCTTGGATTTACTGACCCGTACCGAAGAGATTGAAGAAGTGAATGGTGCATCGGCTCACCACATTTCAGTTGCATTAAAACGATGAGTCAACGACGACGCGACTAGGGCGCCTAGAAGTCCAGTTGATTGCTTTTCCGACGGTCCATAACGATGCTACGCCTTTTGGCGCGCAGCATCATACCGACCATTACAACAAAGAAACTTCATTAAATCTTTCTCGAGTCTAACCACAGGAAATCCGAATTACACACAAGGCCATCCGCTGTGTTCAAAGGATTCGACAGAACCGGCGGCGGTCTTGGTCCCCGGTTGGCTTGGGGGACTGCGCTAATTTGGCGCGTACCGATAACTGCGCCAAGGCAGGCAACCCCATGTAGATGACTTTGAAAAGGAAAGCTCGATCGTACTATAGCGCACACTTTGAGCCAACTTAGCGCCTATTGTGGG
>CAWJGI010000005.1:0-14311 GCA_963842255.1 uncultured Acidobacteriota bacterium | reverse complement strand
CTCGGTTGCAGCTCTGGTCATTTTGGTCGCCTGGTATGTGTTTCGGCCGGAGCGGCTTTTCATCAATCGACGGGTTGACGAAGCAATGCCCACCGCGCAAGTTGGCTTGTCGCCGCAGCCTCTTGTTTCGGGACGCTTCTACAGCATTTTGCATCCGACGGAAGGTACCGCAACGATCTATCAGATGGCGGATGGCACTCGTGTTCTTCGCCTGACGAGTTTCAGCACGTCCAACGGTCCTGATGTGCACGTCTATATGGTCGCATCAGACGATGCGAAGGACGCGGCGACGGTGGAGAAGGCCGGTTTCGTCGATCTGGGAGTAATCAAAGGAAACATTGGCGACCAAAATTACATGCTGGCCAGTGATTTGGACCTGGGAAAATACCGCGCCGTTTCCATCTGGTGCAAGCGATTCGCCGTCAATTTCGGAGCGGCGGCGCTAAGACCCGCGGAGTCGTCGCAAAATCACTAGGCTTGGCGCCCGTGAGCACCTCCGCCCGGCGGCCTGCTATTGGCCACTAAAGCTTCTGGTAGTCGGAGTTTTGTGTTGCGACGACGAGTTGCTTCTTTACGCCGTCAATACTGGCGCTGGAGACGTGACTGACTCCGTCGGGCAACGAACTGAATTGCACGGACAAATTCATGCCGTCGGAGGGATCGTCCATGTAGCTGGCGATTCTGACCGCGCTGATTTGCTTCTGCTGTTTGTTGAAAAGAATCGTCATCGAGTCGCCCGATTTGAGGTAATTCTGAATTACAATCTTCACTTCATCGGGCGATCCGGCGCTCGGCGAGAACGAGATGTTCCCCTTGGCATAGGCAGCTTGAATCGCATCTTTGTCTGGCGGGATATATTGTTGCGCGAGGGCTTTCATGCGCTCTGCGTAGTCTTCATATTCCTCTTTTTTCCTCTCAATCACGCGCTGCTTCAACCGTCCGCCGCGCGCTCCCGCGTCTTGTTGAGCTTGCGGTGCGGCGTCCAGGGACGTCTTCTGCGGTTTGCCGTCGGAGCCCATGCGGACCTGGTATTTTTGAGTTTTTTTCTGCTGGCCTCTGAGGCTGATTATCACCGTTTCCTGCCAGGTATATTGGGCGACGGCCTGCTTGTTCTTGGCCATGGACTCTTTCAGTTCGCCCAGTTTTTGCTGCATGTCATTTTGCGCAAAGAGCGAAACAGCGGACAAGCCCAGCATACAAGCCACGGCAACGAACATGATGTAAACCGTTCGCTTCTTCCAATGGAACGGGAACGTGTGATTCATGTGCCTCCTTTCGAGCCCGCAGACGGCTGTTACTTCGCGCGCGTCGCCGTCCAATCACCCGTTTTTCCGCGAGCTGACAAAGTTCCCTTCATAATGTCGCCGTCCACGGTGCCGACGTAATCCATCGAGACCCGCGCCGTGACTTTGAACTTGATGGCGTTGCCGTCCACAGTGCCACTAATAGTCCCGGACTGTCGTGGGCCCTTAAACGTGCCGGTAATCCTGCCGCCGTCCTGCTGGATCACAATGGTCTGGTCCGCCGTGCCGGCGTCGCCGCTGACTTTGAAATTCCATGTTCCAGCGACGTTTGCGGGGGCGCCCGCGGCAGCGGTTAATCTGACGACGCTCGTGAGTAGCACGAGTGCTGCAAGAATTCTGAGGACTTTTATTGTGCGCGCTCCGTTGTGCATGAAATCCTCCAAGGTTAACGCTGCGAACTTGCGCAGAGCGCGGACCGAATCTGTCAAAATGAATTTAGGTTGGATCGCGTTTAGCGCGGTAGCTGCGGGGGAGCATACTCTCGGCGGAGTCAAGCGGCAATTGATTTTTCGTGAATTCCGGAACAGACACTTCGGTTGACACGAGCGCACGCCACGGTATAAATTTCGCGCACCGCTTTCGACAGCAAGCCTAAGCTTCGTCTGTCGACAGCCCAGTCCGTCGTGCGAATAAAACAAGTACCGGAAAACAGCGTCTGCCGGAGGTTCGCGGCGGTGATGGCGCGCATTTGCCTTGCCGCGATTTTGTGCTTGTTCAGCGCCGCCGAGACAGTCGCGCAGAATGCGCCGCCAGACGCCACGGCGGTGCTGACGCTGGAGGGCGCCATCGCCGAGGCGCGGCAGAATAACCGGCAGATCCAAATCTCCAATCAGAATGTGCTGTTCGCCAATGATCAGATTCTCGCAGCGAAAACGCAGCGCTATCCGCAGTTCAGCGCGCAGCTGACGGCATCGGGATTGCTCACCGCGGTTCATGTGGATTTTCCGCCGGGAACCATCGGCGCGGGCAACACGGTCATCACGACGCAGCCGAAATTCTCAGCGATGAGCTTAGTGCAGGTGTACCAGCCGCTGACCCAGCTCTATAACGTTCACCTGAATGTGCAACTGCTGCAAGTGGGCAAGCGATTGAGCGAGGAACAACTGCGGCAGCAGCGGCAGCAGATCACCAATTCGGTCAAACAGGCATATTACGGCCTGCTGCAGACACAAAGCGCGCTGGAAGCCGCGAACGAAAATGTGCAGGCGCTGCGCGAAGTCGAGCGCACCACGGACCAATACGTGAAGGAAAAATCAGCGCTGCCCTATCAATCTGCGGGTGTGAAGACCCAGTTGGCTCAGGCCGAACTTCAGGTGATCACGCTGCAAGACAACATGGCTACGCAAAAAGAAAATCTGAACGATTTAATGGGCCGGGACATCACGTCGGAGTTCAGCTTGAGCGGCGTGCCGGATTCGCTACCGGAGGAACAGAGTCTCGACCTTGCGCGCCAGACCGCCGTAGCCAACCGCACTGAAATCCGCCAGGCGCAATTCAAGATCGTGCAAGCCACGTACGCGCGACGCCTGGAGAAAGCGAACTACATTCCGCAGGTCGGGATTCAGTACTTGTTTTTTTCGCCGTTCACCATTGAGGCGTTCCCCTCGAATATTAATTCCCTCGGCGTGAGCCTCAAATGGGATCTGTGGGACTGGGGATACAAGCGACACTTGATGGACGAAAAACAGCGCGGCATCGAACAGAGCCAGCTGAATCTGGCGGAGACTCGCAGCCAGGTGGTCATTGATCTCAATAACCGGTTCCGCAAGCTGCGCGAAGCGCGCGCCGGCTTGAAGGTTGCGCAGCTCGGTCAGGAAGCCGAAAAACAAAAACTTCGGGTAGTGCTCGAGCAATACAAACAGAACGCGGCTCTGCTGAGTGCGCTGCAGACCGAGCAGGCGAATACGGCGCAGGCCGCGTCGCAGTATCAGCAAGCCCTCTCCAGTTTCTGGAGTGCGCGTGCCGAGTTTGAAAAAGCCCTGGGCGAGGACTAGATGAAGAAAAACAGACAGTTCCGCTCTGGTCTGGCCCTGTTTGTGGCTTTTGTGTTCGTGGGAATCGCGGGAGGGTGCCAATCAGCAAAAAAGCCTGTCGAGGCGCCGCTCGTTCCCGTGACAGTAGCGGCAGTCCAGGAATATTCGGGAAACGAGGGGGTCAACTATTCCGCAAGCATCGTGCCTTATCAGCAGGTTCCCGTTTCTTTCAAATCCGCCGGATATGTGACCAGCATCCTGCAGCGCAAAGGCGTTGACGGCCGCGTCCGCAATCTGCAGCAAGGCGACTGGGTGAAAAAAGGAACCGTGCTGGCCACCGTGCGTCAGTCCGATTACCAGCAGGCCGTGGATCAATATAAAGGACAACTCGCACAAGCGCAGGCCAGCCAGCAGAAATCGAGTCAGGACTTCGCGCGCGCACAGGCGCTCTACGATGCAAACGCACTGACTCAGCCAGATTTCGATTCCGCCAAAGCGCAATACGACGGAAGCCAGGGCGCCGTCGCCACGGCCCAGGCGGCGGTTGCGCAAGCCCAACAAGCACTCGCCGATTGCGAACTGACCGCGCCGCTCGATGGCCAGGTGCTCGCGCGCAACATTGAGCTAGGTATGCTGGTTGGTGCTGGGACCACTGCGTTCACGCTCGGCGAAACGCAAACGGTGAAGGCGGTATTCGGCATTCCGGACACGGTTCTCGGCTCGGTGTCGCTGGGGAAAAAACAGGCGATTCGTACAGAAAGCTATACCGAGTCTTTCGAAGGCCAAATTACCGCCATCTCGCCGCAAGCCGATCAGAAAAGCCGCACGTTCCAGGTGGAAGTAACAATTCCCAATCCACGCGGACTGTTGAAGGCAGGCATGGTCGCTACGCTCATTTTGGGCCAGGCGCGACTGGCTGTACCGCTCATCGTCGTACCGATCAGCGCGATCGTTGCGCCCGACGATGGCTCAAGAACTTTCAACGTTTTTGTTGTTGTCCACGAAGGCGACAAGGATCTAGCCCACCGTAGGACGGTGGAGCCCGGCGCGACCTTTGGCAACATGGTCTCGATCGTGAAGGGCGTTAGTTTGGGTGACCGCGTGCTGTTAAGTGGAGCAACACTTGTGAAAGACGGGCAGGCTGTCCATATTTTTCAATAATTTTTTCCGGGACTGCGAAGGGCATCCGTGGCGCACCGAACCGACCAAGACTTGATACAAAACGAGCACAACACCGCTCGCTTTTTCGTGGAAAACCGCCAGGTGTCCTGGATTCTCCTGTTCGCGACCGTCGCGCTGGGAATCTATGGTTACAAACAAATGCCCAAGCGCAAGGATCCTGACATTCCGGTGCGCGTTGCTTCGGTGATTACGCAATATCCGGGCGCGAGCGCCGAGCAGGTCGAACAACTGGTAACGCGCCCGATAGAATCAACAATCGCGGAGAATCCTAATATTCGCGCGCCCATCGGCGGAGACTTTGGCATTAAGTCGCTCTCCATGCCGAATCTCTCCATCGTTCAGGTTCAGCTCTCCGACACAGTGAAGGACTCGAAAAAAGAATTCAGTGACATGAATTTGAAGTTGAATTCCCTGAGCCTTCCCTCGGGCGCCGGTCCCATCAAATTCAATAGCGATTTCGGCGACACGGCGGCGCTGATGCTTACGGTTGCTAGCCCGCTCGAAGATCCTTCCACCATCGCGGTACGCGCGCGTGCGGTTGAAGTTGCGATTGCCAGATCGCGCGCGCAACGGCGCTTGCGAGGCAGCGGCCTGCCGGTGTCCATTGTTTATTGTTTTCCAGACTCGGTGCCGGAAGATTCAGTGGAACGAACGATTCGTTCGTTTGTTGGTTTTGCGGAAGCGAAGCAGGTGTTGAGCAAGACTCAAGTGCTGCACGGGCCGGGTTTCGTGGCGACCGATGGACTGACCAGCGCGTCCGACGCGGAGATCGCCACGGTTGGCCGCACCTTCGTGGAAACGAGGCTGCACGAATCCGAGTTCCATCCGGACGCGTGGCCGCCTGTGATCGTGCACGATCCCGCGCAAGTGGGCGCCGCTCTTGCGGCCGCGCCGGGGAACAAGTACACCTATCGCCAACTCGATCAATACACCGATTTGCTCGAGCGCACCTTGTCCGGCGCTCCGGAGGTTTCACGTGTTGATCGCGCCGGAGTGTTGCCTGAACAGGTTTACCTGGACTACTCGCAGGAGCGTCTGGCGTCGTATGGATTGCAACCCTCGAATCTAAAAAGCATCTTGAACGCGCGAAACATCACCTTGCCCGGCGGCGCTCTCGAAGCCGGGTCCAAAAATATCCTCATTGATCCTTCAGGGGAATTCAAAAGTCCAGAGGACATCGGAAACGTAATCGTCGGCACTTCTGGGTTTGGAAGCGCGATCTACCTGCGAGATCTGGTGGAGGTTCGCAGCGGGTATCAGACCCCCGAGCGCTATCTCAACTATTACACCTGGCGGGACGCGCAGGGGGAATGGAAGCGCACGCGCGCGGTGACGCTCTCCGTGCAGATGCGCAAAGGCGACCAGATCGCGAACTTCGCCGAGCACGTTCAGGAAAAGCTCGCGGTCACGAAAGCATTGTTGCCGCCGGACCTGATCATCGCCCCCACATCCGATCAACCGCGGCAGGTGAAAGAGAACGTCGATCTTTTCATGGACGCTCTTTATGAAGCGATCATCCTCGTGGTGCTGGTTTCGTGGATTGGATTTTGGGAATGGCGGTCAGCGGTTCTGATGGCGATCTCGATTCCCATCACCCTGGCGATGACGTTTGGTTTCGCGCACTTACTGGGCATTGATATTCAGCAGGTGTCTATCGCCACGCTGATCATTGCTCTGGGACTTCTGGTAGATGACCCTGTGGTGGCCGGTGATTCGATCAAGCGTTCGCTCGCGGAAAATCATCCACCGGTGATTGCCGCATGGCTGGGGCCGACCAAGCTCGCGCATGCAATTCTCTTTGCGACGATCACCAACATCGTCGCCTACATCGCGTTCCTGATGCTCAGCGGCACCACGGGTGAATTCCTTTATAGCCTGCCGATCGTGATGACCTGCGCGCTGGTTGCTTCGCGCCTGGTCTCCATGACTTTTATACCGTTCCTCGGCTATTACCTACTGCGGCCCTCGAAGAAAAAGGAAGTCCCCATGGAGCAACGCCGCTCCGGCGGCTTCAGCGGGTTCTACTATGGTGTTGGGAAATCCGTAATTGATCACCGTTGGAAATCGTTTGCCGTGTCGCTACTTTTTCTGGCTGCCGGCGTTTTTTTCGGGCATCGCCTGAAAACACAATTTTTCCCCGATGATGTGCAGTACCTTTCCTTTCTGGACGTGTGGCTGCCGAACGATGCTCCTTTATTCGTAACGGACCAATCGGCTATGCAAGTGGAAGCCGCGGTGCGCGCGACAGCTGAAAAATATGGCAAAGAGCACCCGGATAAAGACGGGCAGCCGCGCCGAGTCTTGAGGTCGCTTACGACATTTGAGGGTGGCGGCGGCCCGCGGTTCTGGTTTTCCGTCACGCCGCAGCTGCAGCAGCTCAACTACGCGCAGATCATCATCGAACTTTACGACAAGCAGGACACGCCGAAACTCATCGGGCCTTTTCAGCAAGCTATCTCGCAAGGCGTGGCCGGCGCGCGCGTGGACGTCCGACAATTGCAGACGAATCCCGTGGACTATCCAGTTGAGCTACGGGTGACCGGCCTGGCGGACATAAATTCGTTGGAAGAGGAAAAGGACATTCGGACGCTGCGCACGATCGCCGGCCAAGTCACCGCGATCTTAGCCTCTGTTGCGGGCTCCGCGCGCGTCCGCGACGATTGGGGGCAGGACGGCTTTCAAGTCGCGCTGACGGTTGACCCAGATCGCGCGAACCTTGCCGGCGTTACCAACCAGGACGTCGCGCAATCTTCCAGCACAGCATTGAGCGGTGCCGGGGTCACCACTTTGCGCCGCGGCGACCAGCAGATTCCAGTGGTTTCGCGGTTGCGCATGGAAGAGCGCGGAACGCTTTCCGACATCCAGAATTTGTATGTCTATTCTTCATCATCCAACCAAAAGGTCCCGCTGATTGAAGTGTCGAAAATCGAAAACACACTGCAGACGCTGCGTATCCGGCACCTTGAGCAGTTCCGGACTATTTCCGTGCAGAGCTTCACAGCGCCGGGTATTCTGCCTTCGGAAGTATTTGGGCCGGCGGCCGCGCGGTTTGCGGATCTGCAGAAAACTCTTCCACCGGGCTACAACATCGTCGTCAGCGGAGAACAGGCCAAGCAGGTACAAGGTTTCAAGAATCTGAGCGTGATCATGGGGATTTCGATTGCCTTGATTTTCCTGGCGCTGGCTTTTCAGTTTCGCCATTCCATTAAACCTTTGCTGGTGCTGGCCACCGCGCCCTACGGCGTCGCGGGTGCGCTAATTGCGCTTTACGTCATGGGCTCCGCGTTCGGATTCATGGCGTTTCTGGGAATTGCGAGTTTGATCGGAGTTATCGTCAGTCACGTGATTGTGCTATTCGATTTCATCGAGGAAATGCATGAAAAAGGGGAGCCCTTGGAGCAAGCGCTCCTCGATGCAGGAATTGTTCGTCTGCGGCCTGTGTTGATTACCGTCGGCGCCACAATCCTGGCGCTGTTTCCGCTGGCAATACACGGGGGACCGCTCTGGCAGCCGCTGTGTTATGCGCAAATCGGCGGGCTCGGGGTGGCAACCTTCATCACACTTTTGCTCGTGCCTGTGCTCTATTCCATTTTTGTGCTCGACTTGAAAATCGTCACCTGGGGTCCGGTGGAAAAACACCCACCCTTGAGGTTGACCCCTCAACCCAAAAGCGAAATATCATAAGACCGATCATTTCATAAAACGCTTAAGTCTTCTGCGAGGTTTCGAGGTCGCCCTCGCAGCTTTATTGCTCGCAGCCGTGGCGCCATCTGCTGTCGCTCAGGCCGAGGTGCCCGCGAAAAAATCCGACGCGATTCACGAGATGAGCGCCACTTTTCAAGAGCTGGCAAAGCGCGTGTCGCCTCCCATCGTCGTAGTGATGGTGACCGGGAACGGCGCGGCGAATGTGATCCATTCACTGAAATTACCAGCGTGGACGGCCTGCGAAAAAGCATTCAACGCTTTGAAGCCTGGAGAAGCCGCCACAATGCAGGTAGAACGCAACGGTCAGAACACGCATGTAAGTTTTGAGATGGAATAGCCTGGGCTAGGCGGTCATTTCGGCGCTGGAACCGCGCCGTATTGTTTCATCTGGCTGGTAACCTGCGCGGAAACTTCTCCCGCGGTTTTCTTCACCATTTTTTCGGGCGCATTTTTTTCCATCACGAATTTGGCGGCGGCGACGTAAGGATTCATGGTGATCACCGCGCCCATTTTATTCTTGCTGGCATCGTCCTGCGATACGTTGTAAAGAGGTTTATCCGGTTGGGCCAAATCCGTCAACGTCACATACAGATTCATCGTCGCTTGCCCGGACCCAAATCCCAGTATGGCACGGTGTAAACGGCTTCCTTCGTCGAGTTCCGTGAACACGCCGTGGACCCACGCTCCTGAAGCTGGAGGAGCCTCAGCGGGTGCCAAACGTTGCGTTTGGTAACCGGCTTTCTGCAAATCGGCGACAAGATTTTCCGCCATGACGTTCACCAGCTTCTTGGCCTGAGCTTCCGGGTCCTGTTGTTCTTTTTTTCGCGGGCGCTCCAGAATCCCCGGACGATTCTGTCCAATCACGCCACCTTTATCCACCGTCACGTTCTGCGCGTCGAGTTCGAAATCGCTCACGTAGATGATCGTGTCACTCGTGAAGGGGCGCACAGGCGCGGCGGATTGCGCATGACTCGCGCTCGCAATAATCCATGCAAAGCAAAGCATCACCACCAGTGCCAATAGACTAAACCGCAGCTTCATTTCAGTTGTCCGGAAAGATTCTAACTCTCGTGGCGAAGTTTCGAACGCTCGGCAGGGATAGTAATGAAGACGGCCTTCATCGTAAAGCTAAAAGAGAAAAGCCGCTCTTCTCGCAGTGAGAATTTAGCGCAGACCACAATTCGGCATCGTCCGGCCGTCTTATTTTTTCTTGAACGCCAGAATTCGCGAAAAGATGTAAGATTGCGGGGTTTCAGACGCTTACCCAGCACGGCCGCTGGAAAGGTGTACCTCATGAAGAACTCGAAAGGGGTTCTGGCGGTTGTCGTCGGAGTGTGTCTACTCGGTCCCAACGTCCCGTTCGCTGCGCTGCAAGCCGTGGCGTCCAGTCCAAGTCCCGCCTCGGCGCCCACTCCTCTTCCGTGGCCAAGAGTTTTCGACCGGGACGGCAACCACGTGATCCTTTACCAGCCGCAGCTAAAGAGCTGGCAAAAATACCGCGAGCTTGTCGCGGACACCGCAGTTTCGATTACCCCGCAGGGCGGCAAGCAAATCCTCGGCGTGATTTCCTGGAAGGCAGACACGATCGCAAACGTGAGCACGCGCACCGTCTTCGTGCATGATATCGAGGTACTCAGTTCGCGTTTCGCTTCCCTCGATCCCGCGGAGGACGTGGCCATGCAGCAGCGCGTCCACCAGATTTATCCCACCTTGACATTCACGATCAGCCTCGACCGCATGGTCGCCAGCCTCGAGAAGTCCAACACCCCGGTCGAATCAATCCCGGTCACTCCGGAAGTCCCCAGGATTTTCGTGAGCACGGTTCCGGCGATCTCGCTGATGGTCAATGGCGAGCCGGTTCTCGCTCCGATCGAAGGCACTACGTTGCGGTACGTCGTCAATACGAACTGGAACCTGTTCTTCGACAACGTCAATTATTATTTGTTGGCCGACAAAGTCTGGCTCAAATCAAAAGAGATTGCAGGCCCTTGGGTCGTTACAACCAGGCTGCCCGCCGAAATGGCCAAGCTGCCGAAGGATCAAAATTGGGATGACGTCTTGAAGGCCGTGCCTCCTACCCCCGGCTCGCAAACAGCCCCGAAAGTTTTCGTCACCGAAAAGCCTGCCGAGTTGATCCTGTTCAAAGGCCAGCCAGTGTACGCACCGATTCCGGGAACGAATCTTTCTTATGCCACGAACACCCAAAGCACCTTGTTTTTGCATACGCCGGACAAGCAACTCTATGTTTTGATCTCAGGACGGTGGTTCCGCGCGGGCAGCCTCGAAGCTCCATGGGTATATGCAGGCAACGACCTTCCCGCCGATTTCGCAAAAATCCCCCCGGGCCATTCCTATTCCGTGGCTCTCGTCTCGGTCCCCGGAACGCAACTAGCGAGCGACGCCGTACTACTGTCGCAAGTGCCCACAACCGCCGTCGTGAATCGCGCGGCGGCCGAAGCATCCGTGAAAGTCGTCTACACCGGTGAGCCTCAATTCGTGGCCATTACCGGCACGACGATGTATTACGCCGTGAACACGGCAGACAGAGTGATTCGCGTCGGCGACGTTTACTATCTCTGCTTCCAGGGCATTTGGTTTGTGTCGAGAAGTCCCGCTGGGCCATGGAAAACGGCCGATTCTGTGCCGCAAATCATCTACACGATCCCGCCCAGTTCGCCGGTCTATAACGTGACGTATGTGACCGTAACGAACCCCACACCCACCACGGTCCAGCCGAGCTATTCCAGCGGCTATCTCGGCGTGTTTGTTTTGGGAATGACGGTAGGTGCCGTCGTGGTCTACGGCACCGGCTACTACTATCCACCCTACATCTATTACGGTCCACGATATCCCATCTACTATCCGTATCCTTACACCTACGGATGTGCGGCGATTTACAACCCTTACACCGGATTCTATGCCGTTGGCCACGCTGTTTACGGACCGTACGGTTCCGTGGGGACAGCTGCTTGGTACAACCCTAGCACCGGGACTTACGGCCGCGCGGTTACAACGCAGAACGCCTATGGCGGCCACACCTACGCGCAGGCCTACAATCCTTATACTGGTACCTACGCCGCGACCTCGCAAGGTCACAATGCCTATAGCCAGTGGGGAAGTTCGGTGGTCACGAATGGCGACAATTGGGCACAAGCTCAACACATAACGAACGCCAACGGAAGCGCAGGCTCGTTCCAGACTTCCAAGGGGAGCGAAGGCGCCGGAGTAACCGGCAAGAATGGCAACAGCGCTTTCGTCGCTAAAGATGCAAACAACAATAACGTCTACGCCGGCGCCGACGGCAATGTTTACAAAAAAGATTCCAACGGAGACTGGAGCAAATGGGACAACGGAAGCTGGACTCCGGTAGACCCATCCACGGGAGCTGCGCAAACGAAAAAGCAATCGCAGAATCTGAGCGGCGCTACACAAAACCCGAGAGCACAGTCGCCGACTCCCTCGACCGCTCCTTCTTCCGGCACGCAGCCTGGTAGCGACGCGCGCCCCAATGGCAAGGATCCAAACCAAACTACACAGAATCCTTCAGGTCAGGCGCGCCAAGACCGGACCGCCGAACCTCCTGCAGGCCCCGCTGCCGGCGGTGCAGCTTCATCCGGCACGATGGGCCAACTGCAAAGCGATGCAGGCTCTCGAGCCCGCGGCGATCAACTCGAGCAACAGGGCCGCAGCGGCGGCACGAGACGGGGATCCGGCTCGGGTCGTGGTTCAAGCGGTGGTGGCGGCCGTTCTCCGCATCGCTGAAGTTCAACGCTCGGCGGCAGTCGCTTTTCATCTCGCGAAGTGGCTCTTAGTCATAACGGTGCGCCCCCTCTGAGGTAAGTTTTTTGCGGCGTTGTCCTCAAGAATACAGTAGGACTGATGGTAGAAAGTACGTGCGACCGACGGAAAAACGTGTTCCTAATAAGGTGGCGACAGCGACAAAGATTGACGCTCGCAAATTGGGGCGCGCGACTTTCACTTCACATGCTCAAGCGTTCCGTGGCGAGCCTAAGCCTCTCATCCAACGCTCGAATTGTTTTGAAAAAAGTGCGTTCTTGGACCGAATGGACCGAGAATCAAAGTTAAGCTGTTCAGGAAATCGCGACGACCAAGTCGTCACTGCTTAACACATCGCCGTCGTCAACACGGTTCTCACCGCACGCTTACGGAAATCGTTCTAAGTATCATTTATAGTGGTTGTACGTGGTGGGTGGGCAGCTCAGTTTGCAAGAGTACCTGCCGACAGAGCAGGCGTCTGTAAGATTTTCTGTTGAAAGTGGGGATAAAAAGAAAGAGGGTGTCTCGCAACAGCTCTGCCTAGCCGGGCAGAAAGGAGACACCCCATGTCATCTCAGATCGGCAGACTAGCATTAGCGGATGTGATCGAGCAAGGCTGGAAACAGTTACAGGGTGGTTTCTTGGAGCAGTTGAAAAAGACCATCGAAGGGTTGCTGGCTGCCGAGCGGGATCGGCGGGTGGCGGAACGCAGGGAGCGAGGGGAGAAGGTCTATCGCTGGGGTTTCACGGTGCGGAAGTGCTGGCAAACGGCCTGGGGAGCCCTGGAGCAGGTGCGCGTGCCGCGGCTGCGGGGCCGGGAAGAGATCGGGCTGCTGGAGAAATACCAGCGGCACGCGCTGCAGGAAGTGTTGTTCGCCTTGGCCGTAGGTGGGTTGAGCCAACGCAAGGTGGTGAGTTGGGTGCGGCGATTTCTGGGTGGACATCTGTCGCCGGCCACGATCGGGGCGGTGCTGCGCGAAGCGCAAGAACAGATTCAGGGACGTCGCGAGCAACGCTTGCGTTCTGGGATCTATCGAGCCCTGGCGGTGGATGGAATCTATTTAAGGTATCGGCGATCGGCCAAAAGCGCCGCACGGAAAGGAGTACTGCTGGTCGTGGTGGGCGTGCGCGAGGGGGGTGGGTTCGAAGTCTTGGAGTGGATGGCGGCGGAGGCGGAGAGCAGCGCAGCGTACGAAGAGTTGTTCACGCGTCTATGGCGACGGGGACTGGAACAGGTGGAGCTGGTAATCAGCGATGGAGCCGAGGGTGCGGCTAGTGCGGCGGCGGTGGTCTATCCGGCAGCGGCGCACCAGCTGTGCTTGGCCCACTGGTTTCGCAATCTGGAAGGACTGACGCCGCGTCTGCAGTGGTGGCAGCGGCGGAAGTTTCGGCGGGAGTTCTGGTGGATCTTCGAAGCCGAGCAGGAGACTCAGCTGCGGAAATGGGCCGGGAGCTTTGCGCGGCGCTGGCGTTTCCGGGCTCCGGAGATGGTCGAGAAGTTCCAGCAGGAGTTGCCGCGGGTGTTGGCCTACTTGCGATTCCCGCGGTACTGGCGACACCGTTTGCGTACGACCAACTTAGCGGAAGGTTTTTTTCGGCATCTGCGGCGCTATCTCAGCCGTTTTCCTGGCTGCGTGGATGCCGTCCATAGTGAACAAGTCTTGGGCTGCTACTTGCTGGCTGCGGAACGAATGCATGCCTGAGGAAACGATCATGCGAGACACCCCTATACTCGGTTTCAACAGAAATGCTGGACAGCGCCACAGAGCAGGTAGTCATTGTCACGAAATTCTATTAGACTCACTACTAGAATTATATAGTTGCAGGGGGCGTGTAGCTCAGCTGGGAGAGCACCTGCTTTGCAAGAAAGCAGGCAAAATCACACAAGTGCCGCATCTGGTGTCGCTTACGCGGACTCACGCGGTGCAACCAACCTCTTGAATTGGACTGAAGTTGGACCGAAGTCTATGGGTGACCCCTTTGCGATGGCTACGTCCGTAGGTTCGGCGCTAGTTTTCGAGTCCAATCCGCCCATGTTCGAAATGGGATCGTAACGCGATCGCCTACCTTGACGCTGGTGACTCCCGGTCCGATCGCCTCGACAATTCCCGCACCTTCACCTCCAATGACAGAGGGAAGCTTCGGATTTAAGACTTCGAAAAACTACTCGTATCTCAGTGCGATCATCGGGTCGACACGCATTGCCCGCCGCGCGGGGATATAACAGGCCGCAAGCGCCACCGCGGTCAGCACCAGGGTGACCCCCGCGAACGTCAGCAAATCCGTGGGGCTGACGCCATACAGCAGCCCCGCCATCAGGTGCGACACGATCACCGATCCCACCAGTCCCAGCGCTGCGCCGGCCATCGC
>CAWJGI010000004.1:0-55901 GCA_963842255.1 uncultured Acidobacteriota bacterium | reverse complement strand
AGCGAATCAGCGATTTTTCGCTGCCGAACAGGAATTCGGCAAGGCGGCGCGCAACTTCGGTCTTACCTACGCCGGTCGGGCCAAGGAACAGGAAACAACCAACGGGTCGTCCCGGAGCTTTCAATTCCGCACGGCTACGGCGAATTGCCCGCGCCAGTGCGGTGATCGACTTCTCCTGACTGATGACGCGGCGGTGCAACTCTTCTTCGATGCGCAGCAATTTCTGCTGTTCGTCTTCTTTGATCGCCGACACCTGAACGCCTGTCCAGCGCGCCACCACATCTTCAATGTCTTCGCGCGTGACGATACCTGTAAAGGAATCGTCAATCTTCAACTTCTCGCGAAGTACGCGCAGGTGTTCTTTCTCTTTGCGTTCTTCTTCCGAATAGAACCGCGCCTTTTCGAATTCATGATTAGCGATCGCGGTTTCCATGCGGTGCGTGATGAACTTCACGCGCTTCTGCACTTCGGAAACTTCGTCAGGCAACATCGCCTGGCGCAATTTCACGCGCGAGCCGGATTCATCGAGCAAATCGATTGCTTTGTCCGGGAGAAAACGGTCTGGAATGTACCGATTCGAAAGATAACGGCGTATTGATGGCTTCATTCGGTGTAACTAACCGCATGGAACTTCTCATACCGGTCTCGCACGCCCTGAAGAACTCGAATCGCTTCTTCTTCATTCGGCGCCGGCACTTTCACAGCTTGGAAGCGCCGCTCAAGAGAACGATCCTTCTCAACCGATTTACGATACTCACCGGGAGTCGTAGCGCCAATGCACTGAATTTCGCCGCGGCTCAGCGCAGGCTTCAAAATATTTGCCGCGTCTAAAGAACCTTCCGCGGATCCAGCGCCCACCAAGGTGTGGAGCTCGTCAATGAAAACGATGGCATTCTGGCTCTCCATCAATTCCTTCATGATGGTTTTCAGTCGCTCTTCAAACTGCCCGCGATATTTGGTGCCGGCAACGATCAAAGAAAGATCAAGCGAGAGAATCCTCTTGTCCGCCAAAAAGGGCGGCACATCACCATCGGAAATTCGCTGCGCCAAACCTTCGACAATGGCCGTCTTGCCCACGCCCGGTTCGCCTATCAGCACAGGATTATTCTTGGTGCGACGGCAGAGAATCTGAATCGCGCGTTCCAGCTCGCGATCTCGTCCCACCAGAGGATCGAGTTGACCCTCCATGGCCGCCTGGGTCAAATCACGGCTGAATTCCGCTAACAGCGAAGCTTCCTTTGGCCGATTCACTGGCACCTTCTCTCCCGCGCTACGCCCCAACTCCTCGCGCACGGTTGAAAGACGCAATCCCCGCTCCAGCAAAATCTCTGCGCCGAAGGATTTCTCTTCGCGCAGCACACCTAACAATAGATGCTCGGTTCCCACGTGTTTGTGGCCCAGGCGTTCTGCTTCCTCGGCCGCAAAATTCAGTATGCGCTTGCACTCCTGGCTGAGCGGAACTTCCACCGAAGTGGAAATGCGTTCGCGGACAGTGATGCGGGCTTCGATCTCTTTGCGTATCGATTCGATCGAACCGTGTGAGCGCAGAAAACGGTTGGCTAGCGCCTTGTCCTCACGCAAGAGTCCCAACAGTAGATGCTCGGTCTCGATGTAGGGGCTGCCATACTGACTGGCTTCGTACCGGGCGAAAAAAATTACGCGCCTAGCTTTTTCTGTGTAGCGTTCAAACACGGGTCACCCACGGTCTCCTGGGGTCGTCGCCCCAGCGCCGGCGGCCCGCGGGAGAGAAACCGCCGGACCTGCAAGCGCTTCTGTGCCCGAAGCCAATTCTCCATGTTCCAGAGTCAGAACGCGGTCTGCGCGGCGGGCTAGGCTTAGGTTGTGTGTTGCGAGAATGGAAGTCAGCTGATGAGTTTTGTGCAGCTTCTGCATGAGTCCGAAAATGTTTTCGGCATTGTATTCGTCCAGATCGCCGGTGGGCTCATCGGCAAGCAGGAGCTGCGGGGCATTCACCAGGGCGCGCGCGATGGCCACGCGCTGTTGCTCGCCGCCCGACAACTGCCCCCCGCGCTGTTCCGCTCGATCCGCCAATCCAACCTCGCCTAGCAAACTGGTTGCGGTGCGAAGCGCCTGTCCCAAGGATTTTCCCCGAATCAGCAAAGGCATCGCTACATTCTCGGCGGCGGTGAAGTCGGGCAGGAGGTGATGGCGCTGCCAGACAAAACCGACAGTACGATTGCGATACTCCGCCAACTCCTGTTCCGAAAGCGAATCCAGCGAATTCGCGCCGCAGTATACTTTACCGTTCGTTGGAGTGTCCAGCGCAGCAAGCAGGTGCAGCAAAGTGCTTTTGCCCGCGCCAGATGGCCCCACAATGGCGACCATCTCGCCGCGCATAATGGAAAAGTCGATACCCTGCAGGGGCGTTATTTCCTGGGTCCCGGAGCGGAAGGCCTTTCGGAGGTTCTCGGCTCGCAGAATCTCATGCGAGCGCAGCGCAGTTCTGTCGCCAAAGTTTTCCAGCATCGCTACAACCGAATTGGCCTGCTTTTGCATCACCGTTGGACCACTCTCTTTCACGTTAGATGCCGAACTTGCCAATCTGTATGTCCTTCCTTTGCAATCGCCTATCTGTTTGCGAGGTCCGCCTTTTTAGTCGAGAATCTAAAGAATTTCTCTTTAGCGGCGTACCATTACCGCTGAGTACGGCCTTGCATCTCTAGGAAAGATGCCCGGAAGCGGAACAATTTCGCCTCTTATTCGATTCTAACACATTAAATGCCCTAAGCCGTTGTAGGGCGCTAACGGCCAATGAAAATGCGGTTATTCGAAGCGCAGAATTTCGACGGGAAGTATGCTGGAAGCAGAACGAGCGGGCAAAATCGTCGCACAAATGCTGATCAATAGCGCCGCGGCAGCGATCCAAATGGCGTCGGGCGCGCTCGCACGAAACGGAACGTAAGGAATTGCATACACCTCAGGATTCAACGGAATCAATCGCCACTTGTCCGCCACCGCAGCAAACGTATAACCGGTTATCAGGCCTACGATCGTTCCAGCAACGCTTACGACCAACCCTTGCAAGATGAAGATCTTTCGAAGTTGCCGCCGGCGCCCGCCCATGGCCATCAACACGGCTATATCCCGTGCACGGTCGGTCACGGTCATCGTAAGAACGACGAGGATGTTCAGCCCGGCAACAAATGTAATAAGCCCGATGAACAAAGCAGTGACCAGCTTTTCCAGGCTCAGTGCGCGAAACAACGCTCGATTTTCATCCATCCAAGTCGAGGTCGTAAAACCGGGCCCGGCGCGCCGCCGCAATTCGTCCGCGACCGCTTCTGCGTCATCCATACGGGTCACGCGCACCTCCAGCAAGCTCACCACATCTCCAATCCCGGAAAGCACCTGCGCAGATTGCAGCGTGACAAAACCCCAGTTCGCGTCGTAGTCGTAAAACCCAGAGTCGAAAATTCCCGTCACGCGAAAGCGGCGCGAGCGCGGCAACATCCCGAACGGCGTCAGGTTTCCCTGTGGACTGGTAAGCGTAACGAAATCGCCCGCTGAAATTTCCAGATCGTTCGCCAGAATCCGACCAATAAGCAGTGAAGGAATGCCCTCGGCATCGGGTGCGAAATCTCCCGAGCCCGCCACCATGCGATGCAAAGCCTCACTTGCGCGGCGCTCCAGTTCCGGATCGACACCTTTGAGCACGATTCCCCGCGCGTGCGCTCCTGATGACAGCAGCACGGTCGCGTAAATCGCAGGTTCAATCGAGCGCACACCGGGGGCGTTGCTGAACCGCGTCATGAGGTCTCGATAATCGCGGATTCCGCTCGGTCCGATCGGTTTGAGATTCACATGCGCAGTAACACTCAGCAGTCGATCGCGAATCGCCTGCCGAAAACCGGTGTTCATCGACAGCGCGATGACCAGCGTAGTAACGCCGGCAGCAACCCCCAGCATCGCCAGCAGCGTAACGATGCGCAGCACCGCCGGCCGGTTTGGCGATCGCAAGTACCGCAACGCCACCAGCCATTCGAAAGTCATTTCTTCCCAGAGCTTACCGAAGACTCGTCTTCGGATGGTTCGTCGGGCTCCTTGCGCAGCAGAGGAAAAAGCATAACTTCGCGGATTGCATGGGAATCCGTCAGCAACATCACCAGGCGGTCAACACCCACACCTTCACCGGCGGTCGGCGGCAACCCATGCGCCAGAGCACGTATGTAATCCATGTCAACTTCCTTAGGCGCTTCCTGCCCACCCTTTTCCACCTGCGCACGAAACCGGCGTTCCTGGTCGAATGGATCATTCAACTCGGAAAAGCCATTTGCCAATTCCATGCCCGCGACGAAGAGTTCAAACCGCTCCGTTAACGATGGATCATCCGGCTTGCATTTGGAAAGCGGCGAGATTTCGGTCGGGAAATCATAAATGAAAGCCGGCTGGATCAAATGCGGCTCTGCAATGGCTTCGAATAGCTCTCCCGTCAATTCGCCATCAGAGCGATGCTGCAAATTGGTGATCGAATCGAGCCCTTGGGCGCGTGCCAATGAATTGTAACGTTCGGCTGCAGAGCGTGCTCCGCCTTCCTTGCCAAGTTCACCGGCGGTCGGCGCGTATCCGGCCGAAGACGGCCAATATTTTGCAATAGCCTCGCGCATCGAAAATCGTTCGAAGCGGGCGAAATCAATGGTCTGTTCACCATATTTGATTTGCGTGCTGCCGCAAATCTTTTCCGCTAGTCCGCGAAACAGCTCTTCGGTCATGTCCATCAATTCCAGGTAATCACTGTAAGCCTGATAGAACTCTAGCATCGTAAACTCAGGCTGGTGAATCGCGTCAATTCCCTCGTTCCTGAAATTGCGATTGATTTCGTAAACCCGGTCAATCCCTCCAACTACAAGCCTTTTCAAATAAAGTTCCGGCGCAATTCGCAGGTACAGATCCATATCGAAGGTATTGTGATGGGTCACAAAAGGACGCGCCGTGGCCCCGCCCAGGATCGGATGCATCATCGGTGTTTCGACTTCCACATATCCCCGAGCATCGAAGAAATTCCGCATCTCGCGAATGATCTGCGCGCGTCGAATGAAAATCTCGCGCGCCCGATCATTGACAATCAAATCCAGATATCGGCGTCGGTAACGCTGCTCGATGTCAGCCAGCCCGTGCCACTTCTCGGGCAAAGGCAGCAGCGCCTTGCTCAGCACTTCAATTTCCTCCACCCTTACCGTAAGCTCGCTGGTCTTGGTGCGGAACAAATGCCCCGAAACCCCGACAATATCCCCTAAATCTAAGAGCTGAAATAATTTAAATGCAGCTTCCCCTATCACATCTAAGCGCACGTAAATTTGCAGGCGCGCCCCTTCGCCTGCAATATGCGCAAAGGCTGCCTTGCCGTGTGGTCGCAAAGCCACAATGCGGCCGGCCACGCGGACTTCGACAGGCTCTGCGGTTAACTGCTCCGATGTGCGTTGTCCAAACTTCTCAGCTATTTGCTTCGGGGTATAAGTCCAGTCGAACTTCCGCGGATAAACAGCGTGTCCAAGACTTTCGATTTCGCCTAATTTCTTCAGCCGTTGCTGAAACTGATCGAGCGGTTCAAATTCCAATCGGCTACATCCTTCCGGCCTTAAAGCCGTGGCTCCTGCGATGGCCTCGGGCGGGATACCGGGCGGGCAGTATATCGGTCGGCTTCAACAGACGTCAAGAAACCCCGCACTGGCGCTGTCCAGCATTTCTGTTGAAACCGAGTATAGGGGTGTCTCGCATGGTCGTTTCCTCAGGCATGCATTCGTTCCGCAGCCAGCAAGTAGCAGCCCAAGACTTGTTCACTATGGACGGCATCCACGCAGCCAGGAAAACGGCTGAGATAGCGCCGCAGATGCCGAAAAAAACCTTCCGCTAAGTTGGTCGTACGCAAACGGTGTCGCCAGTACCGCGGGAATCGCAAGTAGGCCAACACCCGCGGCAACTCCTGCTGGAACTTCTCGACCATCTCCGGAGCCCAGAAACGCCAGCGCCGCGCAAAGCTCCCGGCCCATTTCCGCAGCTGAGTCTCCTGCTCGGCTTCAAAGATCCACCAGAACTCCCGCCGAAACTTCCGCCGCTGCCACCACTGCAGACGCGGCGTCAGTCCTTCCAGATTGCGAAACCAGTGGGCCAAGCACAGCTGGTGCGCCGCTGCCGGATAGACCACCGCCGCCGCACTAGCCGCACCCTCGGCTCCATCGCTGATTACCAGCTCCACCTGTTCCAGTCCCCGTCGCCATAGACGCGTGAACAACTCTTCGTACGCTGCGCTGCTCTCCGCCTCCGCCGCCATCCACTCCAAGACTTCGAACCCACCCCCCTCGCGCACGCCCACCACGACCAGCAGTACTCCTTTCCGTGCGGCGCTTTTGGCCGATCGCCGATACCTTAAATAGATTCCATCCACCGCCAGGGCTCGATAGATCCCAGAACGCAAGCGTTGCTCGCGACGTCCCTGAATCTGTTCTTGCGCTTCGCGCAGCACCGCCCCGATCGTGGCCGGCGACAGATGTCCACCCAGAAATCGCCGCACCCAACTCACCACCTTGCGTTGGCTCAACCCACCTACGGCCAAGGCGAACAACACTTCCTGCAGCGCGTGCCGCTGGTATTTCTCCAGCAGCCCGATCTCTTCCCGGCCCCGCAGCCGCGGCACGCGCACCTGCTCCAGGGCTCCCCAGGCCGTTTGCCAGCACTTCCGCACCGTGAAACCCCAGCGATAGACCTTCTCCCCTCGCTCCCTGCGTTCCGCCACCCGCCGATCCCGCTCGGCAGCCAGCAACCCTTCGATGGTCTTTTTCAACTGCTCCAAGAAACCACCCTGTAACTGTTTCCAGCCTTGCTCGATCACATCCGCTAATGCTAGTCTGCCGATCTGAGATGACATGGGGTGTCTCCTTTCTGCCCGGCTAGGCAGAGCTGTTGCGAGACACCCTCTTTCTTTTTATCCCCACTTTCAACAGAAAATCTTACAGACGCCGCAAACTTGCCTCCAGTGGTATACTCCGGCCTTCACTCTTGGGGGCCAAATCGTTGTTCCGACGGAAGCTGGGCACTTCCTCCGCACGACACAGTGTCTCAGATGACTGGTTCTCGGCGCTGCCGCGAGATAAATCGCATCTATTTGACGCGATCGTCCAGCACTGGGAATCGTCCTACGCCATGATGAGCGTAGCGCTGGACGAAGCAATTTCATTGCGCACTCGGGGCCAGCTTGTTTGCGCACGCCAATTTGTTGGTATGTCCGCGGACTTACTGGGTCAATTGGCGGACACCCTTGTGGCAGGCTGCCGCACCGTGTCGAATCATGGACGTCGAGTAGTGGATTGACCGAGCGTCCACCCTTTGAGAACCGAGTTTTTTCGCGGTGAGACCGCGCGGGCTGCGGCTGTATGGAGCGATGTTTTGCACCGCGTGATTTTTGTCGACCGAACCCGTTTCTTTCAGAAAGTGCGAATCCTGTCGGAAACTCTTGAGAATTTGAGCCGTGAATTTGAGGCGGCGGCGGACGATGTCTTCGCAGGCACCTCCGTTAAACCGGGTGAAAGCTGGGATGCGTTGGAGTGCTTGCATTACGACTTCAATACCTGCCTTCGTGAATCCGAGGTCATGTTGAAATCCTTTCTTCGGGTATTACCTGCCGAGCAGCTGACTGCGTTTTCGGCCGATCTTTCGACAATACCCGCGAACAGGCGGAGCAAAGGCCGGTCTGCGACTCGCCCCGGCGATATCTGCGCCTCAGCTTAAATCCCCGCTGATTCTTGCTAGAATCGAGGCATCCCCGGATTTCGAATACCCTGGATCTCTGGTCAACAACTAACTTCCCATCCAGTGTTCACTATTACGGAGACCCATTGGCGGGCGTCAGGCAGCAGGCGGCCCATACCGAGCTCGAACACGAATGTTTACAAGAATGTTGCGCTGTTCTGAAACGGGCGCGGGTCAAAATGGACCGCCGCAATCTAACGAGGGCTTTCTGTTCGCCTCACAGGTCATGCTCAATAGCTCTCCGGTTGCAGTGTAAAATGATAAGTACAACTCAAGGAGCGGTGGGCGCATCGGAACTAGTGATGCGTCCCATCGGGTAGCGTGGCCCGAACGAGACGAATCGAAGATGGGGAAATGCCGGAAGCAGAAGCCATCCGGCTCGCCCAGCAAGGCAATGCAGCGGCCTTTGAACGACTCTACCGGCTCCATAATCGGCGTGTGTACTCGCTATGTCTGCGTATGGTGAGTAATACGGCAGAAGCGGAGGACCTGACCCAGGAGGCTTTCCTCCAACTTTTCCGTAAGATCGCCACGTTTCGCGGCGAGTCTGCCTTTTCGACTTGGCTGCATCGGCTAGCCGTGAACGTAGTGCTGATGAAGCTGCGGAAGAAATCGGGCACGGAGAGTTCGCTTGAAGAAATCACCGAGCCTGACGACGAATCCGGAGGCCCCCGCCGGGATTTTGGCGGCCCGGATTTGCGGCTCAGCGGATCGATTGACCGGGTTAATCTGCAACGAGCTGTCGAGCAACTGCCGCCCGGTTACAAGTCGGTGTTCGTGCTGCACGATGTGCAGGGATACGAACACAACGAGATTGCGGAAATCATGGGCTGCTCGATCGGCAATTCGAAATCTCAATTGCACAAAGCGCGCATGCGGCTTCGCGAGTTGTTGCAAGAAGTGCTGCGCGCCAAGGCCCGCGAAGATCGCAAAGCCGCTACTGCTGACGCCGGTGGCGAGGACTAAACAAGATGGCAATCATCACCTGTCAAGAGTTCCTCGAGAACCTACAGCTCTGGATGGAAGGGGCGCATAGCCCAGAAGCTCAGGAGCATCTTCGAGATTGCCCCAATTGCCTCAGCACCATAAACGATTTGAATTATATCCGATCGCAAGCGCGTAATTGGAACACTCCCGAAAGAGAAGCCCCGCAACGCGTCTGGCTCGCGTTGCGAGCGCAGCTCGAAGAGGAAGGCCTGATTCGGGATGCCGCCCTGCCTGCGCGAGTTGCTCAGGGCGTCGGTCGAACGCCCGGCAGCGCTTGGTTTGGGGGCGTATTTGCATGGATTCCTCGTCCCGTCTTCGCCGGGGCATATCTCGCCGCATTGATCGCCGTTGCGTTTGCCCTTAGCGGTCCCGTTCATAAGCGGGTAAATGAAGCGCGCTGGCTAGCAGGCACACGTATTGCCACTTCTCCGCTAAGCGCGCAACTAGACACAGCCGAGCAAGATTCGATCGCCTACTTACCTAGTAATAACTCCGCCGTTTCGGCTTCCTTGCAGCAGAACCTGGCTATCGTTGACAACTACATCGCTTTGTGTGAGAAAAGCGTACGCGAAGAACCACAAAATGAATTAGCGCGCGACTATCTCTACGAAGCGTACCGCCAAAAAGCGGACTTGCTGGCACAGATGAGCGAACGCGGAGAAAACATCCAATGAGTGTGAGTCGCTTCGTTCCCGTACAAGTGGATTGGTCGGTGAAACGCAAAACGTCCGGACTGCTCCTCGCTGGTCTTCTGTTCGGCGGCAGTGTTTCTGCCGCGACACCCCGGCAAGAACAGCATTTCAAAGTTGCCGCTCATCCCGTAATCACTATTCACAATCCCGACGGCTTGGTAACCGTGAAGGCTTGGACCAAATCCGAGGTACTGGTAATTTCCACGCTCTCAAGCGACAAGGTGGTAGTTGACGCCGAGCAAATGGGAAATCGCGTGGACGTTTCGACGCGCGAGCTTTCGGACTCGATTTCGCCCGATGAAATGCGCACGGATCTTCAGATCAACGTACCAGAAGATTCCGAGCTGCAAATTCACAACGATGCCGGCAATGTCACCGTCTCCAATGTAGCGGGCGATATGAACGTTGAAACCGTGGCTGCGGGGGTGGATCTAGAGGACGCCGCCGGTTATCTCAGCGTCAAAACCGTTGGTGGCTCATTTCAGTGTTTGCGCTGCGCAGGCCGCATCGAAGTTTCATCCATCAGCGGCAATTTCAAGTTGATTGATTTGCACAGTTATCACGTATGGGCGCAGACCTCCACGGGCAATATTCTCTTCAACGGTGAATTCCTTCCGAACGGCACTTACTCCCTCAAGAATTACAGCGGCGTCATCGAAGTCCGTTTTTCTCCCGCGGATTCTTTCGATATGAGCGCGACTTCGCTCAAGGGCAAGGTAAACAACGAAGCAAAGCTAACTCCTTCAGCCCATCAACGTCATTTCATGCCCAAATGGGGCAACGCGCTCTTCGGCACCTTCAATCAAGGCCGCGCGAAGGTCGAGCTCACCTCCTTCGATGGTACAATCAACATTCTGAAACGTGACTGATCGACCGTCGAACCGCTGCAATAAAATAAATCGATGACAAATGATCCACGCGCTCGCTCCGTCGTGTGCCTGACAGGTTTCATGGGCAGCGGCAAATCCACAGTCGCCCGCCTTTTGGCCCGCCAGATCGGATGGGTACACGTAGATCTCGACAAACGAATCCAGGACGCCACCGATCAGACCATTCCGGAAATATTCTCCAAACGCGGCGAACCCGAATTCCGTCGAATCGAACACGAGCAGCTCACAAGAATCCTGGGTGAAGCTGCCGAGCAAGGAAAGCCACGAGTTGTCTCCCTCGGTGGCGGCACCAGTGCCCAGCCACAAAATTTAGCTGTGCTTCGCCAAGCAGGGTCCACGTTGATCTGGCTTCACTGCCCCGTGGAGGAACTGCTGAAACGCATCGCTCACATCCAGGATCGCCCGCTATTTCGCGACGAAGTCAGTTTCCGAACGTTGTATCAGCAACGCTTGCCTTTTTACGAGCTGGCGGATTACCGTGTCGAGTCGAATATCGAGCCATTGCGCGTGGTAGAACAGATCGTGGCATTGGGAATCTTTCCAAAGGTGACTGCATGAACCAAATGTTGGGCGCGCAGCGGATGTCGCTGGCAAGGCCCGGCCGTATTTTCGGCATCCTGGTTGCAGGCTTAGGATTGGCAGCAGGCGGCACAGCGATTTTCTCCTATCCGCCATCATTACGCGCATACGGTGTAAGCGAAAGCAACGCGTTAGGCAGCGGGGCTGCTGCAGCCAAAAATGCCGATAAGAAATCGCCGTCCCGGTTCGTCGCCGATAAGGGGAAATTTCGTATCTCCGTAGCGGGCCAGCAGCTGGGTAAGGAAGAATTTGAAATCGCGCCTAACGGGAGCGATTGGATAGCGCATGGCGCCGCTGAGATTCAATCGCAGCAAGGGAACACGCACGTCACTGGGACGCTTGCCTTTCACCCGGACGGCACGCCCGTTCACTACGAGTGGTCGACGCAGAGCGCCAAGAAAGCGTCGGCAGCAATTGCTTTCAATGGCTTAAGTGCCACAGTTGAACTGCACATAGAGGGGGCGCGGCCTTTCACCCAAAAGTTTACGTTCACGTCCCCGGAAGTAATCGTGCTCGATAACAACCTCTATCACCACTACGCGCTGCTTGCGCAGCTTTACGACTGGAACAAGAAAGGCCCGCAGAGTTTTTCCGTACTGGTTCCACAAGAGATGACCCCTGGCACGGTGACGGCGGAATCTATGGGCAAACAGGATGTGGGAGGGAAGAAACTAGAAGAACTCCGCGTAAAAACGGAAGACAACGAAATTGACTTGTTTCTGGATGGCCCGAAATTAATGCGGGTAGTGGCGCCGACGGCCAACGCCGAAATTATTCGCGAAGAATCCAAATAAAATGCAAGGCCCGAGTTTAGCTTCCCGGGCCATTCAATCCTACAGTCGCACAATCGTTTTAAAACTGCGCTCGCTGCACCATGTGGGTCGATTGAAGCGGCTCGGGTTTTTCCACGGCGACGGCGAAATTCATCTCCGACCCTTTTCGCAGAATTCCGAGCTTGACGGATTTTTGATCGCCCTTATCGCGCAACTGCGCCCGCAAATCCCCAAGAGTACGCACCGCTTTGCCGTCCACTTTGATGATTACGTCCCCCGCCTTCAACCCGGCCTTCTCCGCTGCCGATCCTGAGCTTACTTCGCGAATCAAAATTCCGGCTCCATCCGGTGCGCCGAAATAGCTGCCCAGTTGCCCGGAGACATCCTCGGCGTTGATGCCAAGCACCGGCATACGCGAATTGATCGCCGGCATCGCAAACGAAAAGTCCGGATTGGGCATCGAGAAGGCATACACATTATCGAGGCCGCGCATCTTCCCTTTCATCTTCTTCTCGGAAAAGGCGCTACGCTCGCCGAGATCGACAGAAATATTCTGGCTACTCCCATCTCGCCAAACAGCAAGCGTCACCGTCCGTCCCGCAGGCGTTTCACGCACCAGGCGCCGAAATTGCACGGTTCCTTCCACCACTTGCCCGTCGTAGTGAGTAATGACGTCGTCTTCCTTCAGGCCCGCCTTGGCCGCCGGGCTGTCCGGCTCGACGTCCTTCACCATGACTCCGCGCACGGCGGATAGCTTCAAATTCTTCGCGGTGTCCGACCTTACTTCCGCGATTTCGACGCCCAGCCATCCGCTAGCTTCGTCTCTGGAATCCATCACCAGAACATCAGGGTCCTGTCCCGGGGTTTGTATGATTTTTTCCTGGGCCATGTCCGCGAGCTCCGCGGCTCGATCCGCAAGTTCGCTGGCATCGGCTTGCAATTGGCTTTCCTTGCTTGGAAACTGCGCCGAGAGACTCGGCTGCAGCCTCTGCACCGGCGAATTCATTTCGGCCTCCTCCTGCACTTGAGTGTTCAGGTCGCCGAACTCCTGCTGCAATACTCCTTGGACCCGGCTACCGATGTTACGCACCTCGTCGTCTATTTGTTCCGCTGGAACATCCACCGAGCCGCACTCTGCCTCGGGCCAGGTCACAGCAGGATCTGTGGAAGGTGCTCGAGTAACTTCCGTTGTTGAATCTTGATCTTCCTGCTGGGTTTGAGCGTGCAGTTGATTTGGGTTAGCGGTGAACGCCAGCAGCAGTGCCAACCCGGCGAGGTTCAAGTAATGCAGGTGCTTCATGGCAGTCATCCTCCACTTTCCATTGAAATTACGCCCATCACGCGCCTGGACGCTGCACCACCAGGCGAATGCCGCCATTGACCGTACGAACAGAAATTTGCCCGCCGCCGGTTCCCAGTTTGGCATGGAACGCGCGTTCGGCTGGAGCACCGACTGTAGAGCTAACCGGTAGTTCGGAATAGAAATCGCCATTCATCGCAAGAAAATTTAGATCAGCGCGCGCGCTCGAAGGCAGTCCCAGAAAAACCGAACCGTTCACGGTCTCCAGATTCATGGGGCCACCCGCCAGCAATTCCCTCAATTCGAGGCGCAGGTTTCCATTGGTGGTCTTCTCACTGAAACGCCCGGAGCTGTCCACTACCTCGACGTTGCCGTTCACCGACTTGAGTTCTCCTCCGCCCTCAACTCCGCGCACCGAAACGCTGCCATTCACTGTTTTAACGCTGCCTAGCAACACCCGATACGGTACGTGAACGTGATATTCCACAGCCACCTCCGCGCCTTCGCCCCGGGGATAGTAGGTATGCACGGCCACGCGTCCCGGACAACTATCCACCTGAATTTTCACCTGCTCCACGTCGCGTGGGTCGCTACGTCCAGTCTTGGTGGCGCTCACCTCGACCTCGTCACGGCTCCAGCCCTCGACCTGAACCGATCCATTGACATTTTCGAGAGCGAAGCTACCTCCGGCTGATAACGGATAAGTCTGGTGGAAATTCTGGTCCGCCGCGAAAGAAGGCCATGCGAGAACACATCCCGCCGTCAGCACAAAAAACGCACGCAGTGCTCTCCTCAAAATCCGCGAATAACCTCGGAACTCGGGACCTGTTGTTTGGCCTTGAGTGTGCCTTTTCACGATACGCCCCCTTCGAGTGAAACACCCTCTTGTTGCGACATCAGGCCGCTTCTAGTCAGCCGAAATGTCTACTCGCATTAAATACGAACGTCCTTATTCCAAAGTTTCGCGATCTTCGCGTTTAAGGCGAATTTTCGCCAACCTGTTGCGATTGTTGAAGCTGCCGTAATTGAAATTCCAACTGCTGTTGCAGCTGCTCCATTTGCTGCTTGTAAAGACGGACCTGCTTATTTGCATCGCTCATAACTAAACGAATGTTGCCAGCAACGGTTCGTAGGTGAACAACCTCGCCACCGCCGTTAAACGCACCTTCAGCGCGAACCCATTCCGATCCATTCGCCGCAGCGTCATGACTGATCTTCAGAGGGAATGCTGGATCGAAGATAACGTGGTGTTCGTCTCCGGACTGAACCTGTGCGTCGATCGTTATCGGCAGCTGCCGCGGTATGTACACGACGATATCGCCTTCCGCGGACTGCAGCTCACACTGCCCGGGCTGTTTCGAAGGAGCAACAAACCACGCTGTAATGCCGCCGGCACCGGTCGAAGCCTTCACCGCACTGTCCACCTGCGTCAGGTAAATGCTGCCACCGCTAGTTTGCAAATCCGTGGGCCCGGAAACTCGCACCACGCGGATCCCGCCGCCGCCCGTCTTCGCTCGAACTACCCCCGCGGTCTCGCCTACTTCAATTTGCCCGCCAATAGTGTCAGCCATCAGCTCACTGCCGGAGTGCTCGACAGATACATTGCCGCCCCCGGTGGAAACTCGCCCCACCCCGTCAATCGATGAAACTCGAATATGCCCGCCGCTGGTGTGCAGAGTCGCGTTCCCCTGAATCGCGCCGGTGGTGATGTGTCCGCCGCCGGTATTAGCAGTTAGCTCGCCCGCCACGTTCCTCACTGTGATATGACCGCCGTCGGTTGTTAACCGCGCAGGGCCGCCGATGTTGCCAGCCATAATATTTCCGCCGGCGGTGACGAGCGTCGCGGAACCAGAGACATCTTCGGTCTCGATATTTCCGCCGCCGGTTAACACATCTAGGCTGTAATTCTTGGGAACGTTCACTTCCACCGTAACCCACAGCCGCCCGCTGGCTCGTCGCTCCGGGCTTTGGCCGCGAAAATAAATGCCCTCCGGGGTTTGGTGCGTCGTGACGATGAAACTGCTCAGCAAGGCCTTCGCGTCCTTCTGCGAAGCGTCTGCTTCTAGGTGAACCCTGTAATCCATCTTTCCGGAGCCTTCCGACTTAACGATTACCCTTCCCAGATCAGTGATCAGATGAAGGCGTTGACCATCGCGGGCCACCACTGAACCGGTCAAATCGGTGCTTACCCGCGGCGTGTTCGGTCGCTGGGTTTTGTCTTTTCCATCGGCTGCTAGGGGTGAGGGGATAAAAAGAACGGTTGAGAGGACAGCGAGGGCCACGGCGCCCAGCACAATATCCGCAGGCGCACTGCGCCGCCCCCCGGCACGAAGCCGGGTGCGCAAAGAAATAGATCTACGGCTCATTTTTAGAATTTTTCCCGCGGACCGAGATCGCGGATCACGGCAGCGCTTTGCAAACGAATGTAGGTGCTGGGATCTTTCTTCATGCGTTCGTGCAAGACCTCCAGCATATGGTCGTCGGCATCAACCTGGCCCTTGGCGGCCATGTCGCGCAACGCATTGATAGCTTCCACCCGCACGCCAGGATTCTGATCATCGACCAGAGCATCCAGCAAAGTCTGGCGCACGATTTCCTGAGGTTCAGCGCCGTTCAACGCCTCGAGCGCCTTCAATCGCACGGCCGCATTGTGATCGGTGTGCACTGCCTTGCAGAGCGCCGAGCGGACGTCGGGATCATTGTTGCGGGTGCGCAGCAGATCTACGGCGTCGAGCCGGACATCGGGATCAAAGCGCTGATTGTTGTGCAAGACGTACATCAACACGCGCTTCACGTCATCGTCATTCACAGTCCCTGAGACAGTGAACGGCTGCTGAGTCTTCATCTGCACTTGAACTCGGGGAGGTTCATTGTCCGATGCAGGGAAGACGTTGATTCCAGCTACATCTGCTGTATGAAGATCGAGGGAACTGAGAGCAGAAGTTGCGGAAGTTTCAGTCGCGGCTTCGTTGCCTGGCGTGGCTGAAATATTAGAAGCGGTCGCCGAACCCGCATCGGCCGGTGCCGTCGGATGCCGCAGCAGACGCGGCCCCAGCACCCCCACGGAAAATCCAATGGCCAGCAGAAGCGCCGCGCTCCAAGCTGGCTGCGGAGAAATCCAGCTCGAAGGAAGAATCGCGCCGACCCAGCGCCGCAGCCAGCCGCGCTCTTCTTGCTGATCGAGCGCGTCCGTCAAGCCCGCGCGGCAACTCGCCAGTAAAGTCGCATCAGGCTCGCTATGATTCGAAGAAAGTAGGGCCAACAACTCATTTTCCTGGGTCCTGGCCAAGCTGCAGGCCGAACAATGCAGAAGGTGCTCATTCACTTCCGCAGCTTCAGACGGGTCCAGTTCCCCGGCAACAAAGAGAATTAGCCGCGGCTCAAACTCCTCGCATGCTGCGCTCTTTGTCCCTTCGAATCCTTCTTCCCGCATTCTTTCCGCCTCGCTAATCTCGATTAACGCATGCCTTCCAGGCTCGCGCGCAATTTGCGCGTCGCCCGGAATAGCGAATTCTTTACTGTCTCTTCAGACGTGCCTAGCATATCTCCGATAGCACGCAGTTTTAATCCCTGGTAATGCTTCATCTCAAACACCATGCGCTCGCGCGGCGAGAGCCGATTGAGAGCCATCGAAATTCGCTCACCCAATTCCTGCCCCAGCAAATTCCGCTCAGGATTTGCTGCGGGCCTTACCTCAGGCTGACGGTCAAAGAAATCCCTGGTCCCGCCTTCTGCATCTTCGGGCACCGGAGCCTGATCTTCTCGCCGGCTGGTCCTGCGCCGCAAATGATCGAGCGCCACATTCGTGACGATCCGGTACAGCCAGGTATAAAAACTGCACTCAAACCGGAAGCGGTGCAGATTTTTATACACCCGCAAGAAACTTTCCTGGTAAATATCGCGCGCGTCTTCAGGCCGCTTTACTAGGTTCATCGCCAAGCGCAATACCTCGCGATCAAACCTCCGCACCAAATCCTCGAACGCTAGACGGTCTCCCGCCTGCGCCTTCCGCACGAGAGCTTGCTCTTCCGCAAGCTTCAACGCCGCTGCCTGGCGCGCCTCTCCGTCGAGTGCGACGCTCATCCCCATGGTGTTTGTCGGTAGCCTGGAAACGCCCGAATCTGTTTTAGCTGTGCTCAGGCTGCGATCGGCGCTTTTCCCGGCATCAAGCCTTTCTGCGGGTTCCCTGAAGATAGACGGCCCGTCTGGCCGATGGTGAGCATCGGCGGACGTATATTTCCCACTATCGGACATCTGCCCCAAAACACACCTTCTCGCCTAAACGCGGCGCGACGTAAGCAACTGTCAGCGCAGCATTTAAACCAGGCGCGACTACCTGTGTGGTAGCCCCGCGCAGAAGTACATTTCGACAAGTGAGGTATTGCAACGTGTCAGCCACTTTAAGCCCGCAGTTGCAATATGATTTTTGCTAAAGCGGGTGGCGATTACCCGCCCGCGAAATCCCCAACTTCTAGCCCATTCGGATGATTGGGTTCGTCCCTGCAATTCCACGGTCGCGCCCGAGCCCGAAGCAAGAGCGCCTTCATCTCGAAGAGCCAGAGGTACTGCGGCAGTGATATAAAAGTGAAGCACACGTCCTGGATAATTTTGCGCGTCATATTATGCCCATCACTCTAGGCAATCCGGTGAAATATCTCCGCGGGGTAGGCCCACAGCGCGCCGCAGCACTCGAAGAACGCGGCATTGTCACGGTCAGCGATCTGCTAGGCTACCTGCCCTTCCGCTACGAAGACCGCATACGTTTCACCCCCATCGCCGAAATAACCCCGGGCCAACTCCACACGATTTTCGCCGAAGTCGCAAGAGGAGGAGGAACCACAGTTCGTTTCGCACGCAGCCGCCGCTCCATTTTTCACCTAGCCGTGCGCGATGCTTCCGGCACGGTTCATGCTCGTTTTTTTCACGGCGGATATCTCGAAGGCCGGCTGAAAGAAGGCCAGAAGCTAGTCCTGCACGGCAAAGTCGACGAGGATCCCTATCGTCCCGGACGCCTAGAAATGGTGAATCCGCAGATCGAAGCCGTAGGTTCGACCGACGGCAGCACTGCCGACTCGACCGAAGTCGGACGCATTGTCCCAATCTATGAAGCGATAGGCCGCATCAGCTCGAGAATGCTGCGCCGCATCATCTACAACGTACTAGCAGATTTCGAAGGAAATATTTTCGATCCGCTCCCGCCAGAAATCATCGAACACTATCGGTTCCCGACACGCCGCGAAGCAATCCTCTACGCCCATTTTCCGCCTAAAGACGTCAGCATCGAGCTGCTGAATAGTTACCGCAGCCCGGCCCACATCCGCCTGATCTTCGAAGAGTTTTTTTACTACCAGCTAGCCCTGGCTTCGCGTCGCCAGAATGACCACACCCGCCGCGGAATCGCCATGCGCGTCCGCGAAGACACAGTTCGCGCCGCGCTAAAACGAATCCTGCCGTTTAAGCCCACGTCAGCGCAAAAGCGAGTGCTCGCAGAAATCGCAGCCGATCTAGAACGCCCATATCCGATGCATCGCCTGCTCGAAGGTGACGTAGGGAGCGGAAAAACCATCGTCGCACTGGAGGCGGCGACAATCGTGATCGAAAACGGCTATCAGGTCGCGCTGATGGCGCCCACAGAAATCCTGGCGGTTCAGCATTACCTTTCAGCCCGGCGCATCTTTGAGCCCGCGGGCTACGGAGTGGAATTAATCGTAAGCGGCAGGAGCCGGTCGACCAAGGAACAAGCCTTCGCGCGAGTAGGAAGCGCCGCGGCGCAACTAGTAGTAGGAACGCATGCCTTGATTGAAAATCCCGTGGCCTTCAAAAAGCTTGGGCTGGTAATCGTAGACGAGCAGCATCGCTTCGGCGTAATGCAACGCAAAAAGCTAATCGAAAAAGGCCCCTCACCCCATGTGTTGGTAATGACCGCAACTCCCATACCGCGCACGCTAGCGCTTACCCTCTACGGCGATCTGGAAATTTCCGTCATCGACGAGATGCCGCCCGGGCGCACGCCGATCGAAACCCGCTGGACCGAAGAAGGCCAACTAGCGGGCGTGTGGGAATTCTTGCGACGCGAAATCGCGCGTGGACGCCAAGCCTACGTAGTCTATCCGGTCATCGAAGAATCGAAACAGGAACTAAAAGCGGCTACGGCTGAGTATGAGCGCCTGGCCAAGAGTATATTTCCCCAGCTACGTGTGGGATTGCTGCACGGCCGCCTGAAAAACGATGAAAAAGACTCAGTCATGGAGCAATTTCGCCGCAACGAAATTCAGATCCTGGTCGCCACGACAGTAATTGAAGTAGGCGTCGACGTCCCCAATGCCACAATCATGGTGATCGAACACGCCGACCGCTTCGGCCTGGCCCAGCTCCACCAGCTTCGCGGCCGCATTGGTCGTGGCGCGGAGAAATCCCGTTGTATTCTAGTGGCTCAGAAAAATATCACAGGCGAGGCGCGCGCCAGAATCGAAACGATGGTGGCAACGTCCAACGGATTCGAAATCGCGGAACAGGACTTAAAGCAGCGCGGCCCGGGAGAATTCTTCGGCACGCGCCAGCACGGCGAAGCGTCATTTTCAGTCGCGCAGCCTCTCCGCGATCACGAAATCCTGGAACTGGCCCGGAGCGAAGCCTTCGCGCTCGCCCAAAATCGCGACCGCGCCAGTCAATTAATCGCCCGGCTGGAATCGGTCAGCCCAGCGTGGCGGAAACGCTACCAACTAGCGTCGGTGGGATAAAGCATGCGCGTCATCGCGGGCAAATATCGCAGCCGCGTATTAAAAGGCCCAGGCAAGCTCGCTTTGCGGCCCAGCAGCGACAGCCTGCGTGAAACATTATTCAATGTCCTGGGTCCATCAGTTGAAGACTCCCTCTTTATCGATCTGTTTGCCGGAACCGGTGCAGTGGGAATAGAAGCCATCAGCCGGGGCTCTCGCGACGCATTTTTTGTCGAATCCAACTCCAAAGCCGTGCAGCTCATTCGCGAAAATCTTGCAGCCCTCGATATCTTTCGTGGCGCGGAAGTAATCGAAGCCGACGCAAAGCACGGCCTTGAGAAGGTCGCTGCCCGCCGCCTCATCGCCGATTTCATCTTCCTCGACCCACCGTATGATGAAACCGATCAATACACCGAGGCCCTAGAATTCCTGGACTCTTCCCATCTGATCGCGCCGCAAGGCATCGTTATCGTCGAGCATTATTTCAAAGTCGAATTGCTCGCACGCCTGGGCCGGCTAGAATGCACACGCCAAATCGAGCAAGGCGACGCCATCCTTTCTTTTTACAGGCTAGCAGCCGCTGCCTAGCCTAAACGCATCCAACTCGCTCAAGGTATAATGGCCGCGTCCATGCAATCAGCTGCGCAACGCACCCTTGAACCACCCGAAGAAGTGGTGGAACTGCCATCCCATTCGAGGCTGCCTCGCCTCGATCTGGGAGTGGACTGGGGATCTCCCTGGCAGGAATTTCGCAGCAGCGTAGGCGATTATTTCAAAGGCGACCGCGTTCCAGCGGATGCCGAAATGCCGGCAGATTCCGGGCTGCGCGTCGAATGGATTCAAGGCCGCCTACCAGGACGCGCATTCGCAGCTTCGACCCTCTGGCATGTAGCCGCAATCGCTATTCTTATGCTACCGATTTGGCATTTTCTAGAAAACGGTCCGCCAAACCTAGCTCCGGTGCGCATCGAACTCACATGGACAAATCCCTCGCAGGATTTGCCGCCAATTTCTTTGCCGGGCCACGATCTAAAGCCAAGCCCAAAAGGCGATCGCGCCAAAGCGCTCGCGCCAAAGGGAGCGGACGCATTTCATCCACGGCAAACGATTTTGTCGGAACCAATCAAAGTCACGCACCCGCGACAAACGCTCATCCAGCCGGATGCCCCGGCAACACCGCCAAAAATCGAAGCTCCGCTGCCAAATATTGCTGAATGGGCCACGACTCCAGCGCTTCCCAGACCGCAGCTAAGAATGGGATCGGCAGCAGCTCCACAAATCCGACATCACGCAGTGAACGATTTCGCCGCGCCCGAAGTGAATCAAGAAAAGAACCCCGGCCCCCTTGACCTTTCCTCTTCGCCATCTCCGAATGCTCAGCCGCGAATGCCAGTCGAGCCAATGTCTAAGGCATTCGCTGCGAGGCACACCAGCCAGGCAGAAACAGGCGCAGCACCGGAAGTTGCAGCAGCCACAGCCCCAGACGGAAACCTCCACCGCCTGATCGCCATCTCTGCAGCACCGGCTCCCCCAGCGCCTGAAGTCAGCGTTCCTCAGGGAAATCTGGTCGCGCGCATCGCCATTTCTCCGGATGGCAAACAGCCCGGCGCGCCAGGCGGCGCCGAAAGCGGGTCATCGGGAAACGGCGGTGCGGGTGGAGGACCAACGAGCAACGGCGGACGCGGCACCAGCGCACCCGGAAACACAAACGCAGGTTCTCTGCCGGCTGCAGTAAGCATCAGCGGAGGCAGCGCGCACTCAGGCAGCGGAGGAATTTCAGCAGCAAACCATGCCTCAAGAAAGCTGAATCTGAACCCGACGCCCACGCCAGACGCAAACCCTGCGCCGCGCAACGGCCCGGCGGTAATAGGCGCGATCGATCCCAACCTCCCGCCCGAAAAAATTCTCTCCGGCAAAGAGGTTTTCACGCTGCACATCAACATGCCAAACCTGACCAGCACCAACGGCTCGAACTGGATCATAAATTTCGCGCAATTGGAGGGAGGTAACCCGCCCTACAGCAAGCCCAAAGGCGCGCTAGGGCGCCCAGAGCTCGTACGCAAGGTAGATCCCAAATATCCACAAACGCTTATCAAGGAAAAAGTAGACGGCCAGGTAATTCTCTATGCCATCATCCGCAAGAACGGCTCGGTGGATAGTATTCAGCTCGTGCACGGCATCGATCCGCAGCTCGACCGCAACTCGATCGAAGCGCTGTCACGATGGGTCTTCAAACCCGCTACACGAGAAGGCGAACCGGTGGATTTAGAAGCGGTCGTATACATCCCGTTCCACTTCCAGCCACCCGATGAGTAAGCGATTGCCCAAGAATTAGCCAGAAGATCCTGCCAGCCGCGCCTGCCGACTCATGGCTCCGCTGTCTTCCAGAAGTGTCACCATCGCATGCAGCGAAAGATTGGCAGGAGTAGGCACGCCCAGCTCGATGCCGCGCCGCACCACATAGCCATTGAGCGATTCGATTTCCGTGCGTTTGCCTCGCGCCAAATCCCGCGCAGTCGAGGACATAGCGCTACCGATAGCCTCAAGCGACTGGATTGCCGCTTCCACATGATCCACGTCGGGCAAACCGACCCCAGCCGCGCGCGCCACCGCGGCAGTCTCCGCAATCGCGAGTCTCATCAGTTCACGCGACGCCGGATTGCTGGTCGCCTGCCGGTAAGTGCACTGAGCAATCGCGCTAATCGCATTCGCCGCGCAATTCACCATGAATTTGGACCACAGATCAGCCTCGATATAGTCCGAAATTCTGCACGGCACCCCAGCCGGCGCAAAAAGCGCAGCGATTTTTTCCACACGCGTGGAAGATGCTACAGAACGCAGAGAAGATGATGACAAATGTCCGCCGTGAGCCAGTTCTCCGATGGCGAGCGCCCCACTCCCTGTATGTTTCACTTGACCCGGTTCCGGCAAAGCTACCGCGATATATACGACCGATGGCAGAGCATCGATTCCCGAAGCCTGACGAATCCTCTCTATATTGTCGACGCCATTCTGCAGACTGACCACAATGGCTCCGGGAGCAAGATGTGGGGCGATGGATCGCGCGGTTTCTTCGGTTTCAGTTCCTTTTACCGCAAAAAGAATCACATCTGCGTCGGCTACCGCCGCAGGCTCGGTCGATGCGTCGGCGGTAACGTGCTCTTGAAACGAAACCGTGTCCAAATACAGCTTGTGGCGCCGGATTGCTTCTACATGCGCCGGCCTTCCAATCAACGTCACGGGAACCCCGGCTCGCGCCAACATTCCACCAAAATATGACCCCACAGCTCCAGCACCCATCACGGCGACGCGTGTATCGGCGGCGGCTTTTTGCCTATTCGACTGCGAAGACGTGGCCATCAAAATCCTTCCCGTCGCTCCCCATCAAAAGTGTTCCCGCAAATCGCGAAAACTATTGAGGATCAGCAGCTTCCCGGTACCGCTCTCAAGTTCCGCGTGCTCCAGATGCCAGGTGTTTGGGTGCGGAATAAACACGGCATTCAACCCCATCTGTAGCGCCGGATTGATGTCGCTGCGCGGGCTGTTCCCCACCATCCAGCCGTGCGTCTTCACAATTTTGAACTGGCTCACCAAGCGTTCATACACCTTGGCATCTTTTTCCAGCACAATTTCAATCGCATCGAAATGAGGTTGCAATCCAGACCGCTCGACTTTCGCCGCTTGCTCCGCCGGTTCACCCTTGGTCAGCAAAATCAGCCGGTGATGTTTGGCAAGGTATGCCAGCGTTTCCGGCACGCCATCAAGAATATGCGGCGGAGTTGCCTCTAATTGTGCCGCGATGTTCGCGATTTCCTGCACCATTTCGCGCTTGGCCGCGTTCCCCGCGAGCTTCAGGTAAGTTTCTTCAAGAGAGCGCCGGAAACTTCGCACGCCATAACCATGCTGCCGTATATTCCGCTTTTCCGTTTCGTTCAGGATGTGGCGGATATATTCGCGGGTATAACCAAGATGTTCGAGCTGGGTAATGAAATGCTCGATCGACTTCTCGAAGAAGATATTATTTTCCCAGAGGGTGTCGTCCGCATCGATCAGTAACGTATGCCGCGCCATGCAGGATTGTGCGCTCCCGCCTTTTTCAAAACCTCGGTAAGTCTTGGTTTTTGTGAGGCCCGGATTCGAGTTCTAAGAAAATGCCGCGCGCAATAAGAGCACGCTCTTGGCCCTGCGCCAAAGCCCCGAAGAATTGTGCCACCGTTAACTGGAAGCCGACACTTTACGCGAACCCACGGCGAGGCGCCCCAGAATCTCTCTCGCGATTTTCTGCACTTCACCAAAGCGCGTCAAATAGTCCTGAAATTCGCGGTTCAAGTCCAACGCGGTCGTCGGATCCAATTTTGTTCGCAGAATCATGTCCCGCAGATGGACCGGATGAGGCAGCACGGCATCGTCGCGTAATTCGTCCAAAGCTACATTCGGATCGTAGTGGTACATGCATCCCCCCTGACGCCCAAGAAAAAACGATTCTACTCTTTTTTATGGAAAGCGTCAGGCAGAGGCGGGAAGAAATTCGTAGCGGTCGATGCGCGCGGCCACGCCGCGATGTCCGTTGCGCGGCTCCACGCGCAGCACGTGTGCGTAGCAACGGATATGTACGTCCCCGGCTAGCGTAATTTGTTGCGGCAAAGTCAGGACAAATTCGATCGCAGTGCCAGCTTCGACTCTCGCTTCAATCGTGAAATAAAGGCCCCGGAAGCTCACATCGCGGGTCTCGCCCTGTTTTTCATGCACCTTATCATCGGCTGAGTAACGCACCTTCAGCGGCAACATCATGGAGAAACGGCGCGCGGCGCGGCGCTCTACCGCCTTATTCATCATGCCTCCGACTGGATTCCCTGATTTCGCCAAACTATCATCGCTTACATCCGAGGCGCAACCGGTTTTACACCTTCTGTGAATTGAATTTTCAGATACACAGCTGACTCGGAGTTGGCGAATTCTCGCCGCATCGCTGCCAAATGCGAGTGCCAAAACGGAAGAGGCTGCAACCATCGAACTACCTCATGCTCCGCTGACGCGCAGGCCCGTCACTCTAGCCTGGTTTCGAAACCATATGAAAAACCTCCTATCCGCGATACTTTGCGCGATTCGAAACACTTCGCTAGACTCAATTTTGAGCAACACGATGGCCGACACTTTTCATCGCAGCTTTTTTCTGGACGGTCCAGCTGGCCGCCTGGAGGCCCTGCTCTGGACTGTGCCCAGTCCAAGCCCCAAGATGGCATCCGTCGTTTGCCATCCCCATCCACTTTTTGGCGGCACGATGCACAACAAAGTTGTCTATCGAACCGCAAAGACTCTGCATCGTCGCGGCATTCCAGTCCTGCGATTTAATTTCCGCGGCGCTTCATTCAGTGAAGGCACACACGATCGAGGCGAGGGCGAAAAGGCAGACGTAGGCGCAGCGCTCGATTACCTATCGAGCGAATTCCCGGCGGTGCCCGTGCTCCTGGCTGGCTTCAGTTTCGGTTCCTGGGTAGGTCTGCAAGTAGGCTGCGAGGACAACCGGGTAACGAAGCTCATCGGCCTCGGACTTCCGGTTGATAACTCCAATCTGAATTACCTGTCCCGGTGCGCCAAGCCAAAGCTGATCATTCAAGGAGGAAACGATCAATTCGGTTCGCGCGCAAATATCGAACAGCTCTTCGCCGTGATGTCCGAACCGAAGCGCCTAGAAATCATCGAGGGCGCCGACCATTTTTTCAGCGGCCAACTCGACCAGGTCGCAACCGCGATCAACGACTGGCTCAAAGAGCAGGTCGTCTGAGGGCCGAATCGGCCCGAAGAATCTCTCATCGTTATTGCGCCGGCCACCGATTTCGCCGCCCCCAGCCGCAACCCTAACCCTTCTGCTCAAACAATTTCATGAACTGATCCCGCGAAGCGGGTTCCACGCCGATTAACTGCAGATTCGCCTTCACGTGCGGCACCTGGCTCATCCCCACAAGCGCCGTCGTCAAGCCCGGCACAGACCGCGCGAACTGCAACGCAAGCGACGCGTTACCCTTCAAGCCCAGCGCACTATTGACGAAAGCCGGCAAATTCTTCGTCAATTGCCCTTGCAGCAACGCCGCGCTGGTCACAAGCGCGATTCCCGCCGCCCGCGCCGCCTGCACCATGGGCACGCTGCGCCCACCCACGGCCTGATTCGGACGCGTCAACGCCTCCGGCATCGCCAGATTGAACGGCAGCTGTACGAATCGGAAATGATGGTCGTCTCCGGCCACTTCTTTCGCGAGACCTACCATCTCCGCGAGCGATAGATATCCCTGCGCTTTTGGATCCTCGCGAAAGGAATTCCATGTAGCCATCCCGTACGCCCGGATTTGTTTCGAAGCGACGGCAGCCTCCAAAAACAGAAAAGCCTCCCGGATTCGCCGTCGAAATTCCTCCGGCGGCACTTCGCTTAATTGCGTCTCAGGATTGTGCAGGTAAAAAATATCAATCGTGCTCAATCGCAAATTCCGACGGCTGCGATCCAATTGATCAGCGAGATAGCCCGGTGCCATGCAGTGGCAACCGGCGGCAATGTCCTCCACGCGAAACACACCGCGCTCCAGGAACTCGTGCGAAAAATAAACATTCGGATCGGCAGGCATTTCTCGGTCCGGCGTCAAAAATCCGGCCTTGGTGCATACCATGATTTCGTCTCGGCCATAACCTTTCTGGAACAGCTCGCGTAGCGCCATGCCCACCGCCCTTTCGCTACGCTGGAACCGGTAGTTGATTGCCGAATCCACAACGTTGATCCCGCCTTCGACAGCGGCAGTCACCGCATCGGTATAAGCGCCGTCGGTGCCATCGTCCGGTTCTCCAAGATAGGTCCCAATTCCGATGGACGAAAGTACCAACCCGCCGCGAATTTCACGAAAGTGACCTGCCGCCGCGCGTCCTTGGAATCGCGCTGCGTAACGCAACGTCCCTTCCGCAGTCGCCGAACCAACTTTGCGCTCGTCATTGAGCGCAGTTGAAGACATCAAGTTTCTCCTCTACCGTTAAATAAATTGCCCTTTTCGGGAAGTATAACAGAAGCTCATCCGCGCCCATTCAATACCGGCGCCGGACAACTCAGCGGACTGCGACTTTCTCAGCCCCTTCGCCATCTGGCGACAATCCTTGAGCCACTATCAGTTGGCGAGCTTCGAACCGCAAGCTCGGCAGACGCCGCAGGAAAACTGCCGCGCCCGCAACTGCGCCAATGCCGCCTAACCCCACCGTCCACGGCGCACCAATTTTGTCAGCCAGAACTCCCGCAAATAACGAACCCACCGGTGCCATGCCCATAAACATCATCGTGTACACTGCCATCGCCCGCCCGCGGAGTTCGTCCGGAACCATCGCTTGAATCAACGTATTCGAACTCGACATTTGCAACATCACCGAATAACCTACGGGAATCAGCAACACCACCGAAAGCCAGAACGATTTCGAAAACGCAAACAGCAGCAAAGAAACGCCAAAAGCTGTTGCCGCAAGTCCAACCACGCGCCCCAGCCCCTGAACACCGCGCCGAATCGCCAAAGTAAGCGCGCCGAGCAAAGCTCCAACACCACTTGAGCCCATCAAGATTCCCAGCCCATGCGCCCCACGATGCAGCACACGGTCCGCGAAAATAGGCATGAGCACCGAATACGGAACAGCGACCAGGCTCACCAAAGCTATCAGCAGCACCAGTGCCAGAATTGGCTTGGTGTGGCGAACAAACCGAAACCCTTCGGCAATATGTTCGAACGGCGATGATTTTTTCGATGCCGTGCGCAGGGGCCCCAGCTTCATCAACAGAAGCCCGATAATCACCGCGATATAACTGACGGCATTGGCGAAAAAACACCAGCCTTCCCCGATGCGCGCCACCAGAATTCCGGCGACGGCCGGCCCTATCACACGCGCTCCGTTGAACATCGACGAATTGAGCGCAATCGCGTTCATCAGATCCTCGCGAACGACCATTTCAATCAGAAAAGATTGGCGCGCGGGAATATCGAACGCGTTCACCACACCGAGCAACGAGGCAAGCACCACTATCTCCCAGACGTTTATGAGGCGATAGAGCGTCAGACCCGCCAGAATAAACGCCAGAATCATCGACGCCACTTGCGTTCCGATCACCACGCGATGTCGATTCCAGCGGTCCGCCGCCAATCCGCCGATAGACGCGAACAGGAAAATGGGAATCTGTCCTGCGAAACCGACCACGCCCAGCAATACCGATGATCCAGTCAGCCGATAAACGAGCCAAGCCTGCGCGATGTTCTGCATCCAGGTCCCAATTAAAGAAATGAGCTGTCCGCTGAAGAAAAGCTGGAAATTCCGGTGACGAAGTGAACGAATCAGATCGCGAAAGCGCGATCGATTCTCCGGAACCTCCGGAGAGGAAGACAAAGGTGTGTCTGCAATTGCCATCGCCCCAATTGTACGACGCAAGTCTACGCGGCAACGGTTCGATTCTGCGGCTGTTTGCTAGCCTGGAGAAGATGAGGCCGTGTTTTCTTGTGGCCCCGAGAGCAGCCGGTTACAGGCACGCAACATACGCCGGTAAGGCCACACCTTGTCGCGAAAAAGAATTTCTCCATCGCGCGGCTTGGAATAAAACCATCGCGCGATCAGTGACAAATGGTCCGGCCATTCCGCAGGTGCCGCGCGCAAACCGTATTTGGTTCGGCAATCAGCACTGCTGCAGTCTGCAAGAGATTGCTGCCGGTTCTGTTCTTGCGTGGATATCACGGCTGGACGCACAGCGTTTTCCCCAGTTCCCGGTTCCAACGTATCTTTCAACATCGCTTCCACCGACCGAGGCTCGCTTGAATCAGCAAACCGGAGAAAAAGAGGTTCTTCGAGCAAACCTGAGCGCACCGGAAAAACAGCAATGGTCTGGTATTGGGCGCCTCGTTGCAGAATCACTAGGTCCAGCTCTTCGATTCGCCGTGCAATGTCCGGCATTCCGCGCAGTGCCGTCGAAACTTTATCCAGACGTTTGTGAATTGCAGCGGCCTTTTCGAAATCGAGCGCCTCGCTGGCCGCTTCACGTTCTCGAGTGAGTTGCCGGGTAAGTGATAACCCGCTGGATTCAAGCGTCTCAACTAAGCGGCCAATCTCCAGTTCATATTCTTCCTGAGTACATCCCGCAAAACAGGGCGCGAGGCACATCTTCATCTCCGAATACATGCAGCCAGGATAATTGGGGTCGCGTCGGATTTTAATCTGGCAGCGCCGCGTCTTGAAAAGATCCAGAAAGGCTTCGCTGAAAGCTTCGGCGGAGTGGCGCGACGCAAACGGACCATAGTAAAAACCGCCGTCAGCGCGAATTCGCCGCGTCACATAACAACGCGGATAAGGGTTACGCAAATTCACCTTTAAGATGGCCGGCGGGCGCAGGCGCATCAAATTCCGATAGCGGCGTGGGAAATAGGCCCGGGCGTTTTCATAGAACGCGAAATTCTGCTCAAATTTTGATCCGGTAACGCGATACTGAATTCGACCCGTGACCTCGCGCAGATTCAAAGCTTTCGATAAATTCTCCGGCTTGCTCAACAATCGTTCGGCGGCACGTCGGATGTCGGCGGTACGAGCAAAGTAAGGCTGCGCGTCAGTTTCCTTCATGGCAAGTAAGAAAATACCCGGACGCGCAGGCAGCGCCGCGAAAAAATCGGAATCAAAATCCGCGAAGAATTCCAGCCCGTCATCGAAGTCAAGCATCGATACGAGAATACACCGGTTAAATGACAAAGGTGAGGCGCATTGCTGCGCAGATTTTGATGTACGAAAATGGAATTTGCAGTCAGCTACGGCAATAAAGCCCAGGCGTTAAGGTCAGTATGCCTTCAAAACCCAGGCCGCAATCACCAATCGCTGAATTTCGCTGGTTCCTTCGTAGATTTCCGTGATGCGCGAATCGCGATAGGCCCGCTCAACCGGATACTCCCGGCTATACCCGTACCCGCCGTGAATCTGAATAGCTTTGTGCGCGACGCGCGTGGACATTTCGCTGGCAAAAAGTTTCGCAATGGCCGCTTCCATCGAAAAGCGCGCGCCCGAGTCTTGCTTCCAGGCGGCACGCCTCACCAGCAGGCGCGCCGCTTCGATTTCAGTCGACATATCCGCAAGCATGAACTGAATCGCCTGAAAATCGGCGATGGGATGCCCAAACGCCTGCCTCTGTTTGGCGTAGCTCACGGCCGCTTCGAAGGCGCCCTGCGCAATTCCTGTTGCCTGCGCGCCGATTCCGATACGGCCGCCGTCAAGAGTCGAAAGCGCCACCTTGTATCCTTCGCCTTCCTCGCCGATGCGATTGTCTGCCGGCACTTCGCAATCGCTGAAGGAAAGCTCCGTGCAAGCGGTGGCGTTGATGCCAAGTTTCTTTTCCTCTTTGCCAACCGAAAACCCCGGCGTTCCCTTCTCCACCACCAACGCTGTGATTCCCTTCTCGCCCTTCTCCGGCTGCGTGTTCACATAAACGATAGCCGCATCCGCCGCGCCACCATTCGTGATCCACGCCTTGGTGCCGTTCACGACATACTTGTCGCCCTTACGCACAGCCTTCGTAGCCAGAGCAGCCGCATTGGAGCCGGCTTGCGGTTCCGTAAGCGCGTAGCACCCGATTTTTTTACCGCGCGCGAACGGAACCAGGAACTTCTTCTTTTGTTCGTCCGTACCGAAGCGGTGAATCGGATCGCAATACAAAGAATTTTGCACCGAAAGAATCACGCCAGTAGACGCACAGGCTCGCGAAATTTCCTCAATCACAATGGAATAACTGATATGGTCCATCCCCGCGCCACCTTGACTTTCAGGAATGGCGACGCCAGTCAGTCCAAGTTCAGCAGCCTTCTGAAACAACCCGCGAGGAAACTTCCCGGTCTCGTCGTTTTCCTTCGCCAGCGGTTTCACCTCCGCCTCAGCGAATTTCCGGACGCTTTTTTGCAACAGCTGCTGTTCTTCGGTTAATTCGAGATTCACGCTTAGAGTCCTCGACGATGACTATACAAGTAAAATACCGGAACTGAAATTCTAGGCTGGACCTAATGATTATAGAAGCACAATCGAGTGACTCGCATTCTTGACCACGGCACGGGGCAGCTGGCTTTGCAGTTGCCTTCGCAATTGACTGTCATCTGAGCGCAGCCAAGAACATCTCCTCGCTTGTGCCACGGTGTATCCGATGTTGTACCTCCCGGGGAGTAAATCACCCACAGGCAATGGTGTATACTCCGCAGCCCATGAAAAACAATACTGTTTCGCCTCCCTTGGGTATTGTCTTTGTATTTTCAATCGCCATACTTCTTTCAGCCCTAAGCCCGCATTCAGTCTTATCTCAGCAAATCGCTGCGCCAACGTTTCCCGAACTACAGTGGCGCATGATCGGCCCATTCCGTGGCGGCCGCGTAGTCCCCGTTGCAGGGGTTCCCGGCAAGCCTAACGAATATCTATTCGGCGCAGTCGACGGCGGCGTTTGGAAAACCACAAACGGCGGTATCACCTGGACCCCGATTTTCGATGCCCAGCCCATCGCATCCGTAGGAGCGATTGCCGTCTCCCAGTCAGATCCGCAAACAATCTACGTAGGAACCGGCGAATCGGACATGCGCTCGGACATCTCTTACGGCGACGGCGTTTACAAATCCATTGACGGCGGCGCCACCTGGCGCAACATCGGCCTGCGCGATTCGCAAAATATCGGCCGCATCCTCATAGATCCGCAGGACGCCAACATTGTGCTCGTAGCGGCGTTAGGACATGCGTTCGGACCTAACGCGCAACGCGGCGTCTATCGTTCGACAGACGGCGGCGCCACCTGGACAAAAGTCCTGTCGAAAAACGACGACACCGGCGCAATCGACCTGGCCTGGGACCCGGCAAATAGCAGCATCGTTTATGCATCAATGTGGCAAACGCGCCGTCCAGCTTTCAACGTTTACGCGCCAACAAACGGCCCCGGCAGTGGCTTGTATAAATCGACGGACTCCGGAGTTACCTGGAATCAGATCAGCGGGCGTGGATTCCCAAGCGAAAGCATCGGCCGCATCGGAATCGCAATTGCTCCAAGGCAAAATGCAAAGCGCATCTACACGCTAGTCGATGCCAAAGAAGGCGGCGTCTATCGTTCCGATGACTCGGGGGAAAATTGGCGGCGCATTTCTTCCGACCCTCGCCTGTGGCAACGCGGCTGGTATTTCGGCGGCATCACAAGCGATCCAGGCGATCCGGACGTCCTCTACATTTCCAACACAGCGATGTATCGCTCCACGGACGGCGGCGAACATTTCGAACCGATAAAGGCTTCGCCAGGCGGCGACGATTATCATTCACTCTGGATCGCGCCCGACGATCCACAGCGTATGATTTTGGGCAGCGATCAAGGCGCCGCCATCAGCGTCGACGGCGCAATCACGTGGAGTTCGTGGTTCAACCAACCCACCGCGCAGTTCTATCACGTCACCACGGACAATCGTTTCCCCTACCGTGTATACGGCTCGCAGCAGGACAGCGGAACCGCTGCGGTTAGCAGCCGCAGCGATTATGGCGAAATCACATTTCGCGATTGGTCGCCAAGCGGCGGCGAAGAAAGCGGCTACATCGTGGTGGATCCAACCGATCCCAATATCGTCTACGGCGGCGGCCCTTTCGGTGCGCTGCGACGCTTCCATGGGACCACCGCGCAGTCGTTTGATATTTCGCCAGCCGCCATTCGCTTCCACGACGAGAAACTCAGGTTTACGTGGACCTCTCCGCTGGTGTCTTCGCCCCAAAATCCTCACGTCTTATATTTCGGCGCACAATTCGTGCTGCGCTCAAACGACCAAGGCCAAAGCTGGCAAGCCATAAGCCCGGATCTAACGCTGCGAAATCCCGGCCCAGCCGCGGGTACGGCAAAAGATAGCGATTCGAAGAAAGAAGCGAACTCCTCAAAAGAAGACGCTCGCGGGGTGGTTTACACCATCGCGCCCTCACCGCTTCGCGAAGGTGAAATCTGGGCAGGCACCGACAATGGCCTGATTCAGCTCACCCTCGATGGGGGCGCACACTGGAGCAACGTCACACCGCCCGAGGTCGCCGACTGGAGCATGATTAGCTTGATCGAGCCGTCGTCAGAGGAAGCGGACACAGCATATGTGGCCGTCGATCGTCACCAGGTGGACGATTTCCATCCTTACATCTATCGCACAAACGACGCGGGAAAAACGTGGCAAAAGATTGTGGCGGGCCTGCCGCCAGAGGCCTACGCGCATGCAGTGCGCGAAGACCCTGCGTGCAAGGGACTGCTTTTCGCCGGCACGGAAACCGGCGTATTCGTTTCCTTCGACGACGGAGCTCACTGGCAGCCGCTACAAAACAATCTGCCGGTCAGTTCCGTTCGAGATCTGGCGATCCACGGCGCCGACTTGGTCATCGCCACTCACGGACGTTCCTTCTGGATTCTCGACGACATCGCGCCGCTACGCCAGTGGGACGAAAGGATTGCAGCAGAAGAAGCACATTTATTCGAACCGCCGCACGCCATCCGCATCCGACGTAGCGAAAATCGCGACACGCCGCTGCCAAAGGAAACGCCCGCAGGAACCAATCCTCCAGCCGGCGCAATCCTCGATTATTTCCTGAGGTCCTTGGCCACACAGGAAGTAATTCTCGAAGTTCACGACCAGCAAGGCAATCTTGTTCGAAGATTTTCCAGCCAGGATAAAGCCTCCGAGCTCCACGAACCGCCCGAAATTCAAAAATACTGGCTGCCAAAATTCGAGCCCCTGTCAAAAGCTTCAGGAATGCATCGATTCGTCTGGGATTTGCGGTATTCCCCACCGGCGGCGGCGCATCGCGAATATTCCATGGCGGCGGTCATCGACGCGGGCACGGTCGTCCAACCCCAAGGCCCACTCGTTCTTCCGGGTATCTATGATGTGTCGCTGATAGCCGGCGGGCAAACTTACAAAACCACCGTAACCGTGGATATCGATCCTCGCGTAACGGTTTCGCGCGAAGAATTGTCGCAGCAGCTCGTCCTCGAGAAGAAAATCGACAACGCGCTAACCAAAACAACGAACACCACACATGACGTCGCCGGAATTCGCGAAAAACTCAAGGCACTCAAAACCAGGGTGAGCGCAAACACGGATGCAAAGCCACTAATCACGACAATTGATCAGCTCGACCAGTGCGCGGAGGCCATTCAAGGCAGCGCCGAGGCCCAGTGGCCCGTGCAACCGGGCGGCTTGATCGAAGTGGACAGTAACCTTGCCGCGCTGGCGATCTCCGTAGGAAGCGCCGACAGCGCTCCAACCGCCACGTCCGAAGCTGCCCTTCAAGCAAACACCAAGACGCTCAACGAACTGCTCGCAAACTGTGATTCACTGCAAAAGGATATTGCGGCTCTGAACAAGCAGCTCCGCGACTTGAAACTTCCTGCAATCACGCCCGCAGTTTCAGGCGGAGTGGTCGACTAGCGCAGTATTTCCATTTTCTGCGGTAGCGCTGCCGGATCCCTCCAGGATCTTCTGCAGCATTCCCGGAATTTCAAACACAGCTTGATTTTTCATTGCCGCAGCGTTCGCCTGAAAACGCGCTAAAGTCGCAGGCTCAATCATGCGTTGCACCGCCCCTACAATCTCAGCAAAACTGTGCAGCACGATCCCGACATCCTTCTCAATCACCCAATCGGCGTTGTAACGTTCCTGGGGCAAAGTCCAAGCATTGCGTTCGACAATCACCGGCAGCCCCATCGCCAACGCTTCGCTCACGCTGCCAGGCCCAGGCTTGCCGATAAAAAAGTCTGCAGTCTGCATATAGGAGTTCACTTTTGTGGTGAAACCTTCCACGAATTGCGGCAGTCGCGATTTGCGCGCGCGCAGCGCATGTGCCAGTTTCTCGTTTCTCCCGCAAACATAGATCATCTGCAACGCAAGCCGCGATGCACGCAGTCTCTCGGCGATCTCCAGCATCACCGTCGATCCGTAACCGCCGAACAAGACAATCGCAGTGGGGAGATCCGAACGCAATCCCAGCTTCACTCGTTCCGCAATTCGATCCTCAATAGCGAGCTCATAAAAACGCGGATGTAAAATCATCCCCGAAGCACGAAAAATCCGATCGTCACAATGCCCGTGCTCGTGCGCCTGTGCCACCGCCCGATCCGACCCGCAAATAAAGAATTGCTCCTGGCGCTCAATCCAGAAATGTGGCGGATAATCGGCAATGTCGGTGAGTACGGTAACCAATGGCCGCCCTGGGAAAGCTTGATGAAAACTTTGAAACAACGCGCGATTGAAGTGCGGCACAAATGACACAACCAAATCCGGCTGCGTCTCCTCCCAGTGCCTTTTTAGTACACCTATCGTCGCGGCGTGGCGAGCCCAAATTGCGAATTGCAAAACCTTCATCAATTGAATGCTGCCAAGAGTCCACCCGCTACGCAGCATCCAGTTGTAATAATCCTCGATCCGTATCCCCGCATACTTCCTGAGGATATCCAATTCATCCAGTAGCTCTTGCAGGTTCGTGAGGCGAACATCCCACGAACGTTGTTGCCGCTTGATCGAGATTTCCAGCGCCGTCGCCGCCGCACGGTGCCCGCCACCGGCGTCGAAAAAACAGAATTCAAGTCGTTGCATGCGCCCCAAATCTCGCACTGAGACGGTCTCCCACTACTACTGTAATGTTAAAAGATTGTTTCTGTGTCTAAAGAGTTAAATGTCTGGCTTTTCAGAACTTTAGCGTCAGTGTCATATCTCTGTAACACGTCACTCGTACATTTGTAGTCGTGAAATGCGACCTGCATGTTCACTCGTACTTCTCCGGGCCCTGTACGACTCCTATTGTCCGAAAGTTCTGCCGCGAAAGTTATAGCGATCCCCAAAAAGTTTACGCGCTGCTGCAACGCCGCGGCATGAATCTGATCACGCTCACCGATCATGATTCGATCGAAGGCGCCGAACCGTTGCGCCAACATGCGAATTTTTTCATCAGCGAAGAACTCACCTGCAGAATGCCGAGCGGCACCGAAGTGCATATAGGCGCGTACGACCTCAGCGAGCGCCAGCACCTTCAACTTCAGCAACGCCGCAACGATCTCGTGGCGTTACTAATGTATCTAACTGAGCGCCGCATTTTTTTCAGCATCAATCACGTTTTTTCGAGCGTCACCGGCCGCCGCGAGCTTGAAGATTTCGCCTGGTTCCAGGAATATTTCCCGGCCGTCGAAGTTCATAACAGCCACATGCTCGAGCGCGCCAACCGCAACGCCGCGCAGTTCGCCAAACGCTGGGACAAAGTTGGAATCGGCGGCAGCGATGCCCACGCGCTGCCATCGGTCGGCACCGCCTACACCGAAGTGCCCGGCGCGCGCGACAAGCAAGAATTCTTCGACGGCCTGCGCGCAGGAATGGGGCAAGTAGCCGGAGAATCCGGCAGCTTCAGCAGACTCACGCGCGACGTCTTCGTAATCGCCTACGAAATGATGCGCGAAAAATCCTGGACGATGCTCCTCTCGCCGCTAGCCGTGCTGGTCCCGGCCATCACATTTTGGAATTACCGCGACGAACGCGTCTTCAGCCGCCGCTGGGCCGCTCGCGTTCTCGGCGAACCCCAATCCCACAAACGCCCCCGCTGGATTTCGCTGCCGCAACCTGCGGTGGAGGAATGGGTATGACCGTCGCAAGAGGTGTATGGAACCAGATCCAATGCAACGATCACCGCTTGATGCGCCGCGTCCACCGCTGGCGCGCCCCGCGCTGGTTTCGCATACTAATGATCCTAATGACGCGCCTGGGCGACGGCTGGCTGTGGTACTCGATCGGCCTCATCCTCCTGTTCTTCGGTGGCGCGCATCGCTATCAGGCCATTGGCGCAGCTCTCTCCGGCGCGGTCGCCGGAATTTTTATCTTCCGTGCATTAAAACACACCAGCAAACGCAAGCGCCCTTGCGAGATCGAGCCACACTGCTGGTCAATAATTCTGCCTCCCGATAAATATTCGTTCCCATCGGGCCATTCCATCACAGCGTTTGCAATCGCGATCTCGATCGGCTGGTTCTATCCCGATCTGCAAGGTGTATTGCTAGCGGTCGCGCTCCTGATCGCCTCCTCGCGCATCATCCTAGGGATGCACTTCCTAAGTGACGTGGTCGCAGGCTCAGCCATCGGCGCTCTGCTAGGCGTCGCCAGCTTTCATATCTTCGCAGCCCTCTAAGGCATGAAGCACGAGCGCCGGCACCTTCACTGGATACAATTCGCCAAATTCCGACGCGGATACAGGTTGAAATCGGTTCTTGACCGAATGCAAAAACGTTGGAAGAGCCGTCCGTATCGCGCCCCGGGATGCAGCAAGGACCGGTTTTGCTTTGACTAGACTGCGGCTTATTCTCGGTGATCGCGAACGCTCACCGAAGGACCCAGGTATCAATGCTTAGCTTGCGAGAGCCGCACGCAGTTTTTCATACGTGGTCGATAAATCTTCGGGCTCGACGCGCGTTTCGCTTACCACGGTCATGAAATTCGAGTCTCCTGACCAGCGCGGCAGCACGTGCAAATGCAAATGACCGGTAACGCCCGCACCCGCGGCGCGGCCCAAATTCATGCCGAGATTATAACCCTCCGGATGGTAGGACCGTTCGAGCGCCTCCTGCACACGCCGCGCCAGCAGCATCATCTCCGAAAGCGTGTCCGCATCGCTGGTGGTGAGATCGGCATGATGAACGTAGGGGACGACCATCACGTGCCCGGAAGTGTAAGGATAACGATTGAGGATTATAAAATTCTTGAGTCCGCGTGAAACGATCAGGGCCTTGTGGTCATCTTCCATTGCGAGCGCTGCGCAAAAAACACATCCATCATCTTTCGCAGCATCCGCAATGTAGCGAAACCGCCACGGCGTCCACAGATAATCCATCCCGCTCAGTCCCTGCTCAACTCGGAGCGCCGGAATCTGGTGGCGGTGGAGCAGTCGGCGAAGCAGCCCGCGGATTATTCACGTAATCTTTCAATTCCTTGCTAGGTTTGAAAAAGGGGATTTTCTTCGGCGGGACTTCCACTTTCGCCCCGGTCTTCGGATTCCGCCCGGTGCGCCCGCGGCGCTGTCGCGTACGAAAACTGCCGAAGCCGCGGATTTCGATCTTGTCGTCGCCCTGCAGCGCGGCGATGATGCTCTCGAAAATCGTTTCCACCACCGCTTCGGATTCCTTGCGTGGCAGTTCTGTAACGCGTGTGACCTCTTCGACGAGTTCCGCCTTCGTCATGGTGTGTTCTTTATTGTCATGCTCTCCGGCAGGATCTGCCATGGGTGAGAGCCTCCTCGTTAAGATTTCGCTCGGAGCTGAGCCTTATGTGCGCTGGGGCAGGACAACACATCTCTTTGCATATCATCAATCTAGCCTAAGGTAAATGGTTTTCCGGCGAGGATCGCCTTCCCGCCAGGCGTCGCCCCCGCGTCGCTGGCTGAATTTTTGCGGCTAAGATGACTGCCGCTTGGCCATTATCGCGTCACCAATCGTTGCCGTTGGCGACGACTTCTGCGGCTTGGCAACAGCCGTTCGGAACGTCTCAATTTCCTGCCGCTCCACCTGTTTCTGTGCGGCGCGATAACTCAGGCTGATCTTATGCTGCTCCGGTTCCAGCCGCAAAATCTTGAATTCGTATTCGTTTCCCGCGATCAGCACAGCAGTCACGCGCGCACCGCGGGTCGGCTTTTCCTTATCGCGTTCGCTCTTGGGCCGCCGCTCTTCAATTTCAGACACGTGGCAAAGCCCTTCGATTCCTTCTGCAAGCTCGACGAATGCTCCGAAATCAGTCGTGCGCGCGACTTTGCCTTTCACCAAGTCGCCGATTTTATGGCCCGAGAACCAGTTGGCCCAGATGTCGTTCATCTGCTTGATCCCAAGCGAAAGCCGCCGGTTCTGCGAATCGACGCGCAGGACTTTCGCTTCCACGGCATCACCCTTCTTGAATTTCTCACTGGGATGCTTGATCCGCTCCGTCCAGCTCATGTCGCTTATATGGATCAGCCCTTCCATGCCTTCTTCGATTTCCACGAACGCACCGAAATCGGCAAGGTTGCGAATGCGACCATTAATGATCGTGGCCACCGGATACTTTTCGGCGGCAGCGTCCCACGGATCCGGCAAAGTCTGCTTCAGGCCCAAAGAAATCCGGCGCTGATCGGTCTTCACTTCCAGCACCACCACGTCAACCTCATCGCCTTCCTTCACGATTTTGGAAGGATGCTTGGTGCGCTTCGACCAGCTCATTTCGCTGACGTGTACCAGGCCTTCAACGCCAGGCTCGATGGCAACAAACGCCCCGTAATCGGTGACTCCCACAATCTTGCCCTTCACTCGCGTTCCCACCGGAAACCGCTCCGGCACGGTTGCCCAAGGATCGGGCAACAATTGCTTGCGCCCGAGCGAAATGCGCTGTTTATCCTTATCGAATTTCAGGATCTGAACCTGCAGCTCGTCCCCGGCTTTGACGATCGACGAAGGATGCGGCACGCGTCCCCACACCAAATCGCTGACGTGCAGCAACCCATCCATGCCGCCGAGATCGACGAATACGCCGTAATCAGTTACGTTTTTCACTCTGCCGGTCACGATCGCGCCTTCGGAAAGCGACGCCATCAAACTATCGCGCTTTGATTTCTGTTCTTCTTCGAGAATCGCGCGCCGGCTCACCACCACATTGCCGCGCTTGCGATTCAACTTCAGCACGCGCACGTCGATGTCTTTATCTTTCCAGGCGTCCAGATCATGTACCGGCCGCAGTTCAATTTGCGAAGCCGGCAAAAAAGACCGCACGCCAATATCCACCACCAGGCCGCCTTTAATCCTCTCCGTCACTTTGCCGGTGATGGTCTTGTGTTCGCGATACGACTTCTCTATGCGTTCCCAAACACGCCGCCGATGCGCGCGCACATGCGAGAGCAGAACGTATCCATCTTTTTGCGTGTGCAAACGTTCGACTTCAATTGTCTGCCCAGCCCCAAATTCAATCGGGCTGCCCGAATCCACAAACTCCTGGGCCGGAACCAAACCTTCAAACTTGCCGCCAACATCGACAATCACGCCCGCGTCAGTAACCGCCAACACCCGCCCGTCAAAAATCTCGCCCTCAGCAGCCGCCGGCTCAGGCACGGCGAACTGATCCATCAACTGATCCATCGTCTCGGTGGTTTCAGTGTCAGCCGTCTCAGTCTCGGCCGTGTGAGCCTGGGTCGTTTCACTCTCGGCCGGTTCCGCTTCATCCGTTTCCGTCGCGGTCAAATCCATCGTGCCAGTCATCACTGTGCCAGTAGATCCGCTGCTTTCCATCGATTCGATCACTGCCTCTGAGTCCCCGGGCTCGGCAGTCTCAGCCGCCGGGATGGCTTCGGAGGTAATGCCTGCCGCGGTCGCTGTGGCAGCCGCCGCACCATTTTCAAGTCTCTCCGTGGTTAGGGAATGTTCGATCACCTCGGACACAGTCGCATCCCGGCCTACGTTCATTTCCGCCAACGCAGGCGTCTCAATCGGCGCTGCAACCGCAGCAGCGGGCTCCTGCGCGCGTGCTACTCCCGTTGCAGCAGCCGCACCACCAGAACGGTTCGTGGCAGTACTATTGAATGGTTCGGAGTTATTGCTGGAATTCGACTCGGAAGAATCCGTCTGATTGGACTCTGTGACCGATGTTGGTACGTTCAGGTCGTGTTCGGGTGACATTTGGGAGCGGCCTCCGTACGGATTCGTGCCCTGCTACCGAGATTAGAACTCGGCTACTCCACCCACTGGGGTTTGGAGCAAGAAGGGGAAAGAACGCCCACGCTAGACGTTCTTGTCACGAGGATGATACCCGCCAGCAACGCGCACTGTCAACAAACCATCACGGAAATCACACCCTCGTCGCCCAGCATAAGCTCAAACAAATGTTACGACATGATGAGCGTAAGTTTTGTTTCAAATGCGCACAAAACCGAGGCCCGTGCCGGGCTTTGCACGATTTCAAGACATCACTTTCAAGCGTGAAACGGCCCAGCATGGCGAATTTCCTTGCGGTAATCCGGGGCGGAAATTTCCACAGTGCGGCACATCTCATAAAGCCGCGAGCGGATCCGTTTGCCGACCCGCTCAGTCAGCGAATCCTCAATCATCGGAGAACGCATCCCAGCGAGGCGAGAAGAGGCTGCGGAGGAATTTCCCGCCGCCGTATCCGAATCCAGAAAATTCGTGGTCAAAAGCGTAACGCGCTTCTCGTTGTAACGGGTATTCAGCACATGCCCGACAGTTTCCAAAGCCCACATCGAAGGCTTGCTAGACCCCACATCATCGAGCACCAAGAATCTCAGTCTTCAACACAGGCTCAAGCACGCTCATCTCGGTAGCCTGGCTTTCCGGGTTGTAGCTGTCCTGAATTTCCTTCAACAACTCGCGATAGTCATAGAAGAGCCCACTGTGTCCGCGCAACAGAGTGGACCTCATAGCCGAAACTGCCAGATGAGTTTTGCCGACTCCGCAAGGGCCTATCAAAAGCAAACCATGCTCGCTGCCAACAGGAAATTCGCTGGCAAACCGCTGTACCACCAATTTTGCCTGGGTCAAACTGCGATTCCAGGCAGCCAGCTGTTCGCGCGACACATTTTCAATCTCATTGTCAGTTTCATAGTTCTCGAAATCGCAATGCCGGTAACGCTCAGGCACCCGCGCCCGCTGCAACGCCCGCTCGGTGCGATCGCCCGAAGTACAGTCGCAAGGCACGGCCCAAAGCATCTTCGGCTCACCCGTTCCCGACCCGGGCCGGTCCGCAGCCAGTGCTTTCGCACCCGCAGTGTTACGCTCAACAACCTTCCATCCGCTACCTTCGCAATAAGGACAATCTAGTTGCGCCATAGTGGAAGAATAATCGCGGCACGATGAGCAAGCAAGCGAACTCACCTGTGCAAAAATAAAAACTGCTGTGGAAAGTAAAAAGCTTGACGCCTAAGAAGAATCGCAACGCGGCAGGATTTATGGGGAGTGCGGGGCTTGCTTGTCCTGAACGCAGTGAAGGGCACTTAGCTTTTTCTTTGGCGAGGCTTGCCTTCGACCTTAGGAGATGCCTTTGCATTCCGCAAAGCGGCGGCGAGCCGCCGCGCTGCAAAATGGTTGAGCTACACAATCGCTCGACGAACGGTCCCACACCGAAGCAGGGCTAACCAAAACACTTTTTATTTGTCAATACGAATGGTTTGCCGCGGTATGGTGCGCACGATAGCATTACGGAATTTCCGGTCCTCCCCAGCGTTAAACCCGCGGGCCATCTCGCTACGCACAAAATGAATAAACGATTCCATCTGCGACTGCATCTCGCTCATCTTGTCGCGCATATTCAAAATAATTTCAATCCCTGCAAGGTTCACGCCCAGCTCGCGCGTCAAATTCAGAATAATCTCCAACCGCTCGAGGTCTTGGTCCGTATAAAGGCGGGTATTGCCCTGCGAGCGCGACGGCTTGAGCAATCCCACGCGTTCGTAAAGCCGCAGCGTCTGCGGATGCAGCTTGTACAACTCAGCCACCGCGCTGATCATGTACCCCGCTTTGGCCTTCTTCCTGGGGCGCGCCGCCATTTTCGTCTCCTCACACCACTGCGCGCGAAAAAATCTCGCGCCGCGGGTCTTCAGGGTCAAGCTTGGTAAGTTCCTTCAATAAATTTCGTACCCGCTCGTCTTCGGGTTTCGGAACCACCACCTGCACTTCCACAATCTGGTCGCCCCGCTTGCCGGGTCGCCGCACTGAAGGAGCGCCTTTCTCACGCAACCGAAGTTTCTTGCCGCTGTCAGTGCCCGGCGGAATCCGTACTTGCGAGCGCCCGTCAATCGTAGGCACTTCCACCTTTGCACCAAGCGAAGCTTCCGGCACGGTAACCGGCACGACGGTATACAGATCGTCTCCGCGCCGCTCGAAATAAGGGTGCGGCTCAACTTTTATCACGATGTAAAGATCACCCGTGGGCCCGCCATGCAATCCGGCGTTCCCGCGCCCTGCAACGCGCACGCGTGACCCAGTCTGCGCACCCGGGGGTATGCGCACATCGAGCGTTTCCATACGAGCCACGCGGCCTTCTCCACCGCAATTGCGGCACACGGTATGCAGACGACCAGTTCCCCCGCAGCGCGAACAACTGATCTGAAATCTCATCTTGCCGCTGACCTGCGTCACTTGGCCGGTCCCGCCACAGGTAGGGCAAACTTTTTCATCGCCCGGCTGCACCCCTTCTCCGTGACAAACATTACAAACGTCCAGTCGCGTAAAGCTCAACTTCTTGACGGTTCCACGCATGGCTTCGGCAAACGTAATTTCAACCTGAAATTCAAGATCGCTTCCAGGCTCGCTCTCGGTCGCAGCCTGAGCCGCATTCTGCCCGCGGAAGAATTGGCTGAAAAGATCGCGGAAGCTGGTTCCTCCACCCCCTCCGGCTCCCGGCTCGCCGCCAAAATCAAACCCGCCGAAATCAAAATGAACATCTTGCGGCCGGCCAGCGCCATAACCTCCAGGCCCCGGAGGCGGCGCTCCGCCCGGACCCGGCACGTTGAAGCCGAACTGGTCATACATTTGCCGCTTCTTAGTGTCGGAAAGAACCTCGTAGGCTTCCTGAATCTGCTTGAACTTTTCCTCCGCGGATTTGTCTCCGGGATTCAGATCAGGATGATACTTGCGCGCAAGCTTGCGGTAAGCCGCCCGAATGTCTTTTACCGAAGCCTTGCGCGATACGCCCAAAAGCTCGTAATAATCCTGTTTGGTAGCTGTAGCCATGTCAATCCGTTTCAAACACTAATTCTGTCGCCGCATAAATGTAGGGGCGGGTCGTTAGACCCGCCCCCACGGCTGTTGCCGAACCACGCATTGCGCGACTTCAGTTTGGTTTCTTTGAATCATCCACGTCCACGAACTCGGCATCCACCACATCGCCTGGTCCTGAACCTTGGCCAGAGGATCCACCCTGAGCGCTGCCAGACCCATCAGCACCAGTTGCACCGGCGCCCGAAGCCGCCGCACCCGCCGCTTGCTGCGACTTGTACATCGTTTCCGCGATGTGGTGCGAGGCCTTGGTCAGGCTGTCGGTAGCAGCGTTCAACTTATCGAGCCCGCCTTCGGCCAGAGCGCGACGAGCTTCCTCGATCGCTTGTTCCGCCGACTTCACATCAGCCTCGGCAAGCTTCTCGCGGTTGTCCTTGAGGACCTTCTCGGTTTGGTACAGCATATTATCCAGCCGGTTGCGAGCCTCAACTTCGGACAGCCTCGCCTTGTCCTCTGACGCGTGCGCATCGGCTTCCTTCTTCATGCGCTCGGCTTCTTCCTTGCTCAAGCCGGTGGAAGCAGTGATGGTAATCTTCTGTTCCTTGTTCGTAGCGGTGTCTTTCGCCGATACGTTCAGGATGCCGTTCGCGTCGATATCAAACGTAACCTCAACCTGCGGCATGCCGCGCGGCGCAGGCGGAATTCCAATAAGATGGAATTTCCCGAGCGACCGGTTGCCGCTAGCCACAGGCCGTTCTCCCTGCAGCACGTGAATCTCAACCGAGGTCTGGTTATCAGCCGCGGTTGAAAACGTCTCCGACTTCCGCGTCGGAATGGTGGTGTTGCGCGGGATCAGCACGGTCATCACGCCGCCCAACGTTTCCACCCCCAACGAAAGAGGCGTTACGTCCAGCAACAGGATGTCCTTCACTTCTCCGCCCAGCACTCCACCCTGAATCGCGGCACCGACAGCCACCACTTCATCAGGATTCACGCCCTTGTGAGGCTCTTTGGCGTTGAACAGCCCTTTCACGATATCCACAACGCGCGGAATACGAGTCGAACCGCCAACCAGCACAACTTCGTCGATTTTGTCCGGCGTGACTCCCGCATCGCTGAGAGCCTGCTTCACCGGGCCAACAGTCCGCTGCAGCAGGTCCTCCATCAATTGCTCAAGCTTTGCGCGAGTCAGTTTCAAAGCCAGGTGCTTCGGCCCGGACGCGTCGGCAGTAACGAACGGCAGATTGATCTCCGTCTCCATCAACTGAGACAGCTCAACCTTTGCCTTCTCCGCCGCTTCCTTAAGCCTCTGGATGGCCATGCGGTCTTTGCTGAGGTCGATACCCTGCTCTTTTTTGAATTCGCTGACAATCCATTCCATCACGCGTTGGTCGATGTCATCGCCGCCTAGGTGGGTGTCACCATTGGTCGACTTCACCTCCACAACGCCTTCGCCAACTTCCAGGATGGAAATATCGAACGTGCCACCGCCCAAGTCGTACACCGCGATGGTCTCGTCCTTCTTCTTATCGAGTCCATAAGCAAGCGCCGCGGCGGTCGGTTCGTTGATAATGCGCAGAACCTCCATGCCCGCAATTTCGCCGGCCTGCTTGGTGGCTTGACGCTGGCTGTCGTTGAAATAAGCCGGAACGGTAATCACAACCTTCGTCACTTTTTCGCCGAGGAAATCTTCAGCAGCAGACCGCAGCTTCTGCAAAATCATCGCCGAAATTTCGGGCGGGCTGTAAGTCTTGCCGGCAATCTCCACGCGCGCATCGTCGTGTGGCCCCTTCACCACTTTGTAAGGCACGCGCTTCGTTTCTTCTTGGACTTCATCGAAACGCCGGCCCATGAATCTCTTGATCGAATAAACCGTGTTCTCAGGGTTCGTGATTGCCTGCCGCTTGGCTACCTGCCCCACGAGACGCTCGCCGCTCTTGGTGATAGCCACAACGGACGGGGTCGTCCGTGCCCCTTCCTGGTTTGGGATGACGGTCGGCTCTCCTCCTTGCATTACGGCCACCACCGAGTTCGTTGTACCCAGGTCAATACCAATAATTTTACTCATCGAATGCTCCTATGAAACGTCACGCTGGCCCTAAGCCGACGGACGCCAATCTCAAACGCTACAGCATAATACACGTTGAGTGTATCACTGTCAAGATTCTTGTAACAATCAACATCACACACAAAACAGGCACTTTAGCTATCATCTAATCGCAACGGCGAAGCTATCGGGCGCGCCGCTTGCTGGGCCCCCGCTACCCGGCTAAATGAGATGCTCGGCGGCTCTTTCCCTGGTCTCAGGAGGATCGACCTGCCTGCTCGATCGAACCTAATCTAACGCATCTACATCCTAGTCACGTCTAAGCAGCCGTGGCACATCCAAGAGCAACCTGCAGGCTCGCTGAGACGAATTCAGGTTACAATTGGGCGCTTATTGGGAAACGAAGCAGGAGGAATAGTTGAGCGCACGAACAAAGATCTGGCCGGAGCCTCACAGACCACAGCGCCATTCGCTCGCTGTTCTGCTAGCTCTGGCACTAAGCGCAATGGGCCTAGCAGCCCAGCAGGCGCCCATAAAAACCTCCGCGCATTCTCACGCGGCTGCTCAGGCCGATCCCGCGATCAACGCGACTCCGCTAAAAGCCCTGGGCAACAAAAGCGCTCCGATTACAATGGAAGTCTTCAGCGATTACCAGTGCCCCTCGTGCGGGGCCTTCTTCGAGAACACACTAAAGGCCATGATCAACGATTACGTAGCCCAGGGAAAAGTGTACCTGGTTCATCACGATTTCCCCTTGCAGATGCACGCCTATTCCGGCCAGGCAGCCCGTTGGGTAAACGCTGCGGCAAAAATAGGAAAATTCCAGGACGTAGACGCCGCGCTCTTCGACAACCAGGCAGCATGGACAGCCGATGGCAATCTCCAAAAATTCGTCGAAGGTGCCATGAGCCCAGCGGATTTCAAACGCGTCCAAACAATTCTGAAACCGTGCACCAGCCCGGCTCCTACGTCGCACGGCGACGGCTCCGCCCCGCAAGCCGATCACGCCTGCCCGGTAGACGTCTACATCGTGCAAGACATCGTCGCTGGCTACCAGGTACCGGTGAAGGCCACGCCAACTTTTATAGTCGAATACAAAGGCCAAAAATATCCAGCATCCTCAGGAATTGTGACGTGGCCCATTCTGAAGCAATTTTTCGATTCGCTACTGAGTCAATAGTTTAAGAATTTTAAATCTCACACCAATCACACAAAGAGCAGCGTAGGTTTGAAATCCTAATGTCATCGAATCGCACAACCGGCGGCTGGATTTCCATCCTGCTAATTCTGGGCCGCCTGGCGCTAGCCGGCATTTTTCTCTTCGCCGCATACGCCAAGCTGAAACCTCAAGCACAAATGCCCTGGTCAGGCGCGTCAATCAGAACGTCGCTATCGATGTTCGCCATGCAGGTAGATTCCTACCAATTGCTCCCGCCCCAACTGGTAAGTGCAGCAGCCAATTTTCTCCCGCTGTTTGAGCTGTTTTTGGGACTTTGGCTGCTCAGTGGAATCCTGGTGCGTTACTCATTACTGTTTACCACGCTCCTGCTCGGAGGATTCTTCACCCTGATGGTCCGCACCTATCGCATGGGCCTGGAAATCAACTGCGGCTGTTTTGGCCCCGGCGAGAGGCTAGGCCCAATGAGCTTGTTACGCGATGGCTTGCTGCTGGCGTTCGCCTTAGCCATCACAATCACCGCATTCCTCGCGCCACGCCGCAGCGACGCACAGCCATCAACCACCAACCCAGTCTCGACTCCACAGCGCGTTGCCTGACGCCAGCGCCCACCCGTCACCCTGCTTGACGCCCTGAGTGATGTGGCGAAGGGAGCGGAGCGAAGGACCTTCGTTCGATTTCTTGAGCGAGCCGCCGGAACAGAGATTCGACGTCCAATGCCACCGAGAAGAGAGACGTCCGACACGCAAAGATATAAAATAACGCGTTTTGCTCGAGGAGACACGGATGCACCGTCTGTCGCGCGCATGTCTGATCACAATCATCTCGCTTTTCATATTTTCAGCATTCATTCCCCCAGCAGTGGCCCAATCTTCCAGCACAACGCAAAAAGGCAAAGACCTGACCATCGAGCGCCTCTTTACCCCGCCATTTCTTTTCGGGCGCCTAACCCAAGGAATCGAGTGGGCGCCGGACGGCAAGCAATTCTCGTACCTCGATCGCAAAGGCAATGGAAAAGAGGCCGCAATCGAACTCTGGACAATGAACGCCACGACCGGCGAACGCAAAATCCTGGTCGACGCCGAAACCCTAAAAAAAGTAATGCAACCGGACAAAGCAAAAACGACGCAGTCGACAGGACTAGGTCGCGTACAAGCGGACAATTACCTGTGGGCCCCAGACGGAAGTTCGCTGCTTTTCACAGGCAGTAATAGCCTGGTCCTGCTCGATCTCAAGTCCATGACGCCGAAGCCGGTACTCACCAGCGACCAAGAAATCGAAGATCCGAAATTTTCCCCAGACGGCAAATGGATCAGCTTTTCGCGTAATGCCAACCTTTTCGTAGTGAATATCGCCACCGGCGGTATAAAAACCCTCACCACCGGCGGCAGCGAGGAGGTCCTCAAAGGAAAACTCGACTGGGTTTACCCAGAAGAGCTCGACACTCGCACGGCCTACTGGTGGTCGCCCGACTCCAGCAAGATTGCATATTACGAAATGGACGAACGCCCGGTAACCCGCTACCCAATCATGGATATGAGTTCGCCGACAGGAGGCACCGAATACACCCGCTACCCGCAAGCAGGCGAAGCGAACCCGATTGTGCGGGTAGGCATCGTCGCGGTCATCGGCGGAAACGCAATTCCCGACACCCAATGGATGGACACCGGAAAAAACAACGAAGTATACCTCGCACGCGTAAACTGGCTTCCGGACAGTCGCAGCGTAGCAATCCAGCGATTGAATCGCGCGCAAAATCAGCTCGACCTGCTTTTCTGCGATGTCACAACGGGCGCCTCGAAAACGATCCTCAGTGACACGGACAAATACTGGATCAACATCAGCGACGATCTTTATTTCTTCTCGGACAACAAGCGCTTCCTGTGGTCCAGCGAGCGCACCGGTTACCGCCATTTTTACCTCTACGACAATTCCGGCAAGCAACTAGCTCAACTGACCAGCGGTGAGTGGGCCATCTCCGATTTAGGCGGATTCGGACCAGGCGCACCCAATCGTCCGGCAGTAGACGAAACTCACGGCTACATTTATTTCACTTCAAACAAAGACGACCTCCGCGAGGCCCAACTCTACCGCGTCGCGCTCAGCGATCAATCCCTAACGCGCATAACCAAAGATTCCGGAACGCACCTCGCCAATGTCGCGCCAGGTGCCGCGTCGTTTGTTGATTCATATTCAAACACCGCCGCCCCGCCGCGACAGGATCTCTACCGCATAGACGGCAGTCAGGTGGCAACCATCAACGAAGATAAAGTCTCCGAACTCGCAGACTACCGCCTGTCGTCGATAGAATTTGTCGAAGTCACGGCGGACGATGGCACCAAGCTGAATGCATCCATCATCAAGCCCCCGGATTTCGACCCCACAAAAAAATACCCCGTGCTGATCAACGTCTACGGCGGTCCGCACGTTCAAGTCGTGCGCAACGTCTGGGGCGGCGAACTGTACCTGTGGCATGAGATTATCGCGGAAAAGGGATACATCCTTTTTTCGCTCGATAATCGCGGCTCCTGGGGACGCGGGCATGCCTTCGAAACCGGCGATTTACCATCATCTCGGCAAAATCGAGTTGCAAGATCAGCTGGCAGGCGTGAAATATCTGGAAGCGCTCGGCTATGTGGATCCCACCCGCATCGGAATCACCGGCGGCAGCTACGGCGGCTACATGACGCTGGAAGCGCTATTCAACGCAGCGGACGTTTTCAAAGCGGGGATCTCAAATGCTGCGGTCACCGACTGGAAGCTATACGACACGATTTACACCGAACGCTACATGGGAAAGCCGCAGGACAATCCCGAAGGCTACAAAGATTCTTCTCCGGTAAATCAAGCCGCAAACCTGAAAGGCAAGCTGATGTTGGTTCACGGCACAGGCGACGACAACGTCCACTTCGCGAATTCAGTGGAACTGCTGAACGAATTAATCGACAAGGTTCGCTACCCCGATCAATTGATGGTTTTTCCCGGAAGAGGCCACGGCATCAGCGATGCCGCCGCGCGCATGCTGGAATTCCGAAGGACTCTGGAGTTTATTTTAGGCAATCTCTAGAATCTTACGCACCTAGAGCAACTCGGGAAATGCTGTACACTTCCAATATAATGACGCTCAGACGGCTCAAATCACAGACCAGGAGATTTCTAGGTGCGTTGAGCCTCCGAGCAGGTGAATATTTGATGTGGATGCGCAGAATAAACGAATATACGATTTGGCTCTTACCTGTTATTCGCCGCCGGACTTTTCACGGCCTGCGCATTCTCCCCGAGTAATGCATAGCGGCGCAGGATTCCGCGACCCGAAAGCGGCATCGCGAACGGGGGCCGGTCATCGAAGCCGATCCCTCTGCGGATTTCCTGGAAAGCGGCTATCCGTCACCTGTACGAGTTGAATTTTCAAGCCGCTCGCAGCGATTTTCAAGACCTACCAGAAAGCGCGTCCTGACGATCCACTCGGGAAAGCCTCAGAAGCCGCTAGCTATCTGTTCGAGCAGTTCAACTCCAAAGGCGTTTTGACTTCCGATTTTTTCCTGAACGACAACGAATTTCTGGGCGGCGTCGAAGGCACCGCCTCGCAGAATCGAAACTCCGGATTCTTGGAAGCCAATACCCAGGCACGCGACCAAGCCAAGGCCCGCGTAAAAACCAACCCACGCGATATTCACGGCCTCCTGGTGCTGACGATCACAGACGGAATGGAATCGGACTACGACGCGCTCATCATTAAGAAGCAACTAGCGGGTCTTACGATGATGCGCCAGGCTGAAGCGGAAGCGAACACGGTGCTGGCCATCGATCCGACAGAGCAGGATGCCAACGTCGCGCTAGGCATGAGCAATTACGTAATCGGCTGCCTGCCGAGTTACAAGCGTGCCTTCCTCTGGTTTGGCGGCTTGCACGGAGACCGCTCTCGCGGAATGGAACAGATGCAATCCGCAGCACGAGCACGGGCATTACCTTCAACCATTTGCCAAAGTAATGCTGGCGCTGGCCTACGAACGTGAACACAAACCTGAACTAGCCAAGCCCATCCTGACAGATCTGGCAATCCAATATCCGACGAACCCGATTTTCGCCCGCGAACTGACGCTAGTGAATAGTCCATCCTGCTGCAAACGCTAGAAATCGCTGTCGGGCCGCCGGTCATGATGCTGCCTGAGCCTGAGGGCGAAAGGAGTGCAGGGAAGGATCTCTGCTCACCTCTTGAAGCGCCATCGATACGGTTGCCGCCTAGAGACAGTTCAGGCGCGTGAATTGCGCTCTCGCAGTTCCAAATGTCCATAAAGAATTGCCAGTCACTCGACAAACTCACTACTCAGCTCCCCTCACCACTTCACCCGGACCCGATAAGTCAAAGTCGCGCTTCCGTCCTTTTCCACCGGCAGGTAAAACCCAATGGTAGTCGCATCCAGTTTCTCGGGTTTGAAATTTGAATTAACAACTTCCCAATCCCCGCCCACAGGTTCGCGCACTTCGACGGTCACAGGCGAAGTCCTTGTGATTTCGCAAGGTAATCGCATACTCCATTTCGTATAGATTGCTCGCAAGCTTCTTGTAATCCGTCTGCTTGCGTTCGCAAACCACGTCGAAGGCATTGCCGATGTAAATCTTCACGTTTCATCTTTCGGCGTGTGCTGAATCCTGTCCTCGCCGATAAAGAGAACGCCACCCTTCGTATCCGCCTGATACACGCGCACGTGCCGGCAGGCAAAGGCATCCCCAACTGGCTCTTCTGATCGTTCTTGAACCTGTAATAAACCTTCACCGGCTGCGGAATCGCGTTTCCGATCCCCTGAGGATTGCGGTAGTAATAGGCCTGCCCTTCCACCATCAAAGATTTCTCAACAGGCACGCCAGTCCCGGTCAGCAGGCTGATCTGCTTCGATTCGTTGTTCTGAATGGAAGTCCGCCGCTCGAGCGAATACAGATGATACTCGGAAAAATTCTCCTGAGAGAATTGTGGTGCAGCTGCGACTTGTGCCATATCAGCCATCCCAGTCGTCTTGCGAGCCATCATCATGGGCTGCACTTCGTGAACCTCTCCGGCCACCAATTGCAGCTTCGCATTCTTGTAAGCCACACCGCTGTTATTGGTCAGAGTCACCCAGCCATCCAGATCCGCAGCCTTTTCGTCGCGCGTGACCGTCAGCACGTAGTCCGCGCTCCAACTCACATTGTCCGTCAAGATAAGAAGCTTCCACTTTCTGCGCATTCGCGCCGCGATTATCAAGCAGTCCACAGCAGCGTCGGCCGGCTATATAGATTTCCCGGGCAAATCCGGGAAAACGATACGAATCGGCGCGCATCCCGGTAACGATTTCGTCGCCGATTTTCCATACCGGCCCGTTGTTATTGTCCGAAAGCAGAGCGCGCTTGGTCTCCACCCACTTGGTCGAACCGCATCCTTCTCTCGCGCGCACCAAGAGTCACTTCGCGACCCACATACTTTCTGCAGCAGCTTCTGCAGGATCGAGCAGGTCGTACTCGTAGTTCTGCTCGACGACGCTCAGCTTCGTAGGCTCGGTCAGCGACCGGAAATGCACCGTGGCAGGATTGATCGAAGCCGCTACATCTTCGAATTGCAGTGGAAACAATCCCGGCGACAAGATGGATCTGCCGCACGTCGCGCACCAGCGCCAGATTCGAGTTGTAAACCGTCACCGCCAGATCCGACTTGATCTTTCTCGGTGGTCGTCAGCGCCTCGGAATCGCTCTTTGTCTGATCCTGCTGTCGCGGCAAGGCGTGAACTGGTCGCCAATTTCCGGCAAGCAACAGAGTCACCACAATCGCGGCCATGCCTCCCCTGCCAAGCCACTTTTCTGCGTGACCACGCATAACTGCCATAAGTTGTCTCCTCGTTAAGCGCTCCGCAAGTGAGTTAGAGCTTCAAAGCCCGGCGGCCGGAAGTTTGCGATATCACCTCGGACGCGAAATTGTCTGGGCGGTATACAAACCCTCAAATCTAGAACGATGTTCCTTTCATTTCTTGCAAGGAAATGATTCAGGCCAGAGCCGCTTAACCGCGGCTACTTAGTCAGTTTCCAGGTCTTCCCGCCATCCGAGGTAGAAAATTTCTGGCCGTCTACGGTCGTCACAGTAGCGGTTAATTCGTCCTTGGCCTCCACGCGTGAAAAGCCCACAAAACCTGCCTCGCTCGGCGGAGAAACCGAAGTCCAGGTTTTTCCATCGATCGTGCGCAGGATGGTGCCGCGCACACCCACCAGCCAGCAGATCTTTGTCGCAGGCGCGGAGCCGGCCACAAAATGGTCCTCATTTGGAATTCGTCCGTACTTCCAAGTCGCTCCCGCGTCATCAGAGCGCATCACCGCGCCGGAATCGGAAACCACCCACAAAACTTTCGGATCAGGAGTTGCAATTTCGAGCCCCGCGAGATTCGAGGAAATCTCGGCCTCTTGCACCCGCGCCATCTGCGCAGCCTGATCGTTCGCGCGCGCCTTCATGCTCAAGCTCATCGTGGCACGCGGCGCAGCGGCCGTCGCATTTGGCGCCTGAGTAGCAGATGCGGGTGCGCGAGCAGACATAGCAGCAGCGCCAGCCGAGGCAGAAGGGGCGGGCGCAGCACCGGAAGCCGCAGGACCCGGCGGTTGCTTAGCGTTCTCGCCTGGGTGGGGTCGTCTCTCCTTCGCGTCTGATTTTTTACCTTCGTCCGGCCCGACTTCGATTGAATATGCCTGCCCGTTCGAGGCCGAATGACTAGCCTTATTTAGTGGCACTCCGGGGGAAGCGTCGGGCTCCGACACAACAACGTTATCTGCGGATGACGTCGAGCCAGCCACGCCCTTCCCAGATGAGGGAGTGTTTTTCGCCTTTGCAGCCTGCTCGGCTTCAATCTGCTTGTTGCGGCTCGCCATCGCGAGCGCCTGCCTGTACATTTCCTCCGAAGCTTTCGTCTTTGCCGAAGCACTCGACGAAAGCTGATCTTCACCCGCAGCCTTGCTCAACGGAGGCGCAGGAGTTGCGCGCGGCTCGTTCGGCTCGGCCGTAGATGTGCCAGGACTGTTCGCGGAATTCCTCGCAGCCGCTCGCGGCGCCCCGGATGCGCGCGACATAGCAACTTCACTTGCTAGATCGCGCCTCCTCATGTCCAGCACAATACCTGCAACGACCAGCACTAGCACCGCAAAGGAAACCGCCGCAGGCGCCAGCCATCGCGTTCCGGTCAACCATCTCCAGCCGCTCGCAGCGTTCGCTTCATCGCCGGTTCCGCTGCCAGCACGCGCCATCGCCGCCAGTTGCTCCCGGCAAACCGACAGCGCGAAAAATGCAAATCGTAGCGCGCAATTTCCTCGGCATCGAGAGCACGATCGAAGTACGCCGCGAGTATCTCCGGCTCCGGACAATGTTCGCCCACCGAACCCGCGCCCGCGTCCTGCGCCAGACTTCGCCGCAGCATCCCCGCCATCGCTTGTCTTCTTCCCGCGCCGCCATCCCTTCTCCGTTCCTTCTTCTCAACTTAGAACGCGCCGCAACCACAATTCTTGCAATAACCCGTGCCCTACTCACTCCCCCGCGAAAGCGCCTCGCGTCAAATCAAACGGCCATTCCTCGCGCGCGTACTCATAACAGAGCTGCAATTGCGCCGCGCTCAATTTCTTCTCCTGCCGCAGCGCCCCTTCCACTTGCTTGCGAATCTCTCGCCGCGTGCGTTCCAGTTTCCGCGACACAGTAGCCTCATGCTCGCCCACCAGCCGGCCAATCTCCGCGAGCGTCAGACCCTCCACGTAATAGTAAGCCAGCCGCAAACGATCGCGCGGCTCCAGCGCATCGAGCGCCGCGGTCAGCACCGCCTGCAATATCGCCAGATAACGATTGCGCTCCGGGTCCGGCGAGCTCGCCACCGAATTCGCAAGCGATCTCGCCGACGCATTCCCGACCGAGCTCTGCTGCGCGGCATAAGCGCGCTCGGCCGCCTCGCCTTCCTCCAGCGGCCCGGTCCGGCGCGCTCGTCGAATCCCATCCACATGACGCTGCGCCAGAATCGCGTGCAGCCATGTAGTCAGCTTGCTGCGCCCCAAAAAATAATCGAACAAAGATTTCCGCCGCCCCTCCACTTCCCGCAACCCGTACAATTCCGCGTACAAAGAATCCGCCAGCTCGCGCCCCGCCGCTTCCCCCGCAATCGCTCGCCCCGCGCGATAAAGCTCCGGACGATATCGCGCCATGAAAAAATCCCACGCAGCCGCATTCCCGTCGCTGCAAGCGCAAGCCAGACGCAAATCCGCGGCATGCAATGAATCGAGGTAACTCTGGATGGCAGGGGAATCAGGCCGGGGTGCATTTGCATCCGTAAAACGATGCGCGACGCTGCGCTCGAGCGTAAACCGAATGCGCTCAGCAGTGAGACACCATTCCGTAGGCGCCGCAGCCTTACGCAGCAGCTCTTGCGCCGCTTCGAGCCGTACCAGTTGTCTTGCCGCACCTGTCGTCGGCATTAGCGCCTGCGTGTACGACTATTCACCCAGCATGAAGAAGATGATACCCGAATCGCGCCCCGAGGTTGCCTGAACCCGCGCCACTGTGCCGGATTCCAGGGTGCCAGGGTTCGCCCGAAGTTCGCTAAAACCAAGGAAACTATTCCACAAATTTAACGATAATTTTTCGCGCCACCAATTTAGAATTTATGCATGGCCAGGGGATGGGAAAGCAAGGCGGTAGAGGGGCAGGTCCAGGAATTCCAGTCCAAAGAAGATCGTCACGCCAAAAAACAGCTCACCCAGGATCAAATCGAAATACGGCGTCAGAGAGAAGTGCTGCTCCTGTCTCGCGCCCGGGTGGAAAAACAATTGGAATCTCGCAGGACCCACGCTATCGCGAACAACTTACTCGCGCATTAGCTGACCTGGACGCTGAGCTTGCCAAATTACCCCCGCTCATGTGGTAGCTCGCCGCTGATTGAGCCTCTACACTGCCTGCCCAAATCTCGCTAGCTCTGCGTTACACGTGCGTCACATAGGCCTCGCCCTCGACCATACTGCCCATCGCACCGTGATGGTCTAAACTAGAATCTGCGGCACAGGAAGCATGCGATGGCCGAAGAGAACGTCGCCTTCGAAACCGTGAAGACCCGCTGCTGCATCGCAGGCGGCGGGCCGGCGGGAATGGTGCTTGGCTTTCTGCTGGCGCGTGCGGGCATAGAGGTCGTCGTGCTCGAAAAGCACAAAGACTTCCTGCGCGATTTCCGCGGCGACACCATTCA
>CAWJGI010000003.1:0-32089 GCA_963842255.1 uncultured Acidobacteriota bacterium | reverse complement strand
GCAACGAGGAGGTCAGGGGTTCGAGCCCCCTCACGTCCACCAATATTTCAGTAGCTTGCACATCCCTTGCCAATGCCAGTCTCAGCATTTGTGCCATTGTTTGTGTCATCACCGACGCTTTGCCACTGCCCACAGCGCATCCAGGGCAGAGCGGTTCGCGACGTACGCAGCAGAATTTCGGGCTAAAATCGCTCGCATAGCAAATGACCTCACTGCACTTCATCCCAGATCTTGGTCCCATGGGTTTCGCGCAGCGCGATACTGCCGACCACCAATGCCATAGCGGCAATGCCTATCGGATAGTAAAGCCCGGCGTATATTTTGCCTGTGGCGGCGCAAATTGAGAGGCCGATGAGCGGCAGCATTCCGCCGAATACGCCGTTGCCCAGGTGGTACGGCAGTGAAAGCGACGTATAGCGGATCCTCGCTGGGAAGGCCTCCACCAGGTATGCCGCGATCGGGCCGTACGTCATCCCTACGTAAATTAGCTGGATGAAAACCAGCAGCACTAGTTTCGTCATGTTTGGGTTTGTCGCCTCTATGGCTGGGATCAGGGTGCCAGCTGCGTCCGTGGTCATTGGCGTTAAGCTGATGGCACCGGTTACGCCATTGCGCGTGGACTTGACTGTGACGACGTGATTTCCCGCGGCGTTTTCCATCGCGTGATAAATCGGGATGTACGTGCAGGTGGCCAGCAGGAAGCCCGCCATCATGATTTTCTTCCGCCCGATTTTGTCCGACAGCGAGCCGAACACGTTCACGAATGGCATTCCGATCGCAATCGCAATCGCCATCACGATGATTGCCGTGCGCGGATTGATCTTCAGGATGCTTTGCATATAGAAGAGGGCGTAGAACTGGCCCGTGTAGACCACCACCCCTTGGCCGGCCGTTGCGCCGACTAGCGAGATCAGCACCTGCTTCAGGTTGGGCCATTTCGTAAACGCGTCTTTGAGCGGCTGCGTCGACATTTTTCCGGCAGCCTTGATGCGTATGAAAATCGGCGACTCGCGCAATTTCAAGCGCATATACACGGAGACGGCCACTAGAATCAGAGAAAACAGGAACGGAACGCGCCAGCCCCAGTTTGCGAAATCTTCTTTATTCATGGCGAATTGCGTCGCCAGAATCACCAACAACGAAACGAACAGCCCCAGAATTGCGGTGACCTGGATGAAACTGGTGTAGAAACCACGCTTGTTGTCAGGTGAGTGCTCGCTGACGTAAATCGCTGCGCCGCCGTACTCGCCGCCGATCGCTAACCCTTGCACCACACGAATCACGATGAGTGTGATTGGGGCGAACCATCCAGCCGTCCTAAATGTCGGCATCAAGCCAATCAACACGGTGGCGCCGCCCATAATCATCAGCGTTACCAGGAACGCGTACTTTCTGCCGTCCAGGTCGCCGATGCGGCCGAAGAAAATCGCACCGAATGGGCGGACCACAAAGCCGACCGCAAAGGTCGCAAGGTATGCAATCAGTGCGAATGTGTCGTTGCCAGGTGGGTAGAATTTCAGGGCGAGCACGGCCGTTAGGCTGCCGAAGACGAAAAAGTCGTACCACTCGATCATGGTGCCTAGAGACGACGCCACGATCACCGATCGTAAGCTGCTCGCCTGCTGCTGGAGTGTCTCGCCATCAATTGCTTCACTGCGGGTTGCCATTCTCGCTGTCTCCCAGTTTGTTTTCGTGCCACCGTTCGCGGCGTCTTGCGGCAACACGGGCCCCAATAAGTCTTATCGTTTTGCGCTGGTTTAAGATTTGACAACCTTGAGTCACGGCATGGTGGCACAGCTCAGGGAGAGGGTAAAGACGCACCAGTTTACAAACTATTTGCCGGTTGTTTACATTGTGCAGACATATTCCAAGGCTATCCTCGGAGACATTATCGGCCCAGGCAGCGGGTCCCCGCCTGTCTCGATGCGCCAGGATCCATGTAGAAAGCGCGCCCGGCTTGGCCGCGCCGAAAGAAATGCACAAGGAGCTTGCTATGAGCATGTCACGCGTAGCCTTTCTTGGGCCCCTCCCCATCGCTGTGCTGCTCGCCTTTTCCCAGATTTCCTCGCCCCAGACTTATAAGGTCACGGACCTGGGGGTCCTAAACAGTACCGGAGTTAGTGAGGCCTACTCCATTAGCGCCTCCGGCGAGGCCGTTGGCTACGCTACTCCTCCCGCTGGAGTGTCCGGCGGCGCTTTCGTTTACAACAACGGCAAAATGACGAACCTCGGGACCCTTGGCGGGACAACTAGCCTCGCGCAGGGCATCAACGCATCCGGTCAAGTGGTGGGTTACTCTACGCTCACAACCAAGAGCTACGGCGCGTTTCTCTACAGCGGCGGCGTGATGACCAACATTGGCACTCTCGGCGGCACCTACGCGGCGGCGTACGCCATTAACGGCTCAGGTGAAATCGTTGGCGTATCGACCACGGCTTCCGGCGCGCAGCATCCGTTCCTCTACGCGAATGGCAAGATGACCGATCTCGGCACGCTCGGCAGCACCACTGTGGGCTGGACCAATCTCGCCACAGCCGTTAATTCCCTGGGCGCGGTTGTGGGCTATTCCTATCTTGCGGACGGTAACTTCCACGCATTCCTCTACTCCGGCGGCTCGATGAAAGACCTCGGCACCTTAGGCGGGGACTGGAGCGAAGCATACGGCATTAATGACTCCGGCGAGATTACCGGTATCGCCTACACCCATGGCAACGTTTCCGGCCACGCTTTTCTCTACAGCAACGGCAAGATGAAGGACCTCGGAACGATCAGCAACGGACCATATACGTGGGGATTTGGAATCAACACTTCCGGCGTGGTTGTCGGCCAGGCCGATCTCAACGGTCCGGATGAAACGCTGGTTTATCACGCCTTCGTCTACTCCAACGGCAAAATGCAAGATCTCAACCAGCTCATACCGAAAAACTCCGGCTGGGTGCTTTCCAAGGCGTCCGCCATCAACGACGCCGGCCAAATCGTTGGCTATGGCACGATCAACAACGAGGAGCATGGGTTTCTGCTGACGCCGAATCCTTAGACTCACAAGAGCTTAATTTTCATATACGACTCAACATGGAGCGAAGAGGAGACGCAGATGAGAATGCTTCTGCGATTTATGGTGGCTGGATCATTGATTTTGGGTTTGATGTTTGGGCCAGGATCGGCGTTTGGACAGGCGGGTAAACTGGACACGACATTCGGCAAAGGCGGTGTAGTGGTAACCACTTTGACCACTACCAGTGAGAGCAATGCCGTAATCCCCTACGCGGTCCAATTGCAAACCAACGGCGACATTCTAGTTTTACTCGACGTAATCAATGGCGCGAGCACCACGACCGACGTATTGCGTTACACCTCTAGCGGCGCGCTTGACGCGACTTTCGGCAAGAAAGGGATCGCTATCTTGTCGGCGACTGTCGGCGAGATTGCGAGCATGGCGCTCCAGGCTGATGGCCAGATTGTAGTTGCGGGCGTCGGTTCGAGCGGATATACGGTGGAGCGGTTGAATACCAACGGGTCCGCGGACACCACGTTCGGAACGGACGGAGTGGCCGTCGCGAATCTCGGCACCCGCGCTGCGGCTCCGGAGTTGGTGGTTCTGATCGAGGCCAGCGGCGACATTCTCATAGCTGGGGAGCTTGAGGAAGCTGGCCGCGGGCAATCTGATCAGGTCATGCTGGCGCGCTTCACTTCTAGCGGCGCTTTGGACACGACCTTTGGCTCTGGGGGAACAACTATCGCAACCACGTTGAGCGGTTGCTCAGCTCTGGCCGAGCTCTCTACCGGTGAAATCCTGGTCGTTAATAGTCAGGAGATTGCGGAATTCACCGCCAAGGGCAGTCTCGAAGCTACGGTGACTGGGGGAACCATCATCGCCAGCGCAGGAAGCGAGAATCCTTCTGTGCCCAGCGTTTTCCAGCCTAACGGCGATTATCTTCTTGCCGACGCACTGTTCGTTGGCGAGGAGTCCCGGGGCCACAACTGTTCGGTTCAGGTACTTCGATTTACCGCCAGCGGTGCCGCAGACACTTCGTTCGCTGACCCGAGCTTCCACTTTGCGGGCGCTGGGGGATTTGGAATCGAAGCCATACCGAATGCGATGGCGGTTCAATCTAACGGGGATATTGTGGTGGTGGGGGAGCAACTTACGTTTGCCCAAACCGGCATGACAACGGTGAACGGCCTCGCGCGGCTGACCTCGAGCGGCGCGCTCGATACCACTTTCGGCACCGACGGAACCGTCACCAACAGCGTTCCTTCGAGCACAGGAGGGCTCACCGGAGTTGTCATTCAGCCTGCGGACGGCAAGATCGTGGTCATCGGGACAGTGAGCAATTTCACGCAGCTGACGGTGGGCCGATATCTCGGCGATTGAGTACTCAAACCACCGCGGCTGTATTTCTTTCGGCTCACTTACTGCGGGACATTCCTGGTGACGGCCGCCCGAGGCTGTAGACTTGGGCGCATGGATCTGCTGGAAGACCTCGGTGGTCGCTTTGAGATACTCGATCGATTGATAACCGCGAGTTTACAGTAAAGCTTTTGGATGGCTCCGAACGCCGCTCCAGCCGCACATACGCAGATCAGCTCGAAAATTGGCTGGGCCTGAACGCCAGAAGCCGCTGACTCCCTGACTCCATTTTCATCTGCTCTCTCGCGGCCGCTCACAGCGGTTATCGTTCGATTACTTCGTCGCTGCCCGGGAGCTTCATGGGGCCGCCGATGGGTGCGCTAGCTAGCGATGGGATGCTGTCGTCTTGACGCGACGATTCGAGCAGATCGGCGAGATTCAAGCGAAGATTCCCCTCGTTTGTGGCATACGCCAAGCCCGTATCGATGTCGATCACCTCTGCGCGGATTAGCTTCTCGATTTCGATGTCGAAGCACTGCATTCCTTCGTTCGAGCCATCGCGCATAGCATCCAGCAAGGATTTGCCTTCCGATTCGCCCTTTTGCACGTATTCACGAGTGCGGATGCTCGATTTCAGGATTTCGAATGCCGCTACGCGTCCGGTGCCGTCCTTCTTGGGGATCAATCGCTGCGAAATGATGTAGCGGAACGATTTGGATAGGCGCCCGCGGATCGGCGGGCTGGTCGGAAGCAGGGAAGACGCCGACGATGCGTTCGATGGTTTTCGAGGCGTCAATGGTATGCAGCGTGGAATACACAAGGTGACCGGTTTCCGAAGCTTCCAGCGCGCACTTCGATGGTTTCCTTGTCGCGCATTTCGCCTACGAGAATTAATTTCGGTGCCTGGCGCAATGCGGCCCGCAGAGCTAGTGCGAAACTCGGCGTATCTGAATACAGTTCGCGCTGATGGATGGTGGCGCGTTTGTGGCCATGAAGAAATTCAATCGGATCTTCGATGGTGATGACGTGGCAGGCTTTTTCTTCGTTGATCTTGTTAACCAACGCCGCCAGCGTAGACGATTTTCCGCTGCCCGTCGGGCCCGTTACCAGAACGATTCCCGGGCGCACTTCGGCGGCATCGGCTAGCGCCGGGGAAGATTCAACATCTTGAAATCAGGCACGCTGCTGGGAATGACGCGCATCACGATGGCGCAGCTGCCGCGCTGGGTGAAAATGTTCACGCGGAATCGCGCTAATTTCGGGACGCTGTAGGAAATATCGCAGGAGCCTTCGTCTTTGAGTTTTGCGACCGCGTGGAGGTTGCGACCTATCAAATCGCCAGCGAGTCGTGCCGTGTCCTCGGAACTGAGCATACCGACGCCTTCAATTTTGAGCTGCATCAGTTTGCCGTTCAGCTCTACTTGCGGCGCGCGGCCCGGGAGAAAATATCAGATCGCTCGTTTTCGGGGCCGCCTGGAGCATTGCCGTAATGATCTCGGACGCCGGCTTGTGAGGCGGCTGGTCAGTCGAATGTGTCGCACTGGTCAAAGCAGCAGCAGTAGGGCTCGAACCGTCAGCAGCAGCGGTGGCGACAGCATTGGCCGCCGGCATAGCGGCTGGCGGGCTCGTGCCTGCTGAACTGGCGACACCTGGACCGCCACTTGCCAGTTTGGCAGCGGGAGTTGCAGCCGTGGGCCCCGCGGCGGACGCAGGTGGGGTTTTTGTTGCTTCCATGCCAAATCCTCCTCCCACACGTCCGGAGACCGGCGCGGTCGGGCAAACTCAAGTATGAGGCATGACGGTTTGGGAAGCAGCTCGCGCACCCGCGGAGTGTTCTCAAAGGATTAGCTGTACCGGCTCAAAATCTCGTGGGCATTGCTGCCAGATGCTGTTAGGTTAAACCGTTGGCATTCTGTAGGTTGTTGGCCTTCCCTCATATCTTGGCATTTCCAAAGCCAGTGAAGCAGCACGGGTCGGACGCATAGAGAGAAGGCTGTCGGCAGCGAGGGATTAATGCTGGAATTTGGCGCAAAAAGCGACACCGGACGTGTGCGCGCAAATAATGAGGACAGTTTTAAGCTGGACCCGCAGCTGAAACTTTTCGTGTTGTCCGACGGAATGGGAGGCCTCGAGGCTGGCGAACGCGCCAGCCGGCTGGCAGTGGACACTGTCGTGGCGCACTGCCAGGAAGCGGAGGCCAGTCCGGCGCTGGCCGAATTTGGGAAACATATTGAGGGCGTGTCCGATATTTCAAATCGCCTGGCCAGCGCGGTGCGTCTGGCTAATAAGGAAATCTTTCAACTCGCTTTAGAACTGGGGAAAGGCGGCATGGGAGCGACGGTCGTGGCGGCTCGATTCGCCGATGACCGCGTTTGCATCGCCCATGTGGGAGACAGTCGCGTGTATTTGCTGCGCGATGGCCAGTTTGATCAGCTCACTGAAGATCATTCCCTGGTTGCTGAACAGGTCCGGCGGGGGATGATAACTCCGGAAGCGGCCGGCCGCAGCAAGATGCAGAACGTCCTTACGCGTGCGCTTGGAATCGATCAGAACGTTGATGTCGATGTCAGCGAGGAATTCGTTGCGGACGGTGACACGTTTCTGTTTTGCTCCGATGGCTTATTTCGCGAGCTTGCGGAGAGTGAGATCGGGGGAGTGCTGGAAAAGTCTGGCGACGCGCAGGACGCCGCTGACAGGCTGGTAAAACTTGCCAACGATTCAGGGGGCCAGGACAACATAACCGTGATTGTGGTGCGTTACGAGACTTCGGAGAAGGGCACTCTTTCGAAAATCGGCCGATGGTTTAAAGGTTCCGAAAATCCCAAGTAGTCTGCCAGAAGCTCCATTTTTAGTAGTTCGCCTTCGAGGAGCCAACGGCTTGCGGCGCTTCGGGCAGATATAGAGTATTGGAGTCGATCGGGAATTCGACGACGAAGGTTGCTCCACCTTCGGGGCGGTTGAAACATTCGATCCGACCGCCATGTTCCTGCACGATCCCAAAGCAGATACTGAGCCCCAGACCGGTGCCTTTTCCCACCGGTTTCGTGGTGAAAAAGGGGTCGAAGACCTGCTGCGGCGACTTGATGCCCGGACCGGTGTCGGAAAATTCGGCGATGATTCTTGAACGCGAATGTGACGTGCGAATCACAAGTTTCCCACCTCCAATCTCATCCAGCGCGTCCACCGCATTGCTGATCAAATTGAAGAAAACCTGCAAAATCTGGTTGGCGTCGCCGTGAATGGTCGGCAAATCCGCATCGCTCTGCGTTTCCACCTGAATATGCTTTCCGCGCAGATCGAGATTGCTCAGATGCAGTGCCGTTCCGATTACCTGATTCAAATCCAACTCCAGCTTTTCAGCAGGAACGCGCCGCGCAAAGCTAAGCAGGCTGGTCACGAGGGTTTTAATTCGGCGCGCCAGCGTGCGAATTTTTTCCGCGACCAAGCGTTGCCTCTCGCCGAGCGAGGGATCATCGACTAACAGGTCGGAGTAGCCCAGAATTCCAGTGAGGGGATTATTGATTTCGTGCGCGGCTCCGGCGGCCAATTGGCCGAGCGAAACCAGTTTTTCGGTTTGCACCATTTGTGCTTGGAAATGCTTCAGGTTTTCCAGCGATTCGCTGGAAGCTGCCAGAAGGCGCAAACGGTCGTGGTCCACCAGGCGTTGACGTACAGCCATAAGCAAGGCAGCAACAAGCAGCGTAACCTGAGTAACCCCCACGCGAAAGGTGCGGACCTCGGCAGAGTTCGCCGAAGTCCACAGGCTCCAAAGTGCCATCAGCGGAATTGAAAACACCGCGGTCATAGCCAGCCGCGATTGCCATCGCTTAGTGAGGCTTGTGCCGGTACTAACGCTTTCACGAGCAGGCTTCAGCCGGTAGGCGACGATACCGGCCGTTCCGAACCATACGAACGAAGCGATAAGCGGCAAGTCAAATGGGCTGCCAGTGTAGTAATCCTGGCGGTCGATGGCCCGGTTGGTGATATAGGAGCCCGCGGCGTAAAGCAGGGAAGCGGCGAACAGATGAGAGTAGATCTCGCGCCAAGGGCCTTTGGTCCGGCTAATCAGCACCGCGAAGCCGCTTGCCAGCAGCAGATTTTCCACCGCCGCGAGGTGATCGTAACTCCATCCATATGCAAGCACATTCGGCGTGATGTATTGCCAGGGAATCACGACGAACAGGTAGAGGTATACCCACCAGACCAACAGCAGAGAAAAATCCAGATAACCGATGTGAACGTTGAGATCGTCGCGCTGGTCGTGCGGGTTTAAGGCGAGCGCGCCGATCATTGGCACGGGATGCAGGAACAGAATTACGTCACCGATGAACGGGTTGGGAACGTCCTGACGTAGCACCACTTCGAAGTAAGTCCAAATGGATTGCCCGAGAAACCAGGCACCGCAGCCCAAACCCAGCAAAATCCAGAAAACGCGCGAGCGCTTTTCGATGGAAAACGAATTCAGAAGCAGGCCGCCGCAGGCAAACAGCGCCACTGCACACTGAGAAATATCCCCGAAAACCGTCAGACCGCGGCTGTTCGGAACCGTAACAGACACAATAGAATAGGCGCCGACCAGCAGCCCCCAACCGGCTAACAGCGTCCAGGAGGTGACGGGCATTCGCCACCATCTGCGTCTGAGCGCGTTGTCGCGGGAAGTCACTGGGTTTCTGGCCGTTCCAAGCTGGAGCAGATATAGGTAAGGATACGGTTTTGGCAGCTATCGCGGCGGATCTCCTTTACATTTGGTGCCGTTCAATGCAATAGCCAGCTGGAATCACACAGCAAACGTCAACCTCATAGCGCTGCTGCGTGCGGTTCGAAGAGGATATCAGCAGGGTAGGACCGAAATCCGGATCGTCAGCAATCGAGAAGGTCGCGTTTCGTTCTGCGGTAGATGCTACCGAGGTATCAGTGAATGGTGCGCATCTCTAAGAGCATGGCACAAGACACCCATGAGCGCGGATGGGAGCCAGGGTTATTTGCCCTGAGGGGATTGATTTATGAGGGCAGCACAAACCGTCTTCTCGCCGTGGAGTTCGGGAACAGTCTTCGCGCCTTTCGGTGCTGCTTTGTCGAGTGCTGCCAGTTGTGGTGACAGGGACACTGGCAGGAGCAGGCGCTAACTGGATTCTTCAGCCGAAAAGGAAACAGCGACAGCTCGCTGATTTCCTCAAAGACGATTCCCGAGCGCAATCTTTACCGGCCTTCGACCTCGCTACGCTTCCGACGAATCCGACTGACTTATGACTAGGGACGGCTGGTTTGGCCCGCTTCGCGCTCAGCCAAAATCTTGCGCGCATTTTGATATAGTGCTCTGGATTGCGGAATCAGCTCGATGGCTTTTTCGAGCTGTGGATCATCCTGCAACTCAACTTTATAGCCGTCGTTCAGACCGAAGTAGGAAGTGAAGACCTCGCGCTTAATTTGCCATCTCTAAGAGCATGGCACAAGACACCCATGAGCGCGGATGGGAGCCAGGGTTATTTGCCCTGAGGGGATTGATTTATAAGGGCAGCACAAGACCGTCTTTCTCGCCGTGGAGTTCGGGAACAGTCTTCGCGCCTTTCGGTGCTGCTTTGTCGAGTGCTGCCAGTTGTGGTGACAGGGACACTGGCAGGAGCACGGCGCTAACTGGATTCTTCAGCCGAAAAGGAAACAGCGACAGCTCGCTGATTTCCTCAAAGACAGATTCCCGAGCGCAATCTTTACCGGCCTTCGACCTCGCTACGCTTCCGACGAATCCGACTGACTTATGACTAGGGACGGCTGGTTTGGCCGGCTTCGCGCTCAGCCACAATCTTGCGCGCGTTTTGATAGAGCGCCCTGGCTTGCGGAATCAGCTCGATGGCTTTTTCCAGCTGCGGATCATCCTGCAGCTCCACCTTATAGCCGTCGTTCAGACCGAAGAAGGTAGTGAAGACCTCGCGCTTGATCTGCCACTTGAGCCATGTGAGATTTGCCTGAATGTCCGGGTCGGTGTACTTGATGTTCTGCTGATCGAGATATTTGCGGAATTGCGCGATCACCGCGTCGTCAACGACGAAGTCTTTGGTGATGTCCGGCTTCTCGCCCAGGTAGAACCGCGTGAAATCGCCGACGCCCTGCGGTTGCGAGTAGAACACTCCGCGGCGATACAGCATCTGCTGGAAATCATCCGGCTTGGGTGCCGCCACTACGTCGTCCGGAGTGATTCCGCCGCCGCCGAAAACCTGGCGGCCGCTGTCGGTGAGCTTCACTTCCGGCTTGGTCGGCGGCTGCGGATTGTAGTGATAATCGTAGAGCGAGATGTTCTTGTAATCGCGCTGGATCAGCCGGCCGCTGGGCGTGTAGTAACGCGCGGTGGTCAGCAGCAGCGCCGTGTCTTCGCTCAGCGGAAATTGCGTCTGCACCAGGCCCTTGCCGAAGCTCGTTTCGCCGACGATCAAGGCCGCGGTCGTGATCCTGAATCGCGCCGGACACGATTTCCGAAGCTGAAGCGCTCTGGCCGTTGATCAGCACGATGATCGGCACTTCAATGCCCTGGTTGCCGCGAACCGCGTAATAGCGTCGCTCCGGCGAAGAGCGTCCGCGATGCGAAACGACGATTTCATTCTTGTCGAGGAACATGTCGGCCATGCCGACGGCCTGATTCAGCAAGCCGCCGCCGTTATTGCGCAGGTCGATGATCAGTCCATCGAGCTTCGAAACGTCGAGCTGCTTCAGCGCCTCGGCCGAGATCGCTGTCGGTGGTTTCGTTGAAAGTGGACACGCGCACGTAGCCGATTCCGGGCTTCACCATCGTGAAATATTCGACGCCGGGGCGCGGAATTTCATCGCGCGTCACGGTTACTTCGATCGGCTTTTCCCAGCCTTCGCGGCCCAGCGAAATATGAACTACGGTGCCCTTGGCGCCCTTCAGCATGTCCGCGACTTCGGTGGTCGTCAGGCCGTCGCAGGACTTGCCGTCCACTTTCAGAATGATGTCGCCCGGACGAATCCCGGCCTTGTAAGCGGGAGAGCCGACGAAGGGCGCAAGCACCACGGTCTGATTCTCGCGCTGCTGCACGGTCATACCGACGCCGTAATACTTTCCCTGCTGCTCTTCGCGGAAGAGGGCGTACTGCTTGGGATCGAAGAAATTCGAGTGCGGGTCGAGCACGCGCAGCATGCCGGGAATCGCGCCGTCGTAGATCACCTTGTCGATGTCTACGGGATCGGCGTAATTGCGCTCCACGATCGAGAGGACGTGCGTGAAACTCTTCACCGAGTCCTGCATGTCGTTCTGCCCGGCCGCGGTGGCGCGGACCGACGGCCCGTACAATCCGCCGAGAATCGCCGAAACGGCCAAGACCAATACAAGGACGATGACCCCGCGCCTAGATGATGCTGTCGATTCCATGCGTCCTCGCTTTAGCCCCAGCAAACAAGTATAGCATACAAGTTTTCAGCCGGTTTGACAGGCTTGTGAGCCCTCTTCTATGATTCAAAAACGGCACTGGAGAGGCCGCCGCAAGGCCAGACCCTTGCGATTTATATTCAGACCTTCATGTTCAGCATCCCACACCTGATTATCATCTTCGTCGTGGCCCTGGTGGTATTTGGGCCGGAGAAGCTTCCGGAGCTGGCGCGCAATCTCGGGCAAAGTTATGGGCGAATTCCGGCGCGCGACCGGCGATCTGCGTTCCACGTTCGAAGGGCACATGCGCGACCTCGAGCGCGAAGCCGGAATTGCGCCGCATCCGCGAGTCTCAAGCGCCCGCTCAGACCGTCGGCGCAGCAGCCGCGACTCATGCAACAGCGCCAAATGCGGCGCCTGACATCAACCAGCGATCCTTTGCCGCCAGCTCCGGGAACCGTATCAACGCAACCTCCCAACGCCTTCACGGCGCGTGAGCTAACCGTCTTCCGAGCAACCGCAAAGCACCGAATCACAAGAAATTCGCGATTCCAGTCGCAGTTGACCATCCCGATCCGGAGCATGAGAAACTGAGCGATGGCGGCACCCGCCCAGCCTGAGCCCATCGCTCTGCCAGCCCGCCGAAGAAGAAGCCGGCGGGCGCATGTCGTTTTTCGAGCACCTGGTCGACCTGCGCAAGCGGCTGATTAATTCCGCCATCGGTATTGGCATCGGCGCGGTGCCTGGCCTGCTGTTTCGAAGCATTTCATCGTAATCCTGGTGAAGCCGATGCAGGACGCGCTGCGCGCGGCGCATTTGGACGACAAGCTGTACTACACCAGCCCGGCCGGATACGTGAGCCTTGGTTATTAACCTCGGGCTTGTATCTGGGCATCGTGCTCGCGATGCCGTGGGTGCTGTACCAGATGTGGCTGTTCGTTGCGCCGGGACTTTACAAGCACGAACGCCGCGCCGTGGCCGGCTTCATCATCTCGTCCATGATTCTGTTTCTTTGCGGCATCGCGTTCGGCTATTTCATCATGCTTGCCGCACACGCTGGGTTTCCTGATCGGCTTTGCCGCGGGCCCGGTGAAGCCGCTGATCAGCATCAACGAATATTTCGAGCTGATTCTGATCATTCTGGTGGGACTGGGCGTGATATTCGAGCTGCCGGTGCTGATTTTCATTCTGTCGCTGTTCGGCATCGTGACGCCGAAGTTTCTGCTGAAGAATTTTCGCTATGCGATGCTGATTATCACCGTTGTCGCTGCGATCGTGACGCCCACGCCGGACGCAACCACCATGCTGGTGTTCATGGCGCCGATGATCGTGCTGTATTTGATTGGCGTGATGGTGTCGTACTTTGTGGTGCGGAAAAAAGAGTCGCAGGCTATAGCCGGCGGGGAGGGCGCAATAACGTGTCCAATTCGCAGGAGAGCAAATTCTGGTTTGCGGCGGCAGCTGTCGTCACTTTCCGGCGCAGTTGCGTGCGGGCGATCGAACGCGCCTCGGTTCGGCTTCTTCAACGCACAGCTGACGCCTGCGGTGCCTGCAGCGAGTCGAGTCCGGCCCTGCCGCAAGCATCAAGCCGAAGTCGGCCCCGCCGGCCGATCAGACCGGCGGATTCGATGGCGCCAAGGCGTACGAACACGTCGCGAAGCTGGTCGGCTTCGGGCCGCGCCCCCGGCTCCGACGGCTGCACCGTTCGCAGGAATACATCATGGCGCAACTTGAAAGCTTACGGCTGCGCAGGTGGACGAAGATGATTTCCACGCGTCCACGCCGACGGGCGATGTGGCTATGAAGAACATCATCGCGAAGGCGCCCGGGACGGGCACGGAATCATTCTGCTGCTGACGCACTACGACACCCTGAGCAGCGTGAAAATTTCGTCGGCGCGGAAGATAGCGGCTTCCTCCACCGGACTGATGCTCGAGATGGCGCGCCTGCTGTGCGGCGAAGAAGGAGCCCAATGCCGTCTGGATCGCGTTTCTCGACGGCGAGGAAGCGTTCGTCAATTGGGATCAGGACGAAGACCACACCTACGGCAGCCGCGAACTCGCTGCGCGCATGGCCGTCTCCGGCGATCTGAAGCGCGTGAAGGCCGTGATCCTGGCGGACATGATCGGACAGTACAATCTCGAAGATTCCCGCGAATCGGATTCGACGAAGTGGCTGACCGACCTCGTGTGGAAGACGGCCGAGCGGCTTGGCTACAAGAATATTTTCATCTTCCCGCGAGAGCACCACATCGCGACGACCATCAGCCGTTTCTCGCTCGCGGTGTTCCCGCCGTCGACATCATCGACCTCAACGATTACATCAACGCCGGATACTGGCACACGCCGCAGGACACGCTCGATAAAGTCAGTCCGCGGAGCCTCGCGATCGTCGGCTACGTGATCCTGGAATCAGTCGACGAACTGCAGAAGAAATTTCACTAAACATGCCGACGGTCCGCATCAGCTCTTCCTCTGGCCCTTACGTTGTGCATTGCGCTCCAGGCCTGGTGTCGCGCTCAGGGATGCTTGTTTCGCGGCTTGGCGATTCCACCGGGATGTTTGTGCTGTCCTCAGCCCGTGTGTGGTAGCATTGGGGTCGGAAGCTGATTCCCAACCTGCGCGGGCAAGGCCGCAATCGCGTCACGGTGATTCTCTTCGACGACGGCGAATCCGCGAAACATCTCGCGAGCGTCGAGCAGATCGCGCGCGAGCTGGTTCGATCTGGCGCAGACCGTCAGGCGACGATCGTCGCGATCGGCGGCGGTGTGGTCGGTGACGTAGCCGGATTTGCCGCGGCCACCTACCTGCGAGGTGTCCGCCTGGTGCATATTCCGACGACTCTCGTGGCGCAGGTCGATAGCTCGATCGGCGGCAAGACCGGCGTGAATCTCCCGGAAGGCAAAAATCTCGTCGGGGCGTTCTATCCGCCAAAGCTGGTAATCACCGATCCCCAACTTTTGCGCACTCTTCCGCACCGCGAATACCGCTCCGGACTCTTCGAAGTGATTAAGTACGCGATCATCGCCGATCCCGAGCTTTTCGCGTTTCTGGAAAATCGCATGCTCAGGTTATTGCGACGCGACGCGACGGCGCTGTCTTGCGTGATCACACGTTGCATTCGCATCAAAGCGCAGGTGGTAACGAAGGACGAACACGAAACGGGCCTGCGGCACATCCTGAATTTCGGCCACACCCTTGGCCACGCGCTCGAAGCTGCCACACGCTACCAGCGGTTTCTTCACGGTGAAGCGATCGGTTGGGGCATGATCGGGGCAACACTGCTCGCGCTGGCAACCGGCAGGCTTCGCGACGCCGAAGCCACGCGGGTACTCCGCTTGATTGCAGCGTGGGGCCGCTGCCGTCGCTCTCTGGCATTCAAACCCAGCAATTGCGTTCCGCGCTCGCAAGTGATAAAAAGGCCCGTAGCGGGCGCGTGCTTTGGGTATTACCTTCTCGCATCGGCAAGGTCGAATGGGGCCTCGCCTTGCCACAATCGCTTGTTCAGCGTACGCTTGTTGAATTGCCGGCCATTGCCGCCATGGCCAAACTGTAGCTCCCACTCGCATGACCACCTTTACGGAACGGCCGATGAAGCTTCCCGGCACTCGGCCTGCCGGTGCACTCAACGAGCGCGAAGCGTCCGCGCGTGTGCGCGAGATGTTTGGCAGCATCGCGCCGCGCTACGATTTTCTGAATCATTTTCTTTCGTTTTCGCTTGACCGGGTGTGGCGGCTGCGCACCGCGCGGAAATTTCGCCGCATATTGCGCCGTACCGACGCGCGAGTGCTTGACCTGTGCTGCGGCACCGGCGATCTGACCTTCGCGCTGGAGCGCGTGCGCGTTCATGAAATACGCGACCGTGGCGCTTATAGAACTCCGCTGTTCGGCAGCGATTTCGCGCGGCCCATGCTGGAGCGCGCGCACAAGAAAGCGGAGGACCAGGCACGTTCCACGGTGTTCGCCACTGCAGACGCTTTGCAGCTTCCCTATGCCGATCGCTGCTTCGATCTGGTGACCACCGCATTCGGATTTCGCAATCTGGTGAATTACCGGAACGGCCTGCGCGAAATCGCGCGCGTGCTGAAGCCCGGCGGCGAAGTGGGCATTCTGGAGTTTTCAGAGCCGGGCGCGGGCCCGATGGCAGGATTGTTTCGTTTCTACTTCCGGCAGCATTCTGCCGCAGGTGGGCAAAACGATTTCCGGCGGCAATGAAGCGTATAGCTATCTGCCCGGCTCCGTGAGCAGGTTTCCCGCGCCGCAGGAATTGGCCGTGCTGATGCAGTAAGGTCGGATTCATCGAGTCAGCATCACGTCCTGGAACTTCCGCAGCGTGATCCTGCACACCGCGCGGTGGCCTAACGGCCGAGGTTCGAGGAACTGCGGCGGCGAGTAATTAGTTTTCGAGACCAAGGACGCGGATTTTATTTAGCAAGGTTTTGTAGGAGACGCCGAGCTTTTCGGCGGCGCGGGTTTTGTTCCATTTGGCGTCGCGCAGGGCGTCTTGGATCTTGAAGCGTTCGACGTGCTGCACGGCGCGTTGCGAAACCTCTTCGAGCGGACCTTCCCACAAAAATTGTTCGGCCAGCATTCCGCCGGGCAGTTCCTCGACGGTCGGTTTGGACGCCGGCAATTGCAGCGCGCTCTCATTGATTTCCGGGCCGTTCGCCAGAATCGCGGCGCGCTCGATGGCATTTTGCAATTCGCGGACGTTGCCCGGCCAGGAATAGGTGAGCAGGCGCGCGCGGGTCTGCTTGCCCAGTTGCAGGTCGGGCTTGCGGAATTCGCGGCGGAATTTCTCCAGGAAGTATTCGGCCAGCAGCAGCACGTCGTCGCCGCGATCGCGCAACGGGGGAATGGTAATGGGCACGGCGGAAATCCGGAAAAATAAATCTTCGCGGAAAGTTTTGTCCGCCACGGCCGCGCGCAAATCCTTGTTCGTCGCGGTCAAGATGCGCACGTTCACTTCGATTTCCTGCGTGCCGCCGACGCGCTCGAAGCGCTTTTCCTCCAGAACGCGCAGCAGCTTGCTCTGAATGGCCATGGGCAGCTCGCCGATTTCATCCAGGAATAGAGTGCCGCGATGCGCCAACTCCAGTTTTCCGATTTTGCGTGCGCCGGCGCCGGTGTAGGCGCCACGCTCGTGCCCGAACAGCTCGTTCTCGACCAAGCCTTCCGGAATCGCCGCGCAATTCAGCGCTACGAAAGGGTGATCCGCGCGCGGACTCAAGTGATGAATGGCGCGCGCAAAAACTTCCTTGCCCGTGCCGCTTTCGCCGAGCAGCAGCACCGTCGAATCCGTCGCCGCCACGCGCTGCGTCATCGAGCTGGCGTCTTTCATCGTCGGATGTTCGCCCACGATGCGCGGAAATCCGTAGCGCACCGCGTATTCCTCGCGCAGCAATAAATTCTCGCGCAGCAATTCCTGCTGCTGCGCCGCGCGCTGCAACAGTAATTTCAGATGGTCCAGATCCACCGGCTTCTGGATGAAATCGAACGCACCTTCTTTCATCGCGGTGACGGCTTCTTCCACCGATCCGTACGCCGTCATCAAAATCACGGGCAACGTAGCTTCCACTTTCCGCGATTCGCGCAGAACGTCCAGACCAGAACTGCCGGGAAGTTTTAAATCGGAGAGAACCAGCAGATAGCGCCGCCCGCGCACTTTTTCGATGGCCGAATTTCCGTCGGGAGCTTCTTCGACGGTGTAGCCCGCGCGTTCCAGCGCCTTGCGGAGCATCGCCCGCAATTCGGCTTTGTCTTCGACAAGGAGGATCGGTTCCATGAAGCGAAATTTCTAGCGCGCCCAGCCGGGATCGCCGCCCGCTCGCGGCAGCTCATCTTCGGCGTCGGCGATGGCCTGCTGGTCGGCCTCGATGGCTTTTCTTCTTGGCTTCGATCTTGTCCGTTTTTTCGTTGATGTCGCTGCGCGAATAGCCCTGCTGCATGCCTTTCACGGGACCGTTGTAATACTGGACGTCCAGCACGCCCAGTTCGCGCTGCATGATGTCCAGCTCGTCCTGATCCTGCGTCTATTTCTTGCGCAGCTCGCGAACTTTCCGCCAGGCCTTTCTCGTCCCGGCTGACGGCGGTCCAGCCCGGCGCGGCGTGGCGCCTGGTCGGCTGCCGCGCACTGCCGTCGGTCGAGTCGAGCGAGTTTGCCCACCGCGGAGACGCCGCCCTGCTTTGGAATATTGTCATTGTTGAAAACTCGCGCGGGTTTCGCCCGCCTGATCTTTTTTCTGCTCGCGCGCCTTGCGTGCCGCTGCTACCAGCGGGTCCTCCGGAGCAACGGGGGTCAGGGTGGTCGATTGCGAGGAGGTGCCCTGCGAACCTGACGGCTGAGACCCTTGCGCCTGCGGCTGACTGCTGGGTCTGTTTTGTTTGATTCTGGCTTGGCTGTTGCGCCAGAAGGCTCGCGGGAAGCAGCAGAACCGCCGTCACAGCGGCACCGAATACGTCTCTACGCATGGCTAACGCCTCCTGGAAATCCTGTCGATAGGCCTACTATGAGTTTAGATGCGGGCTGCGTGGGTAGCAATCGTGGATGGTAGGGGGTCCTGCCGCAAAGGTAACCACAGGAGAAACTCGGCCCCGCCGCCCTGGCGGTTGCGGGCTTCGATCCTGCCGCCGTGCTGCAAGGCCACTTTCTGGACGACGGCCAGGCCCAGGCCCGTGCCCTCGGATTTGGTGGTGTAGAAGGGCAGGAAGATTTTGGGTAGATCCGACGTCCGGAATTCCCGGGCCATCGTCCGCGACGCAGATGCGCTGCCACTTGCGGCCGCCCAATTCTTCGATTGTGCCGGAAATCGTGACGCGCGGAGTCTTGCTGACCTTACAGCGGCTTCCGCGCCGTTGCGCGCCAAATTCAAGAGCGCCTGTCGCAGAAGGGCTTCGTCACCCGGAAGCTCCTGGAATGTGCCTTCGATCTCGACAGCGCATGGCCGGAATGGTTTCGTGCAGCTCCTCGGCCACTTTCTCGACGACGGATCTGCATCGGCACCGTCTCGTAGCAAATTTCGAGCGGTTTCGCGAAGCGCAGAAATTCGGTGACCACGTGAGTGAGCGCACGCGTCTGCTCCAGAATGCGTTCCGCCGATTCGCGCACGTCGCCAGGTTTCGCTTCGCTGCGAATCATCTGCGCGTAGCCGGAAATCGTGGCCAGCGAATTCTTGAATTCGTGCGCGATGCCGGCGGACATCTCACCGAGCGCCGCGAGATTTTCCTTCCAGCGAATCTGCTTTTGCAGTGCGGTCAATTCAGTCAGGTCGCTCATCAGGCAGAGCGCGCCGCTGACTTTCATGTCCTGCGCTGGCTGGGCCGCCGCCCCCGCAGCAAGCGGCCTCGCCGGATTTGCGGCGCGCCGCCCGATAAATCGGTGAAATGGTCACGCCCAGATTGCGCACCATTCCTTCGGCGGTCATGTGCTCGATCTCGCCACGCTGAAATGTTTTGCCGTCGCGGATGCAAGCGGTGAGCATGCGCGTGAGATCCGAATCAGCGCCAAGAATCTCTTTGTAGGACCGGTAACGCAACGTCGGTATGCCTAAGGCCTGCTCAGCTGCCGGATTCGTAGAACTGATCGCGCCCGTCGCGTTTACCAGCAGAAGCCCGGTGGGCATATTGCGCGTGACTTCTTCGGTCAGGCGTTCCGATTCTTGCGCGCGTTCTTGCGCCATCAGATGAAGGCGCGCCAATTCCTTTTCTTGCGCGCGCAATTTCTCGATCACGCCCTGCATCGAAGCGGTCATGAACGCCGAGGGATTTTCGGCATCGGCCTTGGGGGCGGACCAATCTTCCTTGGTGTCGCTGGTTTGCTCGCGCAAGTATTTGCGCAGCAGAAATACCAGCACGGTAATGCCTGCCAATACGCACACTGCCAGCGCCATCCCAAAACCAAAGCTATACGGCAGGGCAGGCAAATGCTGAGGTGCGATAGGAGCCTTCATCGGACACCGTCTGCCATCATTATCTCACCGCCAGCAAGGAGCTATACCAATTTACGACGGACGTTCCAAAAAAAACTACGAGCAGCGCACCCGCCCCCAGAAACGCCCCGAACGGCAATTCGTAATCCGTATCCTTGCGCGTCGCCAGTATCACCGCCATGCCTAAAACGCTTCCCAAAATCGAACCGGCGAGGATTGTCAGTATCGTTTTCTTCGCGCCAAGGAATGCGCCGGCCATCAGCATCATTTTTACGTCGCCGAGGCCCATTCCTTCGCGCCCACGCAGTCTGAAATATGTTTCGGATACCAGCCAGAGCAGCCCACTGCCCAGCGCCGCTCCTAAAACCGCGTCTGCAAACGAAACCACGGGCGCCGGGGGAGGGTATTCGAATAAGTGATTCGCAATCCACAAAGCCGTCCCGTCCGTGGGCCTGGTAAAGAAGCTCAAAGCCACTCCTATTCCAAATCCCGTGAAATTCACCAAATCGGGCAGGATACGTTCGCGCAGGTCGGTGAAAACCAGCACGATCAGAATCGCCGAAAAAGCAGCCCATTTCAGGGCCTCGACCGTAAGTCCGAACACCAGATAGCAGGCAAGGAATAGCAGCCCGGTCAGCAACTCCACCAAAGGATACATTGGCGAAATATTCGTCTTGCACCCACGGCATTTCCCGCCTAGCACCAAGTAGCTGATTACAGGAATGTTGTCGTACGGCTGGATCGGCTCTCCACATTTTGGGCAGGCAGACGCTGGCATCACAATCGATTTTCCTCCGGGAATCCGCAGGATGCAGACGTTCAGGAAGCTGCCAATAATCAGGCCAAAAATGAAAACAAAGACGACGATCAGCGTTTCAGGAATCACATTTCAATTCTGCACGAACGTTGCGCCACCCTCAAGCCGCCCCTCGTGCGTCGTGCCCGACTGCTAACGCAACCGGGTGGTTTTGCGCGTTTGAATCAATCATCACCCTACGCTATATTCGATGGTTTACACACCATGCCCTGGCTCGAACAGAAGGTCCGTGCTTACGAACAGATGCGCTTTGCGCAGGAACAAAACCGCCGGAGCCTGCCCTTTGCGTGGGGACTTGAACACATTGGCGGCAGCGCAAACCAGGCTGATCCGCGCGCCTGGCTTGAGCGCTTCACCATAGAGACGTTAGCTCACAGCGACCTATGGTTTTCCGCCGGTCCAGCAAACGATTATGCCCTTACGGACGGGGTGCTGACTTTTAATAGCGCTGTCGAGTCGCCTTGGCCAGAAAACAATCTGGTTCATGCTCAATTGTTCCAGGCGCGACGGCAAGGTCCGGCCGTCGTGGTCCTGGCTCAGTGGAATTCGCGCTGGGAAGAGCAGCAAAACGTATGCCGCTGGCTGAATATGCTGGGTATCACGGCAGTGAAGCTTAGCTTGCCGTACCACGACCGCCGCGCCATTCCCGGCCATCCACGCGCCGATCATCTGGTAGGACCCAATATTGGCTTGACGCTGCAAGCGAATCGTCAAGCTGTGCTCGACGTTCGTCGCACCCTGCGATGGCTCGAGATGCAAGGGTATGACCGGCTCGGCATTCTCGGCACCAGCGTCGGTTCCTGCCTCGGATTTCTGGTCTTAACTCACGAGCCCGCGATACGTGCCGGAGCATTTCTGCACGTGTCCACCTACTTCGGGGATGTTCTCGCTGCCGGGCTCACGACTTCGAATGTTTGGCAGACGCTTCGCGAGCACATATCGCCCGATGAGCTGCGCGGTTATTTCTCGCCGATCAGCCCATATCCCTATATCGACCGCCTGCACGGAACGCACAAAAAGATCCTGGCGATTAGCGGGCGGTACGATCCGACATTCCCCCACGAGCTAACAACTGAATTCCTAACTGCAATCCGCTCCGATGGCGTGGCATTCGAGAGCCTTTCGCTTCCCTGCGGTCACTATTCGATGGGGGTCGCACCCTTTAGTTACGCAGCTGGATACCGTTTTGGCACATTCCTGTTTCAGGCCTTGGCGTAGAGCTCCGGGTCCTGACCCGACAATTTTTGCCGTAGAGTGATTCCTTCAAGCGAGTGGCTGCCATGTGGATGGTTCAGGGGAATGTGGCCGTGCTTACTTACGCAGGATTTCCGCAAACGCACCTTCCGCGATCTTGCGTTCGATCGCCTGAATGTCTGGCGCCAGCGAACGGTCGGTCTCGACGATCTTCGATTGCGAACGCACGATTTGATATGCCTTTTGCCCTTCAGTGCCGGTGTGCAAAGGCGCCAGCAAATCGATCCCCTGGCATGCGCAAAGGAATTCAATTGCCAGTACATTCCGCAGATTCCCGAGCATCGGCTGAATTCTTCTCGCTGCCGCCATGCCCATCGAAACGTAATCTTCCTGATTGGCGGACGTGGGGATCGAATCGACCGAATGCGGCGCTGCTTGCGTCTTCATCTCACTGACCAAGGCTGCGGCAGTCACCTGCAGAATCATGAAACCGGAATTCAGTCCGGCCTCGCGTATCAGGAATGCCGGCAACCGGCTGGTCTGCGGGTTGGTCATCTGCTCGATTCGTCGCTCGGAAATTCCGGCCAGTGTCACAAGCGCCACCGCCAGCTGGTCCGCAACCATGGCCAGCGGCTGCCCATGAAAATTTCCACCGCTGATAACTTCGCCGGAGTCGGCGAAAACCAGCGGGTTATCGGTCGCGCTGTTTAGCTCGATGTTCAGAACAGCTCGTACACTCTGCGAGCAGTCGCGCACCGCCCCGTGTACCTGGGGAGCGCAGCGCAGACTGTACGCATCTTGCACTCGGTCATCCTTTTGGACCGACCGATGCGATTCACGGATCGAGCTGCCTGCATTCAGGCGCAATAGGTTGCGCGCCGTGATCGCCTGGCCGGCATACGGACGGACTTCCGCAATCCGGGCATCGAACGCGGCAGGGCTGCCCCGCAAAGCATCGAGTGAAAGCGCCGCGCACACATCGGCTGTGTCCACCGCAATCTCCGCTTCGCGCAGGGCCAGCGCGAGTAGCGCCAGCATGCCCTGCGTGCCGTTTAGCAGCGCCAGGCCTTCTTTGGCTTGCAGTGACAGCAAAGCGATGCCCGCACTGCCCATTGCCGTTGCGCCAGCCACGGTGTGTCCCTGAAAACGTGCTTGTCCTTCACCGATTGCCACTTGGGCCAGATGCGCAAGCGGTGCGAGATCGCCCGACGCACCGACTGACCCTTGAGAGGGAATGATCGGATGCACGGCGGCATTGAGCATCGCGCACAAAGTTTCCGCCACAACTGGGCGCACGCCGGAGAATCCTTTGGCGATAGCGTTGGCGCGCAATACCAGCATGGCGCGCGTTTCCTGTTCGCTCAACGGCGCTCCGACCCCGCAGCAATGGCTGCGCACGAGATTCACTTGTAGTTCCCCGATTTGTTCGCGGGAAATGCGCAGCGAAGCCAGCTTGCCGAATCCAGTATTCACACCGTAGACGGCCTGATCCGATTGAATGAGGCGCTCGATTACGGCTCGTGAGGAAAGCATTCTCCTGCGTGCTTCGGGCGCGAGTTCCGCCTTCGCGCCATCAAAGACGATGCGGTACAAATTGTCAAAAGTGAGGTGCTCGCCGTCGATCTGAATTGCTTGGGTGCTCATGGTTGTTGGGGCTCAACATCAATCGCCGCGGCGCTCTGCTGGGCAATAGGGAAGTACTTGCGGTATTTGTCGGGCAGCGATTTGGGGCGTCCTTGGCGATCGCAGATGACGTGGACTGTGCTGCCTGTGGCCAATATTTCGCCAGAGGACTTCTGCAGAATCCGGTAACCAAACTTTACGGTGCGCCGTTGTGACCTCAGCAGCTGCGTTCGGATCACGAGTTCGTCGTCGAATCGCGCCGGGCGCTGGTAACGGCAGTGTGCGTCCGCCACCACGATGTAGCTGTCATCCTCGGCCTCCATCCGTTTGTACTCGAATCCCAGTTGGCGGCACAACTCCACGCGTCCGACTTCAAACCAGGTGAAGTAATTGCCGTGATAGACGACGCCCATCTGGTCGGTCTCGGCGTAACGCACGCGTATTGTGGTTTCCGCATATTGCATGGCCATTCGAGAGTGTATCAGAGCGCGGCAGTCGGTTCGGTGTGGGTGCGAAAGTATTGCGCCTTTGTCTTCTGCCTCGGCTCGCGAAAAGGGTAATTCCCAGGCGCACCGCAATATTTATTGAGTTTAGGTTTTTACCTAAAGTTTCAATGTCCGGTCCATTTCGGCGTGCGCTTTTCCAGAAATGAAGCAAGCCCCTCACGAAAATCTTCCGTGCCGCGTATGGCGGCATTTTCCTGCGTGGCCAATTCAATTTCCTGCTGAATTTCGTTCTCGTCGTAATGGAGCAGCAGCCGCTTCGTTGCTCGCAGGCTGGTTGGGCTTGATTCCAGCAAAATGGCGGCGAAGTCATGCGCCCGCTTTAAAAGCTTGTCGCACTCTGTGACTTCCGTAACAAGTCCCAGCCGGAAAGCCTCAGCGGCGTCGAAAATACGCCCAGTGAGTAGAATTTCGCGCGCGCGTTTCTCGCCGATTTGCCTTCGTAATATCACGGAAACGAGCGCAGGGATAAACCCGATGCGCACTTCGGTGTAACCGAATTTCGCTTCCGGTACGGCCAGGGTAATATCCGAAAACGTTGCGATCCCGCACCCGCCCGCAATCGCGGCGCCATTCACCGCGGCTATAAGTGGCTTGGGAAAACCGTAAATTCTTTGAAATAATCGCGCCATCTCGCGGGAGTCGCCCAGATTTTCAGCCGGTGTTTGCGAGGAAATGGCCTGTAAAGTCTCCAGATCCATTCCTGAACAGAAAGCTTTTCCCGCGCCGGTCAGAATCAAAACCCTTAGTTCGGGGTGTGATTCTGCTTCGCTCAACGCAGTGAGAAGCTCCTTGATCATCTCGCTGGAAATGGCGTTGCGTTTTTCCGGGCGATTCAGCGTGATGGTTCCCGTGGGGCCGTCGACCTCACATTTGATGGTGGCGAAAGGCGTTTCGCCAAAAAAGTAGCGTTTTGTTTTCATCTGTCAGTGCCGGCAAATCGCTCTACCGATTCGTGCCCGCGCGTCCTGTTGGTTTTCCATCTTCTAGTTTGGTTTCGCTGCTGGCTCAGTGTGCGCGTACTTCTCTCGCAATTCTTCGGTCATGGCACACGCCACGGCAAGCGATTTCGTGTCGATTCCCGTTGAAACTCCGCGCGAAGCCAGCGTCGTTAGGATCGCCTCTGTCGGAATGTTGCCGACCAGTTCATCACCGGCAAAGGGACATCCCCCCATGCCCGTGAGGGCGCCATCGAATCGCCGGCAACCAGCTTCAAATGCCGCCAGAACTTTTTCCGGCGCGCGTTCGGGCCGGCTGTGGAGGTGCACTCCAATTTCGACTCCCGCCACCGTGTCCTTGACGCTTCGGTACAAATCCGCGACGTCCTCGGGTGAGGCGGTGCCGGCGGTATCCGCGAGTGAAACGGTGCAGACGCCCAGATCCTTCAGCCAGACAAGGGTCTCGGCAACCAATTCCGGACCCCACGGCTCGTCGTAAGGATTTCCAAACGCCATCGAGATGTAAATCACCAATCGCTTGTTCGCCCTCCTGCTGTCCTGCTGAAGCTTTTCCACCAACTCGCGCGATTCGGCGCGCGACATGTTCGCGTTGGCACGGCGGAAATATGCCGAAATCGAGTATGGATATCCAACGGTCGTGACACCAGGGGCGGCAATAGCGCGTTCCAGGCCTTGCGCATTTACCACGATCCCGATTACTTCCGGGGAATCGCCTTCCGGCGTTTTTACCATGCTTAAACGCTCCATCACCGCTTGGCTATCGGCCATCTGCGGGACGTGCTTCGGCGAAACAAAACTGACCGCATCGATGTGACGAAATCCCAGCGAAATCAACCGGCTCAGATATTGTACTTTTTCTTCTGTCGGGATTACGTTGCGCAAGCCCTGCCAGGCGTCGCGCGGGCATTCCACTATGGTCACTTCATTAGTCATGAGTTTTTAGAACCAGGGGCTCCGGTAAATGTGCACTGCAAACCACTGAAGAAAAACGGCCAGGGACACGGAAACGACCATCAACCCGACAGCGACTCGCGAAATTTTCCCTTCGCTGGCTTTCATAATCGTCAATGCCGCCGCCACTACGATACCTATCGCTCCAATATACTGCGACACTTGAAAGATAAACCAAAGCGCCGAACTTCCGGTACCTCCTTTGCCCAGCGCAGAGGAACTGAAAACCGCAAACAGGGAGGGTAAACACAACAGCAGCGTCACAAGCCACAATCCAAACCCGCCCGCCCGCGGTTGGTGAGTCATGGTCAGTTTGTCAGATGCTTTCGACCCGGAGCTGTTGACTCTCGACATCCCCCAATCAGGTTTGGAATACCCCGGTTTTGAATTCGCCAACCTCCGGATTGAGGGATGCAGCATCGAGCGCCTCGATCAGCGCTTCCCGGGTGTGTGCCGGGTCGATCATCGCGTCCACCCACAATCTTGCCGCAGCATATCGCGGATCGGTTTGATGCTCGTACGTTTTGCGAGTCGATTCGTATAGCTCCTTCTTTTCAGCGTCACTCAATTTCTTTCCTTCGCGTTCCAGTTGCTTGATCTTTATTTCCAGCAATGTCCCCGCTGCCGAATCTCCGCTCATTACCGCATAGCGTGCCGTAGGCCAGGCGAAAACGAATCGCGGATCGTAAGCCTTGCCGCACATGGCGTAATGTCCCGCGCCGAAACTACCCCCGCAAATCACTGCTATTTTCGGCACAACGCTGTTCGCCACGGCATTTACCATTTTTGCGCCCGCGCGAATGATTCCGCTCCATTCCGCTTCCTTGCCCACCATGAATCCATTTACGTCGTGAAGAAAAACCAGCGGCACCAGATTCTGGTTGCAATCTAGAATAAATCGCGCCGCTTTGTCCGCGGCTTCGGTGTAAATGACTCCGCCAAACTCAATGCGCCTTTCGCCCGTTCCCGGTGCCAGCGTGCTCACATGTTTCTTCTGATTCGCAACAATTCCGACGGCCCAGCCGCCAATTCGCGCGTATCCGCAGATCAGCGTCTGGCCGTATTCCGCGCGATATTCTTCGAATTGACTGCTGTCCGCGATACGCGCGATGATTTCGCGCATGTCGTATTGCTTGCCGGGGTTCGCGGAAAAGACGCCATAAATTTCTTCGCCGGGATAGGCCGGTGGCGCCGCGGTTTTGTGATCAAACCGCGCTGCAGCACGACGCCCCATCTTGTCCACCAGCGCACGCAAGCGTTTGATGCATGCTGCATCGTCCTTTTCGCGAAAATCAACAGTGCCGCTGATTTCGGCATGCATCTTTGCGCCGCCAAGTTCTTCGGCCGAAGTTTTCTGGCCGATGGCGGCCTGCACCAAGGCCGGACCAGCCAGAAACAAGCCACTGCCTTCCGTCATTAAAATCTTGTCGCACATCACCGGCAGGTAGGCGCCTCCTGCGACGCACATCCCCATGATGGCGGCGATTTGTGGAATGCCCATCGCGCTCATTACCGCGTTGTTGCGAAACACGCGGCCGAAATCATCGGTGTCCGGGAATACATCCTCCTGCAGCGGAAGGAAAATTCCAGCAGAATCCACTAGGTAAATCGTGGGAATATGATTATCGATCGCGATATTCTGCGCGCGAATTACTTTCTTCGCGGTCATCGGGAAGAACGCTCCTGCTTTGACGGTAGCGTCGTTGGCAATGATCATCACTTGGCGTCCGGACACGCGTGCAAGCCCCGTAATCGCTCCAGCGGCCGGTGCGCCACCCCACTCTTCATACATTTCATAGGCCGCGTACAGCCCGAGTTCGAAAAATTCACCCTGGGGGTCAATCAGCTTCGCGATGCGTTCACGCGCCGTGAGCCGGCCCTTTTTGTGCTGCGACTCGATGGCTTTCGCGCCACCGCCTTGGCGAATCCGCTCTTCTTCGTTTTTGATTTCGGTCTGACGATCGATCATCAGCCGGCTATTGGCCTTGAAAGAGGCCGTCGCGGTATCCACCTGCGATTCGATTTTGGTTCCACTCATACAGCAATCACCATTTCCCCGATTGCCTAAAAGGCGCGTATTTACATTCAGTTAGTTAGATCCTGTGCCGGACTCGGTTGCACTTTGGTTGCACAGATTTTCGAGCATGTCCATTCCCGCCTGGGTGTTCGCCGGAACGTCTTTCACTTAATACCGCATCCTGGTCGCTATGTTCGTGTGGCGCGGCAAACCCTTCGATGCCATGCCGTCTTTGGTAAGGCCTGCGAGTGTAGTCGCAACGCCACGGCGGAGGCTATAGAAACCGTGCCATGTCGGCAGCGATTCGTCCAGTTTGAAGGCATGTCCGGACTTGTGGTCGTACTCCGGTCTGCCACAAACGGCGCATCCACGCAAAAGTGGGATTATAACGCGCTGTGAAACGTTGTCGAGCCATAGCGGCTTCCCGGATGGGCCGCGCAAGATCGGGCCGTCTGCCGGGTTGCCGTCCGCTTGGCGCAGATCGGCGAGAATGTCGGCGAGCAGAGGAATGATCGGGACGGGCGCGGCAGCTTCCGCTGTCTTGGGCACCGTGGTGTGCGCGTGCCAAACCGATTGGCGGACTAACAGCCTCTTTCCGTCGTAATCCTGCCAAAGCGCTCCGCGTGCTTCGCCGGGTCGCAAGCGGGTAAAGAACATGAGCGCGACGGCAGCGCGTACTTTCTTCTCGCCAGCCCTTCGAAGCACTTCCATGATCGTCAGTACTTCGTCCGCGGTTGCGGCGTGTGTGGGGATTGCTGCGGGCGCTTCTATCGGCAATCGCGCGTCCACAAGCGGATTCGCTCCGTCGAAGGCACCCCAAGTTTTCGCCAGTGAAAAAACGCTCCGCAAGATGCTTTTCGCGTTCCGCAGCACACGCCTGCTTACCTTATGGCGGCGGTAAATCTCCGCGAACCAATAAAATCCCGCAGGCTCAGTTTCGGCATGTGCGGGCCTAGATACAGTTTCCCAACGCCTGATAACCAGAAACGGTGGAGGGTTTGCAATTGGCCTTCGCCCAGGGAAGCCAATGATTCACGGCAAAGTCTGAAACCGAGATGTAACTCTCGGGGCGAATCTTGCCAGCGTTGAGCGGTGCGAGAAATTCCGCAGCCAGCGCTTGCACATCTTTTTCGCGCCGGTAGCGGTCGCAAACGTCGGCCAGTTTTTTGCAGCGCTGTTTTCCCGCGTCTCTGTATCGCAGAAACCATGAATCGCCCTTCTTGAAAATATATCCGTCTTGCGACATAGGATTTCTCCGTTCTGCTAATCGGGTGTGGGAATCGCCATGCTTCGCAGATATTCCGAAATCGTCAAGCCCACTGTTTTTGCCTTATTGCGAATTTGCTGAGCTTCTGACTTTGTAACCACAAACCGCAAAATCGTGTCGCGTCTTTGGCTTGGAGGTACATTCGGCCTGCCTGCCCGCTTTGGCATTCAATCTCCTCTGGTATTACTTATACCATGTATATTCTTGGGGTGTCAACTATTGTTTTGGCCCATCCATTCGCACACCTGGGACCAAGAGAACCTAATGTATTTACCTAGCCGGATGCAAGGCAGAGGAAGCTTGTTGCGCACCTTGGCTCTTTGGCGGGTTTGTTCAAAAACCCATGATGTGGAAACCGTCAACCGTTGCGCCAATTCTTGCGGCGTCAGGATGTCGCTAGGCTCGATCTGAACAGATGAACGCACGGGAGCGAGTTCTGCCGTCACATTCTGAGAATCATCTCCTCAGCTTCGGGCGCGTCGTGTGGACCGATCGAAGGATGCCGCGGTTGCGTCATTCCACCTTTGGGATCTTGGTCGACCGCGTGCTTCATGTCCCAGCCGCGCGTTATGGCAACTGTCAGCCCGAATCCGTCGAGCGTTGTGCCTTCCGCCGCCCAGCCACGAAACAGACCAGATTGATGACGAGTAGTTCGAGAAACTGAATACGTTCGACGTGCAGATTTTTCATGAAGCTCAGCGATCTAGTCCGCAAGGCAGAATAGGAACCGCCTTCTGTATTTCCCCGACGTTTATTGTTTCCGTTGTAGATGGGTCGCTGAGGTACGAGGCTTGCTTTCTCCAGGGGAGTTAGGGCGGCGACTAATTGGGGTCTGAAAGAGATGTCCGGTTTCGGCGTTACTAAGACGCTTATATTATGGTCGGATGCCCAGGCAGGAGGGTCAATGCATCCGAAAACCGATGGCATTCTTGAAACCTCATTGTACGTGAGCGATGTGCCTCGCTCAGTGCACTTCTACGAGGAGACTTTTGGGTTTCGCGTCATCAAAGAGTTCGGCGAGCGCGGTTGCGCGATACACGCTGGTCTACGTCAAGTGCTACTGCTGTTCAAGAAGGGAGCTTCGCGGGAGATGCAATCGCCTCACGACGGGGACGGTGAATTACACCTCGCGTTCGCTATCCCCGCAAACGAACTGGCCAACTGGGAATCATGGCTCCAAACGAGGGGAATCGCAGTGGAAGAAAAGCGGAAGTGGGAATTGGGAGGCTGGAGCCTCTACTTTCGAGACCCCGACCGTCATCTGATCGAAGTGGCTACGCCGGGCGTTTGGGCGGTGTATTGAAAGAAGATATCCGGTAAGGGTTAATCAGGCATTGCTCAGTAGCGCGTTGCATTTCGCCACGGATGTGCCGTCTCTCCTAGCTGGCTTTCATCGTTCAAGCTTCCAGCGCGATAGCGTGATACAGTCTGGCCACTTGCCATTTCCTTTCCTTTGTCGGTGAGGTGCCCCAGTGAGTGCAAGCGGATGAGCCTACTCTAGCCATCAAGCCAGTAACTCTTGCGCGAGACGAGGGCGGTGCGTCGCCGATTCTCGACGCCGACGCAACATTCGATACCTCCGGGAACGCTTCGCCCGTTCCGTCCACCGTCTCAGGGGCCACGCGCACAACAATCAACTCAAAATTCATGGGGCCGTATCGACTGACCCTTTCCATAATTCTGAGCTCATCCTGATAATGCAGCGGATGCGTGCGCTGGCTGCGGCGAACTTTGCAGCGAAACATAGTCCGTTCGTTGACTTAACCTCAGGCGCAACCTAAGATGAGCGCCACGTGCCGGACTCATCATCCTTAATTAACCGTACAATTTCCCACTACCGCATCGTTGAAAAACTCGGTGGTGGCGGCATGGGTGTGGTTTACAAGGCCGAAGACACGCGCTTGGACCGTTTTGTCGCCTTAAAATTCCTGCCGCCAGACTTGGCGCATGATGCTCAGGCGCTCGAACGCTTTAAACGCGAGGCAAAGGCTGCTTCCGCGAAAAGTGCCTATCAAGATTTCTTTGCGCTCTGGAAAGACGCCGACCCCGATATTCCCATCCTCATCGCTGCCAAATCGGAATATGCCAAGCTGCAATGATTGAGGGCTGCCAGCCTGTGAGCGTCTCGATGGGGTAAGAGTCCCAAAAAAACAAGCGAGAAAAATATTTTGCCAGCGGAAATTTTTCTCGGTCAAACCGGAGGGTCCTTTTCGGGGCCGGTGCGAAATACCTCCCTACCCCTTCACGGTGACTGCGTCCGGCACGATGAATCTTTCATACGTGGGCATCGCGACTGGCATCAGTTCCTTTGGCTCCGGCCGAGAGGCAGAACTCCAATCCTTCCCCGCCATCTCCACACCTCACCTCTGATTGCGACTTTCCACCGGCTTGAGCCAATGCCCGACTGGTTATCACACGAGAGCTGAGAACGAGAAAGCCATCGTCAAGATCAGTTGGGGACCGCGACAGAGCGGTTACTGCGGGCCGATTGCGATGCAAGCGCGGACTTGAACACGGGTCTAGTGTAACAGCAGTCTAACGTAGAGGCCTGATTACAAGGCAGTAATTAACACGATTGCAACACGGGTTGCACAGAAATGGGCGAAACCGCTGCAAACATTACGGCAGATCAGTCGCCCGGACCTCTCAAAAAGCAACGCGGCGGGAAGAGAATCGGAGCCGGCCATTTTACTTCCTGACTCGCGCATCTGCCACGCTGCGGTCGTGATTGGGTGCACGACTCCAGAGTTCAGAGTGGAGTTTGATAAGGTGTGGTGGGATTTTCTTTCCCTATCTGACAGCGTATGATGTTGTCAGAAGGAGGCACCCAATGACCATTTCCTTACAGGCTCTTCACGAAAAACGCGAGCAACTTAAGGCCGGTCTGACGCAGATCGGCGATCTCCGTCGCGGATTTCTCACTGCCCGATTCCGCAAGTGTGGCAAGCCAAACTGCCACTGTGCACAGAAAGACTCCCCGGGACATGGCCCCTCCTACTCGCTGACTCATGCCAGCGGTGGAAAGACCATCACCCAAGTCATCCCCCCAGGACCGGCGGTCGAACGTACTCGGGCGCAGATCGCCGAATACCGTCGTTTTCG
>CAWJGI010000002.1:0-107106 GCA_963842255.1 uncultured Acidobacteriota bacterium | reverse complement strand
CTGCGAAGCCTTCGAACTTGTGATCTTTCTCGACCATGGCCAAGCGATGGCCGTCGGTGGCGACCATGGCGAGCGAGCCCGGCTTCAACACCAGCAGCGCGCCGTTCAGCGTGTAGCGCGATTCCTCAAGTGAGATTGCGAACGTCGTTTTGGCAATGGCGTCTGCCAGCAGTTTCGCGGGAATCTTGATCAGCGCGTGGGGAAATGCCGGTAACCCCGGGAAATTATCCTTGGACATGCCGACAAGCTTGTAATTCCGGCGATCGCTGGTGATGTGCACCCAGTGATTTTCCTGTAGCTTGAATTTGATTTCGCCTTCTGGCAGCAGGCGCAACAGTTCGAAGAGTTTTTTCGCGGGGATGGTGCCCGCGCCTTCTTTTTTCACTTTGGCTTCACAGGACGTGCGGATGCTGAGCTCCAGATCGGTGGCCGTGATGGTCAGTCGGCTGCCTTTGGCTTCGACTAAAAGATTCGAGAGGATGGGAATGGTGGTCTTGCGCTCGACGACCCCTTGGGTCAGTTCCAGTTCGTCCAGCAGGTCCGATCTTTTTACGCTGAATTCCATCTCGGGCAGTCCTTATGCGTGTTGCGCTGATTTTGGCTGCGGTTACTGTACTGCTTTTCTTTATCGATATAAATATATAAGAAAACCGCCGCCGTCGCCGCATCTGTGGATTTCGCGGAAAACACAGCAAGTTGAATCACGCGCTCGACTTGCGACGTTTGCTCGACTGTGAGAATGCGCGCGCCGAGAATGATGAAAACGCGCGCCGGCTGAACCTGGGCCGCTTTCGCAAAACGTACACAAAGCATTCACACGGAATTCACAGGCAATCCGAAGAGCTGCGGCGCTACTTGAAATTATTTCTAGCCGAAAGAATCAAGTAGCCTGTTGATGGTCTTGTTCAAATCCTTGTCGGTGTGACGCAACAATTCAATCTTGTTGATCGAGTGCAGCACGGTGGTGTGATGTTTGCCGCCGAACTGGCGGCCAATTTCCGGCAGCGAAGCGGAGGTCAGCTGCTTCACGATGAACATCGCCACCTGGCGCGGATAGGCTATAACCTTCGAATTGCTGCGCACTTTCAAGTCTTGGGCGCGTAGGCCAAAAACTTCGCCAACGCGCTTCTGAATCTGCTCGATGGTTACCTTTTTCTCCTGCGTTTCGATGATGTTCTTCAGCACCTGTTGCGCGGTGGGCAAATTCATCTCGGCGCCGGTGAGCGAAGTGTAGGCCATCAAGCGGATTAGCGCGCCTTCCAGCTCGCGGATGTTCGATTTGATGGCGCGAGCGATGTATTCAGCCACGTCGTCCGGAACCTGGACGTGTTCGCTTTCCGCTTTTTTCTGTAAGATCGCGATTTTGGTTTCGAGATCGGGCGCCTGGATATCGGCGATCAAGCCCCACTCGAAACGCGAACGCAGGCGCTCCTCAATCGACGAAATTTCCTTGGGTGGGCAGTCGGAAGAAATCACGATCTGCTTCTGCTGGTCGTAAAGAGCGTTGAATGTGTGGAAGAATTCTTCCTGGGTGCGTTCGCGCGTGGCGATGAACTGGATATCGTCCACCATCAATACATCCATATTACGGAAACGATCGCGGAAAGCCGCCATTCGCTCGAAGCGGATCGACGAGATCACTTCGTTCGTGAATTTTTCCGCGCTGATGTAAGTCAGCCGCATGGCCGGACTGCGGCGCTTCAGAGAATGGCCGATGGCCTGCATCAGATGCGTCTTGCCCAAACCCACTCCGCCGTAAAGAAATAACGGATTGTAGGATTTCGAAGGCTGTTCAGCTACGGCCACGGCTGCAGCGTGCGCAAATTGATTGGAAGCGCCGACAATGAAGGAGTCAAAGGTATAGCGCGGATTCAGCTGGTGCGCGACGGCGTCGAAATCCAACTTGGTCTGCGCGACTGCGGCCGGCGGGTTCGGATGCGCGGTGACCGCGGATTCGTTTTCCATGCAGATGAAATTAAACTGCAGCTGCGGTTTACCGATCTCGGCGAGTACCGCTTGCAGGAGCTGGCCGTAAGTTTCGGTAAGGCGCTTGCAGAAAAGCCTGCTGGGAACCCGGACGCTCAGGCGATCCTCATCCAGGCGCTCGAACCGCGTCGGGCGGAACCAGGTAGCAAAACTGTGAGGATTGACGCGCCGTTCGGTGTGCTGAAGAATCTTGTCCCAAAGGTTCATCGAAGCAAATCAACCCTTACCGCAATCTCCACTGGTGTGGAAATGCTGTGAAAGCCCCACGTATTTGGCGGGGAATATGTTTGTCTGGCGTTTCAGGTCCGATGTTGAGGCAACGCGCCCCCGCGTCGCAATAGCTGCTGACTCTTAGGGTCTTACGCCTATGAGAAACGCGAGGCGGGATTCTGCCTAAACGCGGCGCAGGTAGCAAGAGAAAACTGAACCTCGACCATGCGCGTGCTCCACAAACTATTCACAGGTTTTCCACAGAGCATTTTTCACTTGCAATGTAAAACTTTTCGCGAGGCATGCAAACCGAACTCTACCGCAGGCGCGCACGGGTGGCGAGAGAAAATTTCCGGCGCGGAAAGCGCGACGATATTTGAGCGATCGATGGCAATTGTCGATTCGTAAAATCGCCTGGTGCGCAGCGATCTCGCTGGAAAAACGGAACAGAGATCCTTCGCTTCGCCCAGGACGACGGCTAGAACCGGTGTGCGGCGGATTTCTGTTGATGAAACGCGGGTGTGCAGGGCCCCACCAACGATTGAGACACGGATCAAACCCAGCGGCAGGGAAGTTCGTTGTGATTATTGATTCGTATTTTCTCGCGAGACGGGCTTGGCCAGGATCGAACCTTGTGCCCGGGCATGACTGGCTCGATCGAACCGCGCGAATTCGTATATACCACGGGAGTCGGACGCTACGATCAATCGATCAGGTTCGACGATGATCGCGCTTACGTGCAGCGGGGCGCCTTCCGGAGTCGCGATAAAGTATTCGCCAAGGTAGCTGCCATTCTTGTCATAGTGCACGAGCACTCTGCCGATGGCCGCCCAGATATCGTGCGACAGCGGATCGGCGGCTACCGCTGTGATGACGGGCTTGTCGTCCGATGAGGCGGCGTTGCGGTCGAGGTTCACTTTTACCGTACCGGTTAAATTGTAAAGACTTTCGCCGAAGCGCCCGTGTCCCCCACCGAAGTGTAAGTCATCGGGTCTTCCCGCAAATTCTGAGTGCGAAGCGAGTGCGCCACCAGGTGTGGGTGCGGCAGCGGGTGCTCCCGCAGGAGTCGAAATACTGGGCGTGAAGAGGTTCTGAAATCCTTGGGGAGAGTCACGCGAAGAGGATTCGCCACCGCCGAATCCTCCTTGTCCGAAACCTCCGAAGCCGGAGAACACCCCTTGGCCCACACCGCCGCCGAATCCGCCGCCCCCTCCGAAACCTCCGAAGCCACGGCCAGATGCGCCAGTCCCAGCCGCAATCGCGGCGGATTGTCCCGGAGCCTGCGAAAACAAAACGTTTGTCTGTGCATCATCGTTGCCGAGGGTAGACCCGAAGGCATCGCTGCTAGAAGAGTTCTGAGAATTGAACTGTAGCACCGAGCCATCGAGCGAACTGCCGTCGTCGTTCGATCCCTGTCCATTTGTGCCGGTTCTGGTGCGCGACCCCCGCCGGCATGAAGTTGCAGCGAATTCTGTTGATACGATCCTTGCGCAGACACCATCCCCCCGCCGGCCATGCCTCCAGGACCGCCACCGCCAGGCCCCGATGCAGACGCCGTAGAAAGAATATCTTCGGTTGCCGATTGCGCCGTATGTCCCGTGCGCGCCCCCAAACCCGGGGACAAGCCACCGCCGAAAAGAATGTCGCCGCGATTGCCCACCGCGGTCCAGGCGTTGTAGGAGTCAGAAAAATTTGTCTCGCTGAAGTTGATTCCAAATTGCACTCGATCGTCGGGTGTTGCAGCGGGAGAAGGATCGTACATGCTCGCGGAGAAGATCGCCTCGCTAGTTACGTAACCGAAGCGGTCATATCGACGGACTGTGGGATCCGCCAGAGCCGTGAAGGCAAAAAAAATATCGCCGTCGCCATCGCCCGAGACTTTTCCGAGCTTTTGCAATTGCTTGGAATTCGGGTCTAACCCAGCGTCGCCAGGATCGCCGAAGCTCCGGACCAAAGCTCCGTCATCGCTTCGGATTTCAACGAGGCGCTTGGAACGCAAAGTGGAGACAGCGAATTGCCCGTCCGGCAAAGCGACTACGCCGGTGGGCGCAAAGACCGGAACTTTGGCCACGAGCGCACCCTCGGGCGAAAAGATTTCTACGGCGTTCGCGGCGCGGTCGGCCACCAGGACGCGGCCGTTAGCATCGAGGTCGAAGTCGACCGCGTATTGAATTTTGCCGTTCTGGGCAGTGAGGTTGGGGATTTGGCCGATTCGTTTTCCATCGGAGCTGAATGTCAATATTAGGTCCGGGGGAGTGGCGAGAATGTAGTAACGGCCCGCGGAGTCTCGCTTCATCGCGATCACACCAGAGGCGATTTCCGGAAACACCCGTGCGCGCGATGGTACGGCGCTTACGAATCCTTGAGCCTCAGCAGGAAATGGAGCGGTAAAACCGGCCAGAAGAAAAATTATGCAAGGACATACCCGTAATTTAAAACACGAACCGCGAAACATGCCACTCCCCCACCATTCCCCGAAATAAGATGGTTCTCCATAACTCTATTGCCTATGAAAGGCTGCAAAAGTTCCAATTTCTGATGCTAGAAAGACGTAACCGGTGAGATTGCGGTTGCGCGCGAAGAACGACACCATCTCGGACCGGCATGATAAGCCGGCCAGGGTTCAAAACAAGATCGATCCTTCGCTGCGCTTGCGGACGATGACTGCTTGGGGTAGCACGACGGAGAACCAACGCCGAGAACCACGGCCCCATAACTTGCTAATCCAGGCGGAAATTGATGCGGTCAATGGCGCGAGCACGGCCCGTCGACTCCTCGACCTCGATCTGGACCGTGTTCATTTGTACGTCGCCTTCAGCTACCGAAAATTTTGCTGGTAACGAATCCAGGAAGCGCTGAACGATCGGCTTTTTTTCCATGCCGATTACGGAGTCGTGCGGTCCGGTCATCCCTACGTCAGTGATGTAGGCAGTGCCGCCGGGCAAAACGTGATTGTCCGCAGTAGCCACGTGCGTATGCGTACCCAAGACCGCCGAAACTTTGCCGTCCAGGAACCAACCCATGGCTTGTTTTTCGGAAGTAGCTTCGGCGTGCATGTCCACTACGATGACTTTTACATTCGACGGGATCGCGGCAAGCTCGCGTTCGGCCGTGCGAAATGGGTCCTCGAGAGGGGTCATAAACGTGCGGCCTTGCAAGTTGACGACCGCATAGTTAACGCCGTTTTTCGCTTGGCCTACATAATATCCTTTTCCTGGTGATCCATTCGGGAAGTTCGCTGGGCGAATAAGGCGCGGCTCGTGAGGAAAGAAATCTAGGATTTCTTTGCGATCCCAGATGTGATTGCCGCCGGTGATCACTTCCACTCCGCACGCGAATATTTCTTCTGCCAGCCGCGGGGTGATGCCAAAGCCGGAGGCGGAATTTTCGCCGTTGGCGATGCAGAGATCGATCGAGCGCTGTGTAAGGATGTCGGCAAGGCGGTCGTGCACAATTTTGCGTCCCGGCGAACCGACGATGTCGCCGATGAAGAGAACTTTCACTTGTGCGTTGAACCTTTCGGCAGCGAGATAGCAAGTTCGGAGCGGTCCACTTCGCCGTGCGTTGCTAGGTCCTGAACCCCACGAATAGGTGGGTGTCCTGCGCCTGCTTTCAGGCTATCCACTGGGTTCAGCCAATGGACGTGCACAAGGGCAGGTCGACGCGGACTCCCTGGGATCCAGTGTTGGTTCAAAAGACCATCGCGACGTCACCTGCGTCGCAGGCCGGTTCCGCGCTTAATTGTAGCAGGAAATTCCTGGCGGCCGGCGGCAAGCGCTGCCATGGAGTTCGAATACATACAACCCCTAAACGAATAAAGCGAAGTAGGTGCGATTCCTCGGGAACAAGGCGCGGCGCAGGCTGCGCCACTACCAATTCTTGCCTGGTGCAACGAGCGCTGGCGGCAACGATCCTAAAACAGGAACTTGAATCCTAACTGCACGAGCCGCGGCGGGTCCGCATTTACAACCTGTCCAAACGTGGAACCAACGTCGCCGATATTTCCGTCGACGGCCTGTGGGCCGAAAAACTGAGCGTGATTGAACACGTTGAAGGCTTCGAGACGAAATTGCAGAGATTTGGATTCGGTAAGCGCCACGGTTTTCAGCAGGGCCATGTCGTAGTTATCGAGGCCCGGCCCATAAAAAAAGCGTCTCTTGGCGTTCCCCGGCGTGCCCAGAGCGTTTTGGCTGAACAGCGTCGTATTGAAATATGGCTTTCCGTTGCGGGGATTGCCGTTCAGATTGAGAGGGCCGGGAGCGAGGTCGGGCTCGTCAACTCCGAAATTATTGATTCCGTTTGGTTCGGTTCCTAGCAGAGAATTGTCGCCGTTATTCACCAGCGTGACCGGGAAACCGCTGCTGAAATGCGTGATGCCGGATAGCACCCAACCTTGCGTCCAGCGGTTCCCAGCGCGGAACAGACGTTCGAAGGGTATCTGGTAGTAGTAGCTCACTACAAAATTGTGTTTGATATCGAACGCCGATATGGCGCGGCTGAGCGAAGGATCAAGCGGATTCACTTCCTCGCCGAGGCTGGAAGACTGATCGATCGATTTGCTGAAAGTATATCCGGCGAGAATCTCTAATCGCTTGCTGGTGCGATGTAGGGTAATTTGCAGGGCGTTGTAGTTAGAGTTGCCGATGGTCGCTTGGTTCGTATTGCTGCCAAAATCAAAACTGAAAGGCTCGCGCGTCCCATAGATCGTCTGGCCGGTAGCCGTCCTATAAATATTTCCCTCACCGAAAGGCCCGCATGGAGTTTGCCCCGGGGCGAGATTCGCGGGATCGCGCAGCTGCAAGCACAATGCGGGATTGCCGGGATTGTTTTCGATGAGCACGGGCAAGCGATGCGCCTGGGTCCCCACGTAATTGGCGCTCAAGACCGTGTTGGCGCCAAGGGCGCGTTGGATCGAGAGCATATATTCTTCCGTGTAGGGTATGCGGTTGGTCGTCGGATAACCGGGGATGCCGGTAATCGGTTCAAACTGCGACCAGTTCACGCTGGAGTCCGGACGCTTTCGCGAGGAGCCCAGCGCCGCGAGTTGAGCTGGAAATCTCTGTCCAATATCCTGACCGGTGGCGGCAGTGATGAATGGTGCGGCAAACAGCGGAGGGCTGGGGCTACTGTAGGTGGTTCCATAGGGTGCGTTCGCGCTGAGCACGCCTATCGTGAGCGCTTCGATCGCAGTATAAAAAGTCCCGAAACTGGCTCGAACACTCGTTTGTCCTGGGCCTCCGATTAATTTGCTGAGCCAGCCGTCGCCGCCCACCTTTGGTGAATACGCGAGGCCCAGGCGCGGCGAAAAATCCAAATTTCCCGGAGACGCCAGAGTGCGCGGGACTCCCGGGTCGGTCGGGAAAAGAATTCCGGCGGGGGCGGTCGGAAAGACGAGCGACCGCTTGCCCGCTTCGAAAGTCGCAATCTGGTTATATTTCTCATACCACGGCTCAATGCGATCCCAGCGCAGGCCGTAATTGAGGGTCAGACTCGGCTTAATGCGCCAGCTGTCCTGACCGTAAAGACCCACGTACTTATTGCGCCCGTAGAATGGCCGCAGTTCGCTTTGGTTATACTGAGTGGGAATGCCCAGCAGAAAATCAGCGAAATCCACGCCGGTCTCGCTGCCAAAGAAGAGGAAAGCACCATTGAACTGCGCGATGGGGAATGTATTGATCTGATCGAAATGGAATTCGCCACCCACCTTGATGGTGTGTGCTCCTGAGACTTTGGAGAAATTATCCAGGATCTGATAGGTGTTGTTCGTCTGCTGTAGCTGATTGGTGTTCGTTCCTATCGAGAAACTATTGAAGCTGACGCTTTCGACGCCCTCGGTCTTCGGCGCCAGAGGTACGATTCCGGGAGTCCCTTCTCCGACCACAAATCCCTGCGATGCGAGACTCACCCCGACTCCGCCTTGTTGCTGGCCAAGATCGGATGCGTCGCGCAGATAACTGAAGTGAAATTCGTTGAGCGCCGTGGATCCGAGAGTTTTGGTGTCGCCGAGTTGCAGCAATTGCGCGCGCCCTGAATTCAAGGCGTCAAAGCCCGGCACGTTCGCGCCGCCTTGCGCTACCGGGTAGGGATTGTTCTGAGTGAAATCGTCGAGAAAATAGTAAGCCGAGAGCATGCCCCAGTGAGTGTTGCCATCCAGACGAAGCGCGCCTTTGTCGTCGCGCAGCAGCTGATTAAAAGCTGCGGTGGAGAAGGTGCCGTCCGAATTGTTGGGAGCAGGAATGTATTGCAGCAAATTTTTTGCGGGATCTGACCATCTGCTTTGCGGGATTACGGCGTTCGGGAGAACGCATTTCGAGGGATCGGTACAACCCGGGGTGTAGTAGGGCTCACCGGCCGTAACCGGGTAGCCTAGTTTGCTGGATAGCTGACTGGCCCAATAGGGGCCGCTAACGGTGGTAGGGATCGTGTTTCCGCTAGCATCGCTCGTTACGAAGGAGCTAGCCACGCCTGAGAAATTTCCGGAGCGTTCTTGCGCTGAAGGAACCGCGATTTGCCCGGTGTCCACGCCTTGGGTTAGGCGCGTGCCTTGATAATCTGCGAAGAAGAAAATTTTGTTCTTGCGAATGGGCCCGCCAAACGTACCACCAAACTGATTCTGGTCGTATCTGCCACGAACGTCCGAAAAATAATTGCGCGCATCCAGATTGGTATTACGCAAAAATTCGAAGGCGTTGCCGTGAAATTCGTTGGTGCCGGCCTTGGTCACGACATTGATTTGCCCGCCGCTGAATTCGCCATACTCGGCGTCGAAATTATCCGTGAGGACACGGAACTCAGCGATCGAATCTAGGTTCGGAACGATCGCGGTTCCCATGTTGACATCTTCCTCGACGTCACTTCCGTTCACGATGAAACTATTGGCGAATTCGCGCTGGCCATTGACGGATATTGTACCGGGATTCAAGTTGCCCGAGGGCGAGAGCGCGGCCACGCCGACGTCCTGCACGGTTTGGGAAGTAATTGACGTCGCGGGCGCAATGCCCGGCTGAAGCGCGAGCAAGTCCGTAAAGCTACGGCCATTTAGCGGCACCGATGTCATCTGCGCAGAAGTGATGACCTCTCCGAGTTGCGTACTGGAGGTTTCGACATGAGCAGCGGCCTCGTCGACGGTGACCGTCTCAGTTTTGTCGCCAACTTGTAGAACCGGATCGATCAATATGGCGGAGTCGGCATCGATGACGATTGCTTTGAGCTGGTATGGCTTGAACCCGTTGGCGGTGACAACGAGCTCGTAGTGGCCCACTTGCACTTCGAGAAATGAGTAAACCCCTTTTTCATCAGTAATTACCGACTGGGTCAAGCCCGTGCTGGTGTCCGTGATGGAAACGGCTGCTTTCGGGACCACGGCTCCGCTTGCGTCCTTAACAGTGCCGGAGATGCGGCCGCCGACACCTGACCATGCGAGCTGGGTGAAGATGAATTGGAAAGCGAGGAAGAGAAAAATTCGCCTAAAAGGGCGCGAGTTGGAAGCAAGCATGGGTTTCTTGTAGTTGATACTCACTATCAACTGGACTCCAGAGCTTAGTTTAGTTGAAAATAGTTGTCAACTAGAGTTGTGTAAAACTGTAAGGACCCGGGGATCTTCTGAGGAAGGAGGAGAGAACGAAGCCAGACGGTCGGCAATTGGCGGAACTGACGCTAAAAGCCATCTCGAAGCCGGTCAGATCATCTGAATTTGCCTCAGACGCGAGCTTCTTGAGCAAATCATCGCTCGCCTGTCGCTCGAGCCCGGCGTCACATCCAATTCGACGGGAGATTACCTCGGCTGTCGATGTCGGCGAAGACCAGATTGTTTGTAGAAGCGCCGCCCGGTTTCGACGAATCGCAAGCCTAGCGAGAACCACGGCCTCACGGCAGAGTCTTGACTCCCGCAGCCTCTCGAAGCTGCTCAACAGCCGTTAAATATGCCGCCAAGGCCTGCCGGTATCCAAGCTCCGTTGCGCGATAAGTGCGCTCGGCGTCGAGGAAGTCCAGCAAGCTCGCCGCGCCGTGCCGGTAGGAATATTCCGTAATGTCACGCGTCTTCTGCGCGACATCCAGGTAGCTGTTGCGGTAGAACAAAACGATCTGGTCGTTTTCGCGAACGCCCTCATACGCGGTCAAAACATCTGCTAGGACCTGATCGCCGGACGCAAGCTCGAGCTCTTGCGCCTGGGTAATCGCGTAATTTGTGCGAGCGATTTCTCCCTGATTGCGATTGAAAATCGGAATCTGGAAGCTTCCGAAGAAGGAACCGGTATTTGCTGCGTTGACGTGGTCGTAATCGAATGTGCCGGTAACATCCACTTTGCCGTTGGCTTTCGCCAGCTCGTACTGGCTCCGGGCGGCGGTCACTCCCTGCTGCGCAGCGCGAAAATCGGGCCTGTTCTGCAAAGCCTGCTGCTGCAAATCCTCCAGTTTGACTGTGACCGCCTTGTAATCGAAGTCGCCGCTGACGTCGTAATCGTCCGGCACGCTTTGAAATCCGAGCAATTGCCGGAGGCCAACGAGCGCCTGGGTCTTTGCCAGTTGCGCTTGTGAGACGTCGCTTTGAAACTGCAACAGCTGCAATTTGATTTTCAGGTAGTCCACTTCGCTCATATCGCCAGCTTTGTAACGGTCCTCGCTTATGTCCACGGTATTCTGGAAACTTTTCACGTCCTGCAAGGCAAGATCGAGTGTCGATTCTGCCAACTGGCTGGCGAAGAATTGCGATGCGACGTTGAACTCGAGGGTCCGTTCGTTGTCTGTGACTTGGGATCTGGTTTGCGCCGTGGCGTCCTTGGCCGCCTGCAAGCGATGCTGGCGCTTCTTACCGCGTTCAAAAAGGTAGGCGACGCCGAGATCAAACTGCGCAGTTTCGTTAATGTAGTCGGCGGTGAAGTCGTTCGGCTGAAATATGGGTAGGAATTGCGCGTCCGCGGTAAAAACCGGATTGGGCCTGAGGTTCGCGGTGATTTCCTGCGCTTCATTCTGTTGGATGGTAGTGCGCGCGGCCTTGAGATTGTGATTGTTCTGCAGCGCCAGCTGAATCGCCTGTTCAAGCGAGATTCGCATGGTGCCGTGGACTTGCCCGGATGAAATATTTTGAGGCGATGTCTGACGGCTCGGAGCTTTCGGCTGTTCGGGTGTTTGCGGAGGCAGATGCTGCGGCGAGCCGCCGTTTTGCGACGGGGGCGACGGCGGGTTTTGCCCAAAACCCACGCCGCTGAAAACGAAAATGATCGCAAGAACCGCGAACCGCACAATCTTTGTGTTCATAGTCCTATGCCTCTTCAAGGGAAAAAAGGTCAATCGGAACGCCCAGAGCGAATGGCACAACCAACCGGATGATATAAGAGATGGCACCCGGCACCAATCAGTTGTGCCGGTTGCATTTAGCAGAGCGAACAGAGCAGGATTGAAACTGACGCGAAGTCTGAGGTTTAAATCGAGCGCCAATCAAGGTCTTCAGCGCGGCATCGGCAATATCGCTACATCACGCGAGTATGCAAAACTCACGAAAGCGATTGCTCCATGATCAGTTCGTTTGCTCCAGCGCCTTCTCCACCATGGAGACGCACTTTTCCACGCGCTTGCGCAGCGGCCCTTCGATTTCCTGCTGGCGTTTGCGCACGCTGAAGGCTTCATCGGCAATGTTCAATGCGGCGAGCACCGCCACTTTCAGTGAATCCACCATGTGAGTTGTATCGGCGATTTCGCGCATTTTTCCGTCAACATATGCGGCCAGCTCCTTCAGGTATTCCTCATTACCGTCCGCGTTGACGTTGTACATCTGGTCGTAAATTTCAATTTTCACTTTCCACCTCCGGCTGCGCGACGCCTATTGTCATCGATTGGTGGCCTTCGCGCAACGGCGACGTCAAGCATTTGAATTGCAGTTGAATTTGTAGCGGGCATTGCAACGCTGCCCGGACCGATCGGGCATAGCGTCGAGGTCTGTAGTCAAGGCTGCAAGCCGCGGAGGGTATAAACAAGTGGAACGACGGTTAACTGCGCAGAGTTGCGCCGAGTTTTTCTTGAAGCGCGTTTACGACGCGGGCGGAAAAATCGTTGAGTTGCGCATCCGTGAATGTTGCTTCGGTGCTTTGAAACTTCACACGGATCATCAGCGAGAATTTCCCCGCTGGAATCTGGCCTCCGCGAAACAGATCCGCGGGTTCGATGCTGGTCGAGCGCAGCGATATCCTAGCTCGCGAATGGCTTGTTCCACCTGCGCGAACCTGACTCCGTCCGCGAGCACAAGTGAAAAGTCCCGCTCGACCGCCGGAAAACGCGGCAGCGGTTTGAAACGGCGGGCGGCGTCCGCCGCTTCGATGCCCGTTAACAAAGGCTCCAGTTCTAGCTCGGCGACAAACACATCCTGACGCAGCTTGAGTTGGTCAGTGATGCGAGGCGCGAGCTGGCCGGCGATGCCAGTAGGTTGCCGGCTGCCGGCGTTGTCTTGATCGGCTTGCGCGAGCGAAATCTTCGTCGCGACCGCAGCTGCGAGCCATTGCGGGCCGCCTGATTGCCAAGCAAAACCGCCGGCGAGACGCCCGATACTATCGAGATGGCCTTTCAAGTCCGGGAAACCGTACTCGCCGGCCGGTTCGTAAATTGTCTTTTCTCGTTTCAACCCGGTTGCGCCGATGGTCAAAACCGGAGTTTCGACCGGTTGCCCATTGCGCAATTCGTAGGTCTTGCCGATTTCGAATAGGCGCAAATTGCGTTGGCCGTGGTTCAGGTTCCATTCGATCGCGCGCACCATGCTGACCATGCCCGTCGAACGCATCACCGAAGCGTCTTCTGCCAGCGGATTGGCGATCACCGCGGGCGTGAGATCTTGCGGCCGGAAGATTTCGTTGCGCTGCGTATCGACGATCGGGATCTCCACGATTTCCTGGTAGCCAAGCGCAACGACGCGCTCGCGCAGCCGGTCTTGCGCTTCCGCGTGGGGCAAACGGTGCGCTGGCAATTTCGCCGGGGGTAAGCGCGGCGGAAATTTGTCATAGCCGTAATGCCGCGCCACTTCTTCGATCAGATCAATGCCGCGAGTCACGTCCTGCCGCCAGGAAACTTGCTGGCATTCCCAGATCGCTGCAAGCGAGCCTTCGCTGCCGCGATTGGCGTCGACGCGCACGGGATGAAATCCCAGTGCGCCGAGAATTGCCTCGATGTCGCGATCGGGAACGTCAGCACCCATCACGCGCAACAGTTCTTTGCGCGAGAGCTCGATTTTCCTTTCCGGCTGGCGATGCGGATAAATGTCCAGCACTCCCGCGAGAAGTTCGCCGCCAGCGATTTGCTGCATCAATTCCGCCGCGCGCCGCGAAGCAAGGCCTGCCATTTCGGGGTCGGCGCCGCGTTCAAAGCGATAGGAGGCTTCGGTGCGCAGGCCCAGGGCTTTCGAAGCGCGCCGAACGGCGATGGGATCAAACCAGGCGCACTCGATCAAGATATTGCGCGTGCTGAAACTGATTTCGGCATCCGCACCGCCCATCACGCCGCCGATGCCCACTCCCCGCGTGGCGTCGGCTACCACGCACATATCCTTCGACAGCGTGCGTTCCACTCCATCGAGCGTACGGATTTTTTCGCCTGGCCTCGCACGCCGCACTACAATGCGCTTTTCGTTGAGTGTGTCGAAATCGAAGGCGTGCAGCGCGTGGCCGATCTCGAACATCACGTAATTCGTGACGTCCACCACGTTATTGATCGATTTTTCGCCGATCGCTTCCAGGCCTTGCCGCAGCCAATTTGGCGAAGGCTGCACTTTTGCCCCACGCAGCAGGCGCGCCGTGAATCGTCCGCACAGATCGGGCGCCTCGATTTCAACGTGCGTGGCGTCAGCTGCTTTTTCCGCCGATTCCTTCAGTTTGGGATGCAATGGTTTCAGGGGAAGACGGTAAATCGCAGCTACTTCGCGCGCGATTCCGAGATGCCCGAGGCAGTCCGGACGGTTGGCGGTGACTTCCGCATCCAGCACAGGGCCAGCCGCGGTTTCTTCGATCGAATCCACGGCAATTCCGGCAAGCGATAATCGCGCGCGCAGATCGGCGGGCGACGCGGTCAGATCCACGAATTGTTTGAGCCAGTTGTAGACGACTTTCATGATTCAGCATCTCAATTCAAGCGCACCGCGCACATTGCTGTGTGATCAGGGAAATTGTTTCAAGAAACGCACATCGTTCTGGAATAGCAGCGGCACTTCCGTAACGCCATACTTCATCATCGCCAGCCGGTCGACGCCCATGCCAAAAGCAAACCCCGAAAGTTTTTCGGGATCGTATTTCACGAAGCCGTAGACCGCCGGGTTGACCATTCCCGCGCCAAACAGTTCGATCCAGCCGGATTGCTTGCAGACGCGACAGCCCGAGCCGCCGCACACGTGGCAGGTCGCGTCCACCTCCGCGGATGGCTCGGTGAACGGAAAATAACTGGGGCGCAGACGCGTTTTCGTTTTTGGTCCGAGGAATTCGCGCGCGAAATAATCCACGGTACCTTTGAAATCGCAGAAGGTGATGTCCGTATCCACCGCCAGGCCCTTCGATCTGGTGGAACATATAGCCGTGCGTCGCGTCCGGATTATCGCGGCGATAAACCTTGCCCGGCACCACGATGCGCACGGGCGGCGGTTGCTTTTCCATGGTGCGAATTTGCATCGGAGAAGTGTGCGTGCGCAACAGATAGGGCGAGCGCGTGCCTTCGATGTAGAAGGTGTCCATATTGTCGCGCGCGGGATGGTGTTCGGGAATATTCAGCGCTTCGAAATTGTAGTAAGGCGTTTCGATCTCAGGGCCTTCGACTACGCTGAAGCCAATTGCGGCGAAAATGCGCAGAAGTTCTTCGTAGGTTTGGCGGATCAGGTGACGCGTGCCGATGGCGCGCTTCGATGCCGGGAAGCGAGAGATCAATTTTCTCGCGGGTGTGCCGTTGCTTGCTCTCCGGCGCTTCGAGTTCTGTGCGCTTTTGCGCCAGAGTACTGATTCGACGTGAGCTTTGAGCTTGTTTAATTCCTGGCCCACGACGCGCTTCAGTTCCGGCGATCGCGGGTTTCAGCCAATTGTCCGTGATGTGCGATAGGACGCCCGATTTCCGGCCGGTCCACTGCAGCACGAAGGTCCGCCAATTCTCCGGATCAGATGCGTGGACGGCTGCCTGCTCGTCGAATCGTCGGCGCACTTCCGCAAACCGCGAGGTCACGGCTTCGGCGCTGGTGGCCTGGATCTGAGCCAGAGTCTGTGTCGTGGGATCGTTCGTCGTCATGGTGAGTGCGTGTTCCGACAGTTGGGGCGGGTCTTAGACCCGCCCCTACAAACACACGCTGCGGCCGTTCCGCGACGTGCCGCTGAATTATCCTTCTTGCTGGTGCCGCACTGGCTGATGCTTCGCCGCGTGCTCTTGCGCTGGCGACGGCTTCGGCATGTGCTGCTTCACCGAGCCGACCAGCGCGGTAAATCCTTCGGCGTCGTGCACGGCCATGTCCGCCAGAATCTTGCGGTCGAGATCAATGCCGCCGGCCTTCAGCGCGTGAATCAATTGGCTGTAGGTCGTGCCGTTATTGCGTGCGGCCGCGCCGATGCGCTGAATCCACAGCGTGCGGTAATCGCGTTTGCGCACGCGGCGGTCGCGATAGGTGTAGCGCAGCGAGCGGTTCACCGCTTCTTTCGCCGAACGGAACAGCTTTCCCTTGGTAAGGAAAAATCCCTTGGCGTGTTTCAGCAGCTTTTTGCGGCGGGCGCGGCGTTTGGTTCCACGTTTAACTCGAGGCATAGTTCTTTTCTCCTGTTGCGCAACAACGGCAAATCACAACCGGGCACGGCATGCCGTGCCCCTACGTCGCAATCGGCTTCGCTGGCGCTTTCAAATCAAGTGAGGAGACAAACGCGGCCAACCGCTCGCAAAAACGCGCGAGCAGCAGGACGGGTTTGTCTCGTAGGACCGCAATTTGCCCCACCCTAGCTCGCCATTTCTGGCGGCGGGCGGAACATCCGGCCGGCAGGCACCCGTTACGCTCTGCCCGGCGCGGAAAAAAATCTATTTACGGCAAGCCGTACGGCAATGCCAGACGCACGTTCTTCACGTCGGCGGGATTCACCTGAACTTTATTGAGAAGCCGGCGCATGCGGCGAGGCTTCTTGGTGCCGAGCAAGTGGCGCTTGCCCGACCGCCAGCGCATCACTTTGCCGGTGGAAGTGATCTTGAAGCGCTTGGCGGCGCCGCGGTGCGTCTTGGCTTTCATTTTCTTGTTCTTCTTCACGATTTCCTCTTCGCTTCCAGTTGGCACGGCCAATCTTGTGGCGGTGCGTTTTTTCTATGCCGGACTTTCCGCGCTCTTCTGCGCGGACGGCGCTGAACCAGCGCCCTTCTTCGGCGCCAGCAGTGCGAGCAGGATGTTTGCTTCCATCCTCGGCCCGAATTCCACTTGCGCGTGATCCACGATGTCCTTCATCAAGCGATCCATCTTCTTGCGGCCCACGTCCTGGTGCGCCATTTCGCGGCCGCGATGAAAAATCATGGCCTTCACTTTGTAGCCTTCGCCGAGGAACCGGATGATCTGATTCTTGCGCACCTGATAATCGTGCTCGGCGGTGGAAGGCCGGAACTTCACTTCCTTGATATGCGAACTTTTCTGGTTTTTCTTCGCTTCGTGAGCCTTTTTGCTTTGCTCGTAGAGAAATTTTCCGTAATCCACCAGCTTGCAGACCGGCGGGACTGCGTTCGGCGAAATCTCCACCACGTCCAAACCCGATTCACGCGCCTGTTTCATCGCGTCGAAAAGCGTCATCACGCCAAGCTGGTTCCCGGCATCATCAATTACGCGAACTTCACGAGCACGAATTCGTTCATTGACCCGAAGGCCAGGAGCTCCACCACGTTCTGCGATAAACCCACCTCCCGGGCGCTAAAAGATGCGCTGACAGCCCGTTGGCCGCACCTCCCACGGTAGACACGCCCGCGGGGAGGGACGGGCCAAAAAGTATAGCACGGGTTTGCCGCCCGACGCGCAAGAACGGATTCGAGGCTTTTGAGCAGGGAAATGCTCGGTCCGCAGGCAGCCTAGACAATCGCCCGCGAGTCGACTTCCTGGTGCAGGTCCGCGCTGAATTGATCGAGCGGGCGCGGGCCCAGGTCGCCCTTCGAGCGGTGACGCACGGAGACTGTGCCAGCTTCGGCTTCCTTGCCGCCGATGACCAGCATGTAAGGAATTTTCTGGAGCTGCGCGTCGCGGATTTTCGCTTGCAGTTTTTCGTTGCGATCGTCGAGTTCCGACGCGAATCCCGGCATCGAGCAGTTTCTGGTAGACCTCTTCGGCGTAGTCGTTCTGCCGTTCGGTGATGGGCAGCACAATCGCCTGCACCGGCGCGAGCCACGCCGGGAATGCGCCGGCATACAGCTCGATCAGATAAGAAACCATTCGCTCCATCGTGCTGATGACGCCGCGGTGAATCATCACCGGCCGATGCTCCTGGCCGTCCGCGCCGATGTATCCAAGTTCGAATTGATTCGGCAGATGGAAATCGATCTGAATCGTGGAATAGGTTTCCTGGTGGCCCATCACGTCGGCCAGCTGAATATCGAGCTTCGGTCCGTAGAAAGCAGCTTCGCCGGGAGCTTCGGTGTAAGGAAGACCGAGCGAATTCATGGCTTCGCGCAGAACGTCGCTCGGCGAGATCCCACATTTCGTCGTTGGCCACGTACTTCTCGGTGTTCGCCTTGTCGCGCAGCGATAGCCGGTAGCTGTATTGCGTGATGCCGAGATCGCGGTAGGCCTGCTCGACCAGCCGCATCACTCCGGCAAATTCTTCCTTGATTTGTTCCGGAGTGCAGAAGATGTGCGCGTCGTTGAGCGTCATGCACGCGAACGCGGCTAAGGCCGCTCAGCACGCCCGACCGCTCGTAGCGGTACATCGTGCCGAGCTCGGCGATTCGCACCGGCAGTTCGCGATAGCTGTGCTTCCTGGATTCGTAGACCAGAATGTGATGCGGACAATTCATCGGTCGCAGCACCAGCTGCTCGGTTTCGAGGTCCATCGGCGGAAACATGTCCTCGTGATAGTGAGCCCAGTGTCCCGAACGCACGTAGAGATCAACCTTCGCCAGGTCCGGCGTGTAGACGTGTTGGTAGCCGGCGCGGCGTTCCTTTTCGAGAATGTAATCCTCGAGCAAACGCCGACGGATGGTCGCGCCTTTCGGCAGCCAGAGCGGCAGACCGGATCCGACCTGGTCGCTCACGGTGAATAGCCCGAGCTCTTTTCCGATTCGGCGATGATCGCGGCGCTTTGCTTCTTCGAGCTTGTGCAGATACTCGTCGAGCTCCTTCTGATCGACGAAGCACGCGCCGTAAATCCGCTGCATCTGCGGATTGCCTTCTTTGCCTTTCCAGTAAGCGCCGGCGACGTTCATCAATTTGAAAGCCTTGATGCGTCCGGTGGAAGGAATGTGCGGACCGCGGCAGAAATCGATAAATTTTCCGGTGGTGTAAAACGAAACCATCGGCTCGCTGGCTTTTTCTTCGACCAGCTCGCATTTGAATTCCTGATTGCTTTTGCGATAGAGCTCAAGCGCCTCGGGCTTCGGAATCAGCTTGCGTTCGTTGGGAACATCCTTGGCGGCGAGATCGTGCATTTTGGCTTCGATTTTCGCCAGGTCGTCTTGAGTGAACGGCTCTTCGCGCACGAATTCGTAGAAGAATCCGTTTTCGATCGGCGGGCCGATGCCGAGCTTTACGTCGGGATAGAGTTCCATGACCGCTGCGGCAAGCAGAGTGCGCGGCTGAGTGGCGGAACACCTGCACCGCATCCGGATCTTTCGCCGTGAGAATGGAAAGCTTGGAGTCGTGTTCCAAGCGGACGCGAGAGGTCCACCAGCTCGCCGTCGGCGCGCGCGACAAGCGCTTCCTTGGCCAGGCGCGGCGAAATCTGCTGCGCCATCTTGCGCAGCGGTAGTGCCGCGCGGAACCTCACGGGTGGCGCCATCAGGCAGGGTGATTTGAATGGTCTCGGTGCTCATGCGGACTGTTTGTACCTCAATCGAAAGAACCAGCTTACTGGCCGATTCAAAGACGGTCAAGGTAAGACCCGCATAAAGGTTTAAATATAGCGCTGTTCTTAGCGCGGCATGTAAGGTAAGCGACCGAGAATTGCTGATCCCGCGTCGCGCGCCTACTTTTTGCGCGCGGATTCCAACATTTCCCAGGCAACGTCGGGCAAGTCGAGAAAATCATTGAATTCGCCGGCGCCGCGAAGCCACAGACCGCCGTCGATCACCACGCATTCGCCATTCACGTAATCAGCGTGGTCGCTGATCAAGTACACGGCCAGATTGGCCAGCTCTTCGTGGCGTCCAAAGCGTCCCATGGGATGGTGTTTTTTCACGCGCTCCTCGAGGTCTTTCGAAGGCAACAATCGCGACCAGGCACCTTCTGTCGGAAATGGTCCCGGAGCGATGGCGTTCAAGCGGATGTGGTAACGCGCCCATTCCACAGCGAGTGATCTGGTCATGGCAAGTACTCCAGCCTTGGCGCACGCCGATGGCACCACAAACCCCGAACCGCTGTTGGCCGCGGCGTAGGTGGTCACGATGTTCAGCACCGTGCCGGGCTGCTTTGCGGCGATCCACTTCTTTGCAAGCGCGAGAGTGCAGAAAAACGCGCCCTGCAGTACGATTCCAACCACAGCGTTAAAAGCATTGGGCGAGAGCTTTTCCGTGCGTGCGATAAAATTTCCCGCGGCATTATTCACCAGAGTATCCACGCGCCCGAATTCCTTTTCTGCGACATCTACGGCCTGCTCTACCGCGCTGAAATCGCGAATGTCCACGCAGTTATAAGCTGCGCGCACGCCTTTTCCTTGAATCTGTTTGCAAGTTTCCTTCAGTGGTTCTTCGCGCCGTGCAACCAGAAAAATATTTGCTCCCAGTTCCGCGAAACGTAATGCCATGGAGTGCCCCAGTCCGGTTCCACCCCCGGTAATCAGGATGGTTCGGCCTTTGAGCAAATCAGCTTGAAACATGTAAGTCCTCCTGGAACGGCCTGATATTCATGGCCTAACGCGGCTTAGAGTGCAAGACTCGTTTCCGACAAACAAAAAAGGTAGCCAAGAGCGTTAAAGCGAATTGCGGGAAGCCGCAGCCGAAAGCCTGGCAACTCGCCGCTCGATGTGCTATTCAATCCTCTGCGCTTTTTTTTGGCTTCAAATCAGAACACCGGAAGGAATAATCGATGAGAGGGTTTTTAATCGGATTAATTCTGGGGCTGCTGATCATACCGATCGCGTTCTGTTTTTATGTGGAAATGGGCCAGGCGCCGGCGGCTGCGTGGGACCATCCCATGCCATTCGAAAAGTTCATCGCCCACGGCGGTCTCGCCGGGCGAATCAAGAAGGAAGCCCCCGACCGCGATCTTCGGACCTTCACTCCGGCTGACTTGATGACTGGCGCTCAAGTGTACAAAGACAACTGTGCTTTCTGTCACGGCTTGCCCTTACAGGCCCCTTCCGCCGCATCGCAGGGGATGTTCCCGCACGCCCCGCAGCTTTTCACCGAGAAGGAAACGGTCACAGACGATCCCGTGGGCGTCACGTACTGGAAGGTTAAGAATGGCATCCGCCTGACGGGCATGCCGAGTTTTCAGAAATCGCTCAGCGATCAACAAATGTGGGAGGTGAGCGCGCTCATGGCGCGTGCTGATAAGCTTCCGCCCGATGTGCTTCGAGCGCTTCTGCCGTTACCGGCTGAAATGACCTCGACTGCGCCGGCGAGTGCAGCGCCCGCACCTGGCACGCCACCTCCACCGACGTTCCCGGCCAGCCCCGTCCAACCCAAGTAGCTTTGCGGCTCGAGCACTCCTCAGTCACCACCCAGTCACTGCCTGCCTGCTGGCAAATACTCCTGGGGCAGAGGAACATCCCTTGATTCTTCCTGCCAGTAGATTGTGACTACCCACCAACGGGTGCCGTCATAGAACAATTGAAAACTATTGATTCCGCGTGCGAACGGCTGAGGATCTTTGGCGTCGTGCCGCGATTCATAGGTGCTGAAAATGTGCATGATATTTCCGTAGCGTTCCGACTTCCGCGCGATTTCCCGCTCGTAGAAGCCGTTCTTCTGGAAATAAGGATCGCCGAATTTTTGATACCCATCGGGTGAAACCCCATGAATTTCGAACCCTGTGCCTGTCTTTTTCGGCCCCACAGCAATCAAGCGCGCGTCGGCCACAAACAGCGATCGAAAGCGCGCCCAATCGCGCTGCTGCCCAGCCGGCCCAGAAATCACATCGTAGGTCGCAGCCATGATTGCATCGGGCGATGCGACATCCGCAGTTTTTGCCGCCGGCGCTTCTGGAACAGCCTGCGCTGGGGCCGAACTTTGATCGGTTTGCGATTTCGATGCTTCCTGCGCGCAAATCGGCGACGCTGCCAGTCCGAGCAGGAAAGCAGGCACAACAATGAGCTTCAGACTCAACATGTGAACCCTCCGAGCGGCCCGACCAAGGATCGTTTTTCTGCAAGTGACCGTTGTTTTCCGCGCCGCCGTGCGGAGCTTAATCCTGTCGGGAGCGGCGTTCCACAACGAATTAACCCTTCTCCGCCTGCTTTTCGTGGTTTCCTTGCTGGACAATCCGCCGGAGCGCAAGCATCCTGATTGCCCGCTTGAGTCATCTTTAGTAGTCTCTAGCATTGCACTGACTGCTTGGGGACCGACCTACACGCATAGGGGTGAAGAATTTTGCAGCAACAATTTCGGCTGGCGTTTTGGGCTTTGGTGGTCGCAATGGTGCTGCTGCCCTCATGCGAACAGGTCATCAATTACCCAGCTCCGAAAATCACCTCGCTCTCGCCAACCACGATCTCCGCGGGCAGCCCACAATCCTACCTGACGATCAACGGCAAAAACCTAGTCCAGCAAACTCAAGTGGGATACTCGCTTACCCCAAACGCGAGTCCGACGGCGCTGCAAACATTCAATTACGTAGGCATCAACCAAATCGTTGCCATCCTTCCGGCCACGCTGCTGCAAAATCCGAATACGCTTTATATCAGCGTCACCACACCTCAACCCGGCGGCGGCAGCTATCCGCCGACCGATCAGCCTCCGCCGACATTCACGCAGTTCACGATTTCGCCGATTGCCAGCGGCGTGCCGCAGGTAACTGCACTCAATCCCGCGCATGTTATTGCGGGTAGCTCAGGCCTTGAACTAGTCATCACCGGCAGCAATTTCGTTACGCAATCGACGGTTTATGTGAACGGCAGCAACCGCGCTACTACTTACAACAGTTCCACATCGCTTCTGGCCACAATCGATTCGAACGACCTGTTAACGCCGGGCACTTTACAACTGACTGTAGTAAACCCGCAGCCTGGAGGAGGCAGTTCTACTCCGGCTTCGCTGTACGTGGACACCGCTGTTCCGACGATTTCGACTATCTCACCGACCAGCACGCAGGCGGGAGGCACATCTTCGGTGTTCGTCACTGTGACCGGAACAGGCTTCCTGAGCCAATATTCGAACATTACAGTAAACGGGGTACCGCAGGTTACGACGGTAAGCGGAAGCACGTCCGCTTCAGCGAGTCTTACTCCCGGGAGTCTGCTGCCTGCAGGCGTTGATCAAATTCGAGTGGTGAACACCGGACCCGGGGGCGGTACATCGAACATTGTGACCTTTGCTGTTAACCCTACACATCTTTTGGGGCTGCCAGTGTTGCTCGATCTCGCGGCCGATGGTTCTCAAGCAGCCAATGGACTTTGCGGAGGAGCCAGCGCCTGTGCGAATGGCACCTTTGGGCTTACCACCGCCACCGTTGGACCATCGACCGGTGGCACGGGGCAATATGTCGCGTTTGCTTCGGCATCGCACAATCTGGTGCTCACGGACCTGAACCCCGCGGCTGACGTGTACGTCCGCAACACCTGCTTGGGAGTTTCCTCCTGCGTGCCGGGCGCGACCGTAGTCAGCTCCGACCCCAATGGCAATGCGGCCAACGGAGTGAGCTCCGAGCCGAGCGTTAGCTCTGACGGGACTCACGCCGCCTTCACATCACTGGCCACAAATCTGGTCAGCACCGTAAACCTGCTGACCGGCACTGCACCAGGCACCAGTCAGGTGTACTGGCGACCAGTCTGCTTGCCCACCTCTACCACCACCTGCGTAATCAATCCCAGCTCTAACTACGATACCCAACTCGTTTCAATCTCTGCCGACGGTCAACTTCCCGGAAATGGTCCCAGTTACAACCCGGTCATTAGTTCGGACGGTGAATACGTAGCATTCGTTTCGCTTGCCACCAATCTAGTCTCGAATATCACTGCGGATGGCATTACTCCGCAGGTGTACATCCGCGACACCTGCAATATAGCCACAATCGTTACGACCAACCCAGGCACCTGCGTGCCCACCACGTATCTTGTTTCAACTCCAGACGGCGCCACATTCGGCAACGCTGCGAGTTCGAACCCCTCGATTTCGGTGGACGGATTATTTATTTCATTTACCTCAACCGCCACGAATCTCATCAGCGGAACACTGTCAACCCCACCGCCCGGTCCATCCGAAATCTTTGAACGCAGCACCTGTATCACCACCATCGCTAGCACGGACAACACCTGCACGCCGGTCACGACATTGATCTCGACGCCTGACGGCACCACACCGGCGGATGGCGCGAGTATCCAGTCATCCATTTCCTCCTGCGGGAGTGCGACTGTCACTACCACCGCGGTCTGTACTTCCTCAGCGGAGTTTAACGGCAGGTTCATCGCTTTTGCTTCGACAGCAACGAATCTCGTCACTGGCGTGGGTCCTACGCAAGAAATTTATGTGCGCGATACCTGCCTGGGCGTCCAAACGACAACAACCCCGTGCACGCCGTCTACGGTCTTGGCATCGACTTCGAACGGCACAACGCCCGCCAACGGTCTAAGCGAACATCCCAGCATTAACGATTCCGGTCAGTTTGTAGCGTTCTCTTCGCTAGCCTCGAATCTCGGGAACACGAGCAACGGTGTCGAGAACGTCTTCGTGCGTAACACCTGCCTGGGAATCACGGCCACGTGCACGACCGGCCTGGCGCTTTCTAGCATTTCCGCCGGTACGAATGCTTCTCCCACCGGCGGCGCGAACCTTGTGCCTTCGATCAGCGGGGATGGCCACACGGTTAGTTTCCTGTCGTTCTCACAGCTGGCACCCGCAGACACGAACTCGCTCGATGATATTTATCTCGGCACCACAACTTACTAAATTCCGCTCTTGGAATTTGTGGCCGCCAGCATCGATCCTGAGCGAACCATCCGTCGTCGATATGCCGCCCCGCGATCGTCCGTAAGGCTTCCGATCCCAAGCAGTTTCTTACTAGGATTATTTCGCGAAAGACGCGATTTACTTCTGAAGATTTGCTGAGGATTGTCGAAGCAAGGCAGCGCGAGCGGAAACGAGCGTGAAGGTCAAAGATTCTTTCGGGACGCTGGTCACGAACGGCCCTACCATCCAGCCTAGTCCGGCAGGAATATCGCGCGTCAGAGAAATGGCCTGACATTCCACATAGGTGCCGCCGTCTTTTTCCTCAAAGCGCCAGTAGGTATTCATCCTCCACATAAAGCCGCGGTCGTGTCCTTCCGGCAGCAGTTTTTCGTTGGGTTTTCCGGCGTTTTGCACTTCCTGAACGCGCGTGGTTCGCGAACGGCTCCACGCCTGCGCGCCATCAACCATGTGGTAGTGAATTTCCTGATTTGTATCGATGACCGTGGTAATGATTTTGCTTTTTTGGAAACGTAGGAGCACAAAATAATCGTCGCCCTGGTGACGCAGGACTTTCGAGAGCACGATATCCGGCTTGAAATAATCCACTTTGTGGTCGTAGTCCTGCATGAACGAAATCGTTTGCGCCAAAGTGGCGCGCGGCACGAAAACCGTTCCGATCCAGTGATGAATGATTCCGCCGGGCACTTCAATGGACTTGCCATCATCGAGCGTATCGAGCCGCTCGATCACGATTTGTCCACCGGTCAGTTGTTTTTGAACCGATGAACGTTGCGGCTCGGGCAACCTCTCGGCCCACAAGTATGGTCCGCCGCTCTGCACCAGTTCGGAATCGACTTGCGCTTGCGTTAAGCGGATATAGCGGTCGTAAGCCTCTGCCGTTGGCGCCTGCAGGTCAGCGGCGTTCACGGGCAAAGATACGGTGAAGAACAGCACCAGAAAAAAGGCGAGGTTTTTCCTTCCGCCGCCGTGCGGTTTTGACATGGCCCGCGCCAAAGGGGCGGTTCGTTCGGAATGCAGCACCAAACCAGTATAGAGGATTTACCGCGACGGCACTGGAAATGGGGCGGGGAATTTGGGCGGGTTGGATAGCATGCCCCGGCTCCTTTTTAGGTGGAACCGTCGTCCCCGCAAACGCAAGCTTCCAACCCGCATGCCAATTTTGGCGGTATCGAGGTTCAGAACCAATGGAGCGCTTGGTTCAAAAATTTCGGTACCGGGGTCGTGGTACGTGGTACTCACTCCACCGGGCCTGTCTTGTAAGAGCCATGGTTGCATGGAGTTACCAGCCTTGGGGCTGTCGCCGTATTGCTTTAAAAACTTCGCTCCGAGCGACCCCGTTATGCTGAGTCGAGCACCTGCTCGCTTCACTTACGGCGTCGGCAATCGGTCAGCCGCTGTCCACTATACGACGGGCTTAAGCGTGCCGTCGGCGGTTTCAAATTCAATTCGCAACAACCAATCGAAGTGGAATTTTTCGCTGGCCAGCCATTTTTCCAATCCCTCGCGGGTAGGCGCGTCAAATTCCGCTAGCATCTTGCCTTCCTGCATGTTCACGAGCACCCTCCGCGTCGTCACGTCCTTGGCCCCGAGCAAGCGGCGAGTTAATTCTTCGGCACCCTGGCGGGTGAGGCATGCGAGTGTGTGTTGTGAGAGGTAACGAGGCATCCAGGGGCCCTCTTCCGCTACAATAAGCCGCCCTTACGCATCCAATATATCGTGTGCGGAGAAAAATCACATGCCTGAATCACGCAGCGCTCATCCCTACCACATGTATGAGGCAATTCACGACCAGCCCGCATTGATCGAAAGCGTTCTCGCGCAGCGCGTCGGAATCGATCGCATGGCGGACGCCGTGGCGCAAAAAAGGCGCATCGCTTTCGTGGGCATTGGGACTTCATTGCACGCGGCGCGCGTCGCGGAAAGCTGGTTGCGCGAATTCACTGGCGGGCGTTTTTGGGCGCATGTCGAACAGTCCTTCGAGCTGGTGAACCATCCAATTGCCTGGAATGAGGATGATGCTGTTTTTGTGATCACACATACAGGAACGACCACTGCCTCCATGGATGCGTTGCGCGCGGCACAGAAGGCCGGAGCTTTTACTGTCGCGATCACCGGACAGGTGAGCAACGAAGAAATTCGCAGCGCTGATTTCCATATTGAAACTTGCGAGCAGGAAATCCCGTTTGCCTACACCAAAAGTTATACCAGCGCGCTGACTGTGCTGGCCTTGACGGTTGCGCGCATTGCCAGCCAGAGGAATCTTCTTGCTTGCCCGTCTGCGGTGTCCGCGCTCGAGCGTGTGCCGGACCTGGTGCGACAGGCCTTTGCGCTTGAACCGGAAGTGCGTGATTGGGCCAGGCGCGTGTCGTCGCTGTCACGGATGGAGATTTTTGGCTCGGGTGCCGCCTGGGCTACCGCCAGCGAAGCGGCATTGAAAATTAAAGAAGCCTCCTACATTGCGGCGGAGGGATTCGAAACAGAGGAGATTCTGCACGGTCCGTTTTCGGAAACGGACTCAAGAGGATCGCTGGTGGGGTTATTCACAGGCGGCTCAGCCGACCGGCGGGGACGGCAGATTATGCGCGCCGCCGGAGAATTGAGGATGCTGCGGGCTGCCATTACTGTACCCTCGGCGAACCACGACATCGTCGCCGAGAAGATTTTGCTGGTTCCCGAAGCTCCTGAGTGGCTTTCGGCCTTCGTCCACTTGATTCCGCTGCAACTCCTGACCTATTTTCTGGCAACCGAGCGGCGCGTAAACCCTGATAGTGGACGCATGGAACAGCCGCAGCACGCCGCGGCAAGAAAACACTACAGCTACTGAAAAAACCGGCACGGCTTGCCTTGGTATGTGCAAAGAATGGCCTGTCGGTGCCAACAGCAGTTGCTTATCCAGAAACATCACACGCGATCATCGAGCGATGCGGAGCGTTCAGGGCGGTAAAATTGGTTGGGACGGGCTTCGGAGTGAGAAATGAAACGAATTGTAGTTCTGGTGATTACTGCGGCGATCGTCTTCGCTGCGCCTGCCAATGCTCAATTCGGAACCGGGTTGGGGACGATTGCAGGAACCGTTCTTGATGCGCAGGGAAAACCTGTGCCGGACGCCAGCGTCACCATTCAGACCTCCGATGGGCAACATCCTCACGCTACGCACACCGACGCCAAAGGCCATTTTGAATTCACGCGCTATGACTCCGGCCAATACGATTTGCGCGCCTACTCCAGCGGAGTTTTTTCAGAGTGGACCAAGCGAGCAGTCATTAAGCCTGCGAAAACCACGGAAATCACCCTGACTCTCCCATCAGCTCATGAAAAGAAATATAAAGTCACGGCCAATTACTAGCTCTTAAGTTCTTGTGGTTTTGTATCCTCATCTTGCAGCGCTTGCCCCTCTGCCTTCATTATGAACACCATCATGCCTTCCGCCGGCGCGCCCATTTGGGGCGCAGACGATCAGAATCAGAGGCTCGAAGAGCTGACCGCGGCCACGGCCGATGCGGTGAAGAAAATTTCCTTGCGGCGCGATATTCGGTCGCTTGGAATGCTGCTCGGCAAAGTGCTTGTGGAACAAGTGGGGGAATCGCTGCTCGAGGTGGTGGAACAGCTTCGCCGGCTGCTGATCGAGCGCCGCGAGGAGTCTTCTGCCAACGACTCCAAAAAGTTGCTGATGGCCGAAGCGCGTCGCATCGTCTCTGGGTTGGAAGTGAGGGACGCTTACCGCGTCACCAAGGCCTTCGCCATTTACTTCGAGTTGGCGAATCTTGCGGAAACCAATCATCGCAAGCGCCGTCGCCGCGCTGCCAAATTGCACGCCGAGCAGCCACCGTTGTCCGCAGCCTTTCGGGGCACGCTAATTCGGATGCGAGACGCGGGAATTTCTGCCGATAGTGCGCTTGATGCCCTGCGCAAACTAAAAATCACGCCCGTTTTCACGGCTCATCCTACGGAGGTAGCGCGGCGCACCGTACTGCTTAAACGAAGAAGAATCTCGCAACATCTGGAAAATCTGGACCGCCTGCCATTGCCCTCTTCCGATGCCAGCGAATACGAATCACTCATTCTCGCGGAAATCACTTCGCTGTGGCAGACCGACGAAGTGCGACTGAAAAAACCGGGTCCGCTAGATGAAGTACGCATGGGTCTGGATTTTTATCCCATGACGCTTTTCGACGCCCTGCCACATTTGTACGCCGAGCTTCAGGACTCGTTTTTTGCGGTTTATGGCCGCACTTTAAACCAGGAGGAATTCCGCGGGTTACTTCAATTCGGTTCGTGGATCGGCGGCGATCGTGACGGCAACCCGCTGGTGACGGCGGAGCGCACGGCTGAAGCTTTGGCGCTAGCACGCGATACTATTTTGCGACATTACATAGCTGAGGTTGAGAGGTTGATTGACGAATTAAGCCCTTCGCACCGCCAAATCGGTTGTTCTACCGAACTCCAAGCAGCGCTGGCGAAATACGAAGCAAGAATGGGCGAAGAGCCTGCTCGGGGAAGATGGATTTCGGAGCCAGAATTAAGCCGGCAGTTTTTGGATTTTGTGCGGATAAGATTGATCCGTACGCGCACAGAATCGAGAACCCCAAACGGATACGCAGCCGCGGCTGAATTAGAAAGAGATCTTTTGCTGCTGGGCACAAGCCTGGTTGAAAACCGCGGAGACCGCTTGGCGGAACTCCTGGTCGAGCCGCTACTTCAAAAGGTGCGCACTTTTGGTTTTCATCTGCACACACTCGATATCCGCCAGCACGCCCATCTTCATTCCAAGGTGCTCGAGGAGTTGACGGACACCCTGAACCCGACAGCGACAAGCTCTAGCGCGCAGTCAGCAAAATGCAGTAGGCGCGCGCTCGGCGGAAGCAGACGAGTTACTGGACACCTTTCGCACGATCGCGCGATTGAAACGCTCTCATGCGCCGCAAGCGATCCGTACGTACGTGATCAGTGGCAGCGAATCAGAACGCGACATCTTCGCCTTGCTAAAGCTCGCTGAAATGTGCGGTGTGCAGTTAGCGGCGACCGAGGACGATCCCGGGTTGATGCCGGTGCCGCTATTCGAATCCATCGGTTCACTTCGCTCGGCGAGCGAAACGATGCGCCGCCTGTGGACTTCGACGGCCTACAAGCCTCTGCTCGATTCCTGGGGCCGCAGTCAGGAAGTCATGCTGGGATATTCGGATTCAAACAAAGATGGCGGGATGTTCACAAGCACCTGGGAGCTGCACAAAGCGCATCGCGCTCTGCATCAGGTCGCGCGCGAATGCGAGGTGAAGCTGCGGCTCTTTCATGGACGTGGCGGTACGGTCGGCCGGGGCGGAGGTCCGACGCACCGGGCGATATTGGCACAGCCCGCCGGCGATTTTTCGGGCGAGATTCGCATCACGGAGCAAGGCGAAGTACTCAACTGGAAGTATGCCGATCCGGTATTGGCTGAATGGAACCTGGAATTGATGATTGCGGCGTCACTGGAAGCTTTGACCCGTCCCGGAAGGGCCCGCGCCCGGCGCCGACCGCAAGTGGGACGAGGCCATGGAACCAATGTCGCAGGACGCCTATGCGTTCTACCGGCGGCATATCGCGGACAATCCGGACGTACTGCTTTACTTCGAGCAAGCCACGCCGGTTAATGAACTGGAACACGCGCGAATAGGTTCGCGCCCTGCGCGCCGCAGCGCCAGCCACCGGCTCGCGGACTTGCGCGCGATTCCCTGGGTTTTCGGCTGGATGCAAAGCCGCCACGCGGTTCCGGCGTGGTTCGGAGTTGGTTATGCTCTTGAGAGGTTTGCAGCGAAGGGGCAGCACCACAGGAACCAGCTCAAGGAACTGATGGGTTCGTTCGTGCTGTTTTCCGACCTCGTACGGAACGTGGAACTGGCCATGGCTAAAGCGGACCTGAGCATTGCGCGGCTCTACGCAGACTTCCTGGTCGCAGACGCCGAGCTGCGCGAGAAAGTCTTTACAATGCTCGCTGAAGAATTCGAGCGCACCCGCAGAATGCTGCTGGCGATTACCGGCCAAAATGAGCTACTTGAATCGAACGCTGTTCTGTCCCAATCAATTCGTCTACGAAATCCCTACGTCGATCCGATGAGTTTAATTCAGGTGGAACTCCTAAGACGGAAGCGGGCGGCGAAATCCGCCGAGGCGCCCGACTATGCGCTGGGGGCTACGATCAACGGCATCGCCGCGGGCCTTCACAACACGGGCTAGGTTCTGACACTTTGTGTCACCCTCGATCTACATTTTCGCTCAGCTTCGCACGACGGTTGCCATCCTGACTGCATCCGGTGTAACCTCAGTCTATGAGTTTCCGCGTCCAGACATGCGTTCGGTGTTGTTGTCTTTGTTGCGTGCAAGTGTCTTCTGGCGCGGGGAGGCTAGGCACCTAGGACCTGAAATCTAGTCCACGAAATCCCGATCCCACCGCCAGAAATCAACTGGCAGGTGGGTTTTTTGTTTGTGGAAATTGCTGAACGCATCCAATTCCGAGGAGGAATGAAAAATGACTGAGTACAAGCATCCCGAGGTTCTGGTTTCGACCGAATGGGCCGCCGAGCATCTGAACGATCCTAAAATCAAGCTGGTTGAAGTGGATGTGGATACCAGCGCCTACAATCAAGGCCACATCCCCGGCGCAGTAGGTTGGAATTGGCAATCGCAACTGCAGGACAATATTCGCCGCGACCTGATCGATAAACAGACGCTCGAAAAACTTCTGGGCCAGTCCGGAATTTCAAACGACACGACGATTCTGCTGTACGGAGACAACAACAACTGGTTCGCAGCCTACGCATTCTGGCAACTGAAGTATTACGGCCACAAAGACGTGCGCCTCGTGAACGGTGGCCGCAAGAAATGGGTGGAAGAAAAGCGCCCGCTGACTACGGACGCTTCTAAAGTGACGCCGGCGACATACCATGCGAGCGGACCAGACGAGTCCATCCGCGCGCGCAAGGAATCGGTCTTCGCATTCGTTGACCAAAAAAGGCCGGGCCAGTTGGTGGACGTGCGTTCTGTCGACGAATTCACGGGAAAAATTATCGCGCCGCCGGGAATGTCTGAAACCGCGCAGCGCGCCGGGCATATTCCGGGCGCAGCGAATATTCCCTGGGGACAGGCGGCCAACGAAGACGGAACCTTCAAGTCCGCCGAGGCCCTGAAGGAATTATACGGAAAGAATGGAATCAACGGCAGCGAGGAAGTGATTGCCTATTGCCGCATCGGGGAACGCAGCTCACACACCTGGTTCGTGCTGAAATACTTGCTCGGCTTTGACAATGTAAAAAACTACGATGGCTCATGGACCGAGTGGGGCAATCTGGTGGGCGCGCCAATTGAAAAAGAGGTCGCAGCAGCGGCGCGATAGACCCGCTGAAGGTCGAGTTGCAGGCGGAGGGCGGGTCATGTTCGCTTGCGGGCGAGCTGATCCGCTCTTACTAGGTGGCCGCTTCGTGCCTAAAACTTCACATTACAACCTAGCGCTCGCGTCTCGCCGGCTCTGCGAAGCTGCTACTTGCTAGGGAATCTGATTGTCCGGCACGTCATTGTGCCGAGCTTCATCCTGAAGTGAGCTAATCTTGGCTGCGATGTCGTCGCGCTGTTTTTGAAGGCGCGCAAGTTGGTCGTGCCAATCGTCGATTGTCACCCCGCCATAGCGGCGCGTCGAATTCAGGGTCGCTCCGTTTAATCCTGCCTGTAGTTGCGAGATCTGTTCATCGAGTGGCGGCAATTTGGCCTGCAAATTCAAGATTTGTTGGCGATATTGCGCCCCCTTATTTGCACCTTGCGCACTTGCAGTAGACTTGGCTTTTGCAGCTTTGGTATTTGAGGCTGAGAACGTCGAGATTGGTGCGTGATGTAGGCTGCCCATATCGTCGTTCGTCCAGACTTTTTTCGCCGCGGGTTGGGCCGTAGACCGAGCCGCGTCTCCCGCCGGATTCGCGGGCGATGATCCATTTGAATTTTGCAAAGTCGCCTGCTGCGGGCCGGCGTCCGCTTCGGGCGCATTTTGTGTCGCGTTGGAGTTCGACGGCGCCCTATTTTGCGCGCGAGTCGTAGTTGGCACGAAAAAGATCAAAACAAGAATAAAGACGGCCGCGAACGCAGGTTTTTGTTTCATAGTTCTCTCCACGAGCATCCAGGAGTTCAAACTTGCGAATCGAATATCCAGCGGAAAGCGCAGGACTCCACTTCAGACTATTGTGCGGCCATTGTGTAGTGGAATTGATCTGCCTGGGGCAAGGGGACGAAAGGGTTACGGGTCCCCGTACGCGGACTTGCCCGTTGCGATTTCGTTCTGCACCAACGCGAGGGCTTGCTTTGGAGAGCCGTCATGATGATACTGGCCGACTTCAATGTACTGGTGTTCCTCGAACGTAAACAGAAACTTACGGCCCATGAAATCGTACTGGTAGCGCGTCGGCAGCCAAATCCCGGGCGCGACCTCAGTCTGCTCTAGTGAAAACACCCCGCCACGGTAGAGTTTGCCGAGAATGCCGCCGCCGAATGAAATATCGCGCATCACGTGGGCTTCGCCACGCGACAATTGATTCGCTTCGCGATCCACCCAGATTTTTGCGGTCACGTGCGTCAGCGCGTCCTGAATTATTGAATGCGGGTGAAAATTAGGATTTGGGTCAAGGTCGAACACATCGCACACTCGGCCGTTTCGCGTCTCCTGCCCGGCCCATTTCGTTAGGAACGCCTCACGCGCTGCATCCACCAGTTCCCTGCGATCGGCCTTCTTCTTCTCCGACTTGGCATAAGCGATTTTCGCCTTGGGATCTTCAGGCTTTAGCATGATTTCCAGCAGATCCCTCCAAGCAAGTAACTGCCTGTGATATTCCGCGGGGTCTGCCGGCTTGTCATTTTCTTTGAGGAGCAGTTTCAAGGTTCCGGTGCCGGTCGAAACCACACGGTAGGTCTTGTCTTCAAGCACCTTCGGCGCAGCGCCTCCGGTGCGGTCCACATGGCGCTCTACGCGCTCGTATTGCTCCAGCGCTTCGTCATTGCGGTGCTGATTCTCGAGCAGTTTCAGCGAGCGCGCCTCGATTTCTGCATCGGACGGACCTGGCCCGGGCCCAATTGTGGTTTGCTGCTCTGCTGAGCCCGCTTCGGCGATGATGGCGAAAGAGGTGACTTGAAGATCGTTTATTTGAGAGCGCGGCGCAACGTGATCGAGACTCACGATTTGTCCCGAAAGACCTAAAACGGCGGCCAATCCTAACAGCTTCAATCCTTTCACCATCATTAAGGAAACCTTGGCCGCACCTTTCTTCCTTACTCCGCCGCAAACCCAATTCTACCCGAATCCCGGTCTCGGTCTCCTGTTTCAGCCTCACGTCCGCTGAAAAAAGGCAGGATCATTGCTGTTCTCTGAACTTTTCTATGCTGCGATTCGTCTTATGATAGTAGCAATACTATGAATTCCGCCCTATCGCGATCCGAAACCCGGCCGACTCTCGCCGCTTTGCGCGAAACCATCTGGATTGCTGTGGATACGCTTCGCGCGCATAAGCTACGGACGTTTTTGACTCTCCTCGGCGTCATTTTGGCGGTTACTACCCTTGTAGCCGTGATTTCGGTACTCAATGGTTTGAACGTCTATGTCGCCGATAAAGTTGCCAACCTCGGCGCGAATGCCTTCGTGATCGACCGCATCGGCATCATCACCAACTTCCGGGACTGGAACAAGGCACGCAAGAGGCCACCTTTTCAGGTGGATGACTTGGACGCTTTGCGCGCGGGGATGAAGCTCGCCGCTACGATTGCCGCTGAGCAGGACACCGTGGCTGACGTGCGCCACGGCAACGATCTCAGCGAGGACGTTACCATCATTGGAGCTAGCCCAAGCTTCGCGCCTATCAGGGACATCGATGTGTCGAACGGTAGGCTTCTCACCGATGCGGATGAAGAGCACCGTGCTGGCGTCTGCGTTATCGGCGCTGACGTCGCAAATAAACTGTTTCCCGGCGTGGATCCCGTGGGAAAACAGATTCACGCTGGCCAAGGGCAATACCTCATCGTTGGAGTAGCTACGCCCAAAGGTACGGTTCTCGGCGAGCCGCAAGACAATTTCGTGATGATCCCACTTGGAACATATCGCAAGGAGTGGCTTGCGCCGCAAGATTCCCTCTCGTTGTTCGTCCAAGCGCGCGGCCCGGAATGGATGGATGCGGCCCAGGATGAGGCTCGGGTGCTCCTGCGCGCGCGGCGGCATGTCCCCTATCGGGACGAAGACAATTTCGCGGTTATTGCGCCCACTTCGATTATGGGTTTGTGGAATCGAATCACGGGCAGCGCGTTCGGAATCGCGATCTGGATTACTTCTGTATTTCTGGTCGTGGGTGGCGTGGTGATCATGAACATCATGCTTGCGAGCGTCACCGAGCGCACGCGCGAGATCGGCCTGCGGAAATCTCTCGGCGCGCGCAAGCGGCATATTATTTTGCAATTCATGGTGGAATCCTCGGTTCTGGCGGCGATGGGCGGGCTGTTCGGCGTGATTCTGGCGGTGGCCCTGGGCCAATTGGTTCGCGCTGCGACGCCAATCCCGATTTCGACTCCCATTTTCGCCATCGTCATCGCGCTGGTGCTTTCCACCGCGGTCGGATTATTTTTCGGCATATATCCCGCGATGCGCGCTGCACGGCTTGACCCCATCGAAGCGCTGCGGGCTGAGAACTAGGACAACTGGATGCGAAGCGACTTTCGCGAAAACCTTCAGCTCGCACTCGATACTGTGCGGACACACAAGCTCCGCAGCTTCCTCGCCATTCTGGGAGTCATGATCGGTGTCGCGTTAATCATCCTGGTCGTGGGCCTGGTGCAGGGATTCCGCCAAATGGTTCAGGGCGAGATCGTTTCGGAAGGCATCGATACCGCGTTCGTTTCGCGTTTCGATCAAGGGCCACGCGGCGGACGCCACCCCAAGGACGAGAAGTTGCGTAAGCCCTTGACCCTCGAAGATGCCATGGCTATTCGCGAGCGGTCTCCTGCGATAAAGGAAATCGCAGTCTCGGTGTTTCAGTGGCAGCTCACACACGTGGCGCGTTACCAGGGCAATATAATCGAGGGCACGGAGTTTCGCGGCACTTTCCCTGCATATCTCACAGTCTATTCCAACGCCACGATGAAGGCTGGGCGCTTTTTCACCGAAGCGGAGAACGAACATCGGGAAAATGTAGTGGTCATCGGCGAAAACGTCGCCAAAGCGTTCTTCCCTACCCTTGACGACGCCCTGAGAAAAGAAATCAGCGTGGATGGTTCAACTTATACGGTCGTTGGCGTGTTCGAGAAGCCGCCCAACAGTTTTGGCACGAATGACGAGGACCGGCGCACCGTCATTCCCTACTACACATTCATGAAGCTTTATCCGGGCAGCTACGAGGTCGCTTACCGCTTTCTTGCCTATCCCGGAAAGCTGGACGCAGCTGTCGACCAACTCCGCGAAACGCTGCGCCGCCGCCGGGAAGTTCCCTACGATCAGCCTGACAATTTTTCGATCCAGACTCAGGTTGAAGTCGTGCAGCAATTCAACGAAATCATCGGCGGAGTGGTGGTCGCCGTGATTGTGCTCAGCTCGATTGGCCTGCTGATCGGCGGAATGGGAGTGATGAACATCATGCTGGTTTCGGTCACCGAGCGCACACGCGAGATCGGAGTGCGCAAAGCCATCGGGGCTCGCAGCCGGGATATCACCTGGCAATTTCTATTTGAAGCCATGACGCTGACCGGCACGGGCGGGATCATCGGAATCGTCGTCGGCAGCGGCATCGTGCTTCTGGTACCACTTGTGAGTTCGCTGAAAGCCGTGGTGCCGGCGTGGGCAGTGATTATGGGCTTCAGCGTTTCCGTCGGAATCGGCTTGATTTTCGGCGTGTGGCCGGCCACGAAAGCATCACGCCTGAACCCTGTCGAAGCGCTCCGTTATGAATGAATTGTGTTTATCGCCACGCGACAGATGCCTCAGACCGAACCGTGCCCTGATTGTTGTGGCGAAGCTATGGCAGAGAGAATCTGCTTCTATTCTGTTTCGATCGAGTACTGTTCAGCGGTGTGGTTTGGGGTGATCCGGATCGAGATCGATTGGGCTGTGGGGATTGAGTTGCGGCACGCCATCGGTACCCATAACGTAGGGATAGCCGGCGGGGTCTGTGACCTCGCCTCTTACGAACCCGGCATTGCGCAATTCCTCGATAGACGTTGGGTAGTGGTTGAATTTTCTCCAGTAATTTTCCGAAATCTCGTTGAGTTCTTTTAACTGCATGAATGCATCAAGCGCGGAAACGTGAACGAGCGCGGTTCTGCGAACCGCCTCATCCTTGGTCGTGTCGTATATTTGAGCCCAGATTAATCTGGAAGTGGCCGCTGATTCACCAGATTCGGCCACGCGCGCTGCCATCACTCGCATCCATATGAGCGCTTTTGGATTTTTGCTGCCCTCGAGGAATGCTTCGGAAGCTTTTTGGTAGTCCTTCAGGTGCGTGTAATAGATGAAGCCGAGGTCCTGGTATAAGCGCCACTCGTCGGGATTGGCAGCTAGGCCGCGCCGGACGAGATCTACGGCTTGGTCGGGGCGTCCAGCGCCACCAGGCGGATTTTCAGAAAGAAAAATGGCGCCAAAGCGGTAGGCAATCATCAATTGCGGATCGAGCGTCACCGTAATATTGAGAAGCGGGTCCAGCAGGTCGTAATTCATCTTGTGCGCCTGGACGCCACTTCCGAAATACTGAACGGCTCGCGTCCAATAAATATCCGCAAGCAACGAATCGTAACCCAGGCTCAGCTTTTTCAACATGGGCCCCGAGCGCACCAATAGTTCTTCGTTCTCGAATGCGAGCGGGCCGCTAAGTCTATCAATGTGGACTTGCAGCACTGCCACCGCCAAAAAAAGTGCCGGCAAGAGAACGATTGCAAGCGCAACGCTTCGCACACGACTGCTGATGTTTTGCATGAGGCTCATTTCAGGTCTCGCCCGGAAAACACGGCTGCGGCCGCAATCAGGATAATGCCCACATACAAAGCCGCATACAGCGTGTTTTGGGAAATCAACGCCGTCGGAATAGCTTCGCCGTGCGCTGCCGCCGCAATCACATTGAAATTATGGAAATTCGGAAGGGCGTAGTACGCCAATTTTCCGGCCGCCGCCATCATCGGGTTTTTTGTGAATTCGCTTATCCCTTTTATGTCCGGTGCAAACACTCCCGCCAGGTAAATGCCCAAGGTGAAAAGAATGGACAGCAGCGGGCTTGAAAAGCAGGAAAAGAACAGAGCCAGTGCGGTTATCAGTCCGAGTTCCAGCAAAATAAAATAAATTGCGATGAGGATGGTCACGTCGGAGCGCTCAAAATGACGGCTCAGGTAATAAAGTGCCGCGGCCAAACCCAGCGTCATGAACGCCGTGTTCACAACCAGGGTCAGCAGCAGACCCCCGAATTTTCCGATCAGGAATTCCCAGCGGCGGATGGGCTTGGCCAGCAAGCTGTACAACGTGCGCTTCTCCATCTCCTTGTAAACCAGCCCGACGCCGATAAAAATCGCCATGATGATGCCAAAAATCGAGATCGCCGAAAGACCGAGATTGATAATTACGATGCGGTCGATCCCCAGCGAGATTTGTCCGACCAGGATCGCTGCAGCGATCATCATCAGCGCGAAGAAGATCAAGTTGTAAAGCACGCGGTCGCGAACGGCTTCACGAAACGTATTGACGGCGACAACGCCTGACATCACGCTCATTTCAAAATTACCTCGGCGGCCTCTGTGGTTCTTGCGTTCTCGCGACCCACAAGTTTGATGAAGTAATCCTCAAGCGAGGGCCGCAGCGGAGTAACCGACAAAATACGGGCATCGCAGTTTCGTAATCGTTCAAGGGTTTCGTAAAGCTCGGCTTCCTGAACTTCGAGGTGGTAGCGGTTACCGGTGCGTTTGACCCGGTCGATAAAAACCTGCGGCAGCAAGCGCCCTTCGCGCAACTCCAGCAGAATCTCCATGCCCAGCACTTCCATTGAAACAATCTCACCAGGTGCGCCCACGCCCTGCAGTTTGCCGCCCACCAAGACGGCCACTCGGTCGCACAGCACTTCCGCATCGCTAAGAATGTGGGTAGAAAAGAAAACCGTGCGGCCCTGGCGCTTCAACCCAAGAATAATGTCACGCACCTCGCGCCGCCCCAGCGGATCCAGCCCGGACATCGGTTCATCCAGAAACACAACCTGGGGGTCATGCAATATCGCTTGCGCGATCCCGACACGCTGCTGCATCCCCTTTGAAAATTTACGCAGCTGCACATCGGCAGCAGCGCCCAAACCCACGAGTTCCAAGAAGCGAGTCACGCGTTGATGCCGCTCCGTCGCGTTGTAACCAAAAAATCGCGCAAAATAATCCAGCAGCTCCCCGGCAGTCAGGTAGTCGTAAAAATACGGCTGCTCCGGCATGTACCCGATGTCCCGATGCATTTGAATGTCGTCAATCGAGCGCCCGCTCACTCGCGCCGTTCCCGAAGTAGGAAAAATCAGCCCCATCAAAAGTTTCAACGTGGTAGTTTTTCCGGCGCCATTCGGCCCCAAAAATCCAAACGACTCGCCCTGCTCTACTTCGAGCGTGAGATTGTCCAGCGAACGGCGCTTGCGGTTGCGCCAGAATCCCACCGGATAATCCTTGGTGAGCCCTTCGATCTCGATCGCGGGGTTCGTCATTGCCTTGTGATTATCATTTTTTTTCAGACGGTTCGTTCATGTCAAGGGCTGAGCTGTTGCCTGTCATGTAACGGGGGGCGGGCGGCGAAATCCCTGAAATGAAGTTCAGCCCGGACAGACACAAATTTTATTTTGAGACACTTTCGCCGATGCGAAAATTTTCGATAAAATAAGTTGCAGCATTTCAATACGATGAAGCAGAATAGCAATTGTGTTAACCGCGAGGCGACCACTACAGATAGACGCTTTCGACACCGCGCACCTAACATTTTGTAGTCTGAGTATCATTTTTCCTTGACAACTTGAACACATGCTCTGATACTGCGCATCCAGACTCGGGGGAAGCGCCAGCCCTCTCCACGTAGTTTGCAGCGTCCGGCTGACGAAAAGCCGGATCGGGGTTCATCAAAAATTCAGAGGGGTATCACCCCACTTCGCACCGCGCCACAGGTTTTTAGACGCGGCTTAGCTGGGCTTTTCTCTTTTTTTCGGCAGGGACGGCCAGATTCTCAAAGTCAACCGCCCCAAAAGCCGGTTCAATCTCAACCCGCTTCGTGTGCCAGAGCACACACAACGTCACCCACGGGACAGCAGTTGGGAGTAAAATAGCAAGTTGCAACTCCCGCACGGCTCCCCGCTTACATTTCGACGGCACGACTGTCGGCGCGGAGGCAGAGATGGCGGAAACGAGAACGGTTTTTACTAGTATGTCAGAAACAAATCAAATGACGCGTAAGGCGACCGGGCTGGAATTCCAGCGCCGGTTCACCGACGGGAAAGTTTCTCCCTTCGACAAGGTCGAATGGGAGCGGCGTACCGCTCTTATAAGCAATGACAAGGGCCAGGTGATCTTTCGTCAGGAGAATGTGGAAGTTCCGAAGAGCTGGTCGATGACGGCCACCAACATCGTCACCTCGAAATATTTTCACGGTAAGCCCAACACCCCCGAGCGCGAAACCTCGGTCAAGCAGTTAATCTCTCGCGTGGTTGATACGATCGTGCGCTGGGGCGAAGAAGGCGGCTATTTCGCTGGCACGGAATCGAAGAATATTTTCCGCGATGAACTCGCTCACCTGCTGGTTGAGCAGAAAGTAGCCTTCAACTCGCCGGTCTGGTTCAACGTCGGCGTGCAAGCCAAGCCGCAATGCTCTGCGTGCTTCATCAATTCGGTCCAGGACAACATGGATTCGATCATGAATCTGGCCAAGACCGAAGGCATGCTGTTCAAGTGGGGCTCCGGCACCGGCACAAATTTTTCTTCCCTGCGCGGCAGCAAGGAATCGCTCTCCGGCGGCGGCATCGCCTCCGGCCCAGTCAGCTTCATGAAGGGCTTCGACGCCTTCGCAGGCGTCATCAAGAGCGGTGGCAAGACTCGTCGCGCAGCCAAGATGGTGATCCTGAACGTCGACCACCCCGACATCATGGAATTCATCGAGTCCAAGATGAGGGAAGAGCGAAAAGCCCACGTCCTGATCGAACAGGGTTATGACTCGGCGATCGACGGCGACGCCTACGCTTCCGTGTTCTTCCAGAACGCAAATCACTCTGTACGGGTCACCGACGATTTCATGCGCGCGGTAGAAGAAGACCGCGACTGGTGGACCCGCAACGTTAATGACGGCAAACCTGCGGATAAATTTCGCGCTCGCGATTTGCTGCGCGAGATGGCGGATTCAGCCTGGCGCTGCGGCGACCCGGGCATGCAGTACGACACAACGATCAATCGCTGGCACACCTGCAAGGCCACCGATCGGATTTATGCATCCAATCCGTGCTCGGAGTACATGTTCCTTGACGACACCGCCTGCAATCTCGCGTCGCTGAACCTGCTCAAGTTCCTCGGTAGCAATGGCCAGTTTGACACCGAAGCTTTCACCCACGCGGTAGAGGTGACCATCACCGCACAGGAAATTCTGGTCGACAACGCCAGCTATCCGACGGAAAGAATCGCGCGCAACTCACACGATTACCGTCCACTGGGCATCGGTTACGCAAATCTTGGCGCGTTACTGATGTCGCTGGCGCTACCCTATGACTCAGAAGGCGGCCGTGATTTCTGTGGAGCCATTACGGCGCTGATGACCGGCGAATCCTATGCCCAGTCCGCGCGCATCGCAGAACGCATGGGCCCATTCGGCGGTTACCTGCGCAATCGCGAGGCGATGATTGACGTAATCCGCATGCACCGCGATTCCCTGCGCCCAATCAAGGAAGAGCATGTGCAGCCCACGCTCCTGCGCGCCGCAAAGAAATCTTGGGACGACGCTCTCGAGCTAGGCGAAAAGTACGGCTACAAGAATTCGCAGGTTTCAGTTCTAGCTCCCACAGGCACAATCGGCTTCATGATGGATTGCGACACCACCGGCATCGAACCGGACCTCGCGTTGGTGAAACAGAAGCGGCTGGTCGGTGGCGGCGTAATCAAAATAGTAAACAACACAGTTCCGCAAGCGTTGATGAAGCTCGGCTACACTCCCGAAGAGGTCGCGGAAATTGTCGACTACATCGATGCCAATGCCAAGATCGAAGGCGCTCCGCATCTGAAAGAAGAGCACCTCCCGGTTTTCGATTGTTCCCTGGCTCCCATGGGCGGAGGCCGCTCGATTTCCTGGCACGGTCACTTGCAAATGATGGCAGCGGCTCAGCCGTTCCTTTCCGGCGCGATCAGTAAAACCATCAACATGCCTGAGGAATCGACAATCGAAGACATCATGCAGGCATACATCGAGTCCTGGAAATACGGCCTGAAGGCAGTGGCCATTTACCGCGACAATTCCAAGCGCTCGCAGCCACTTTCAGCAGCCGGCAAGAGAGCCGATGATAAGGCAGCTGCCGTGCCGGGAGCTGTTCCTGAGGCAGTCATTGCTACACAGGCCGAGGCGCTCTCGCCGGCTCAGCAGGAACTTTTCGATCGCGCCAAGCGCCGCAAGCTGCCAAACGAGCGTGATTCCATCACTCACAAATTTTCAATCGGCGGACATGAGGGTTATCTCACCGTCGGAAAATACGAAGACGGTGCGCCCGGCGAAATCTTCATCAAGATGGCGAAGGAAGGCTCCACGCTTTCCGGCATCATGGACGCCTTCGCTCTTTCAGTTTCGATCGCATTGCAATATGGAGTTCCACTGCGTGCATTGGTGGATAAATTCGTGAATTCCCGGTTCGAGCCTTCGGGCTACACCGGAAACCCTAATATCCGCTACGCGAAATCGGTGGTTGATTACATCGGACGCTGGCTCGGCGGCAAATTCATTTCGCCCGATTATCTCGATGGCGAAGCTGCGGTGACAACGGAGCAAGTAGCTCCGGCAACCGCAGACGCAGCCGCTGCGAAATCGGCGGCGAATTCTTCGGTGATGAACGTCAGGCATCCGGAGACAGAAATGTCCGCGCGCCAGCGTGTTACGATCGACGACGCGCCGTCCTGCTCGGAATGCGGCATGCTGATGACCCCCAACGGTAGCTGCTACAAGTGCTCGAACTGCGGCAGCACCTCGGGTTGCAGCTAAGAACAACAAAAGCTCAACAAATCTCCGGCCAGCACGAAGGACTATGTAGGGCGGGCTCAGGGCCGCCTTTTTTGGAAGGGTTGGGCTTTTCAGGAGCGTTCTGCAGGTTCAATAGCGATCGAGGTTTTTGCTGGTCAATCTTGCCCTGCGGCATGTGGCGTCTGGCTCAATAAATTGACAAACAGCCGATATGTGCCCGGCACCCCCGCCGGCAACTCGCGGAAAAACGAAAGCCCGGTATAGATGTACAATCCTTTCCCAGCGCGCGCGTAAACCAGCGAGCCCTTGGTCTCCGGCTCCCCCGGATCTTTCAACCCCAGGACAGGCGTGTATTTCGAATCAAAAGTACCCCAAAAGTAGAGTCCGCGCTCCTGCACCCACCCTTCAAAATCCGCCATAGTAATTTTGTTTGGCGAATTCAGCAGCGGGCTGTCCGGATCGAGAAAGGTCACCGGCGAACTTGCGTCGGTAACGCGCGAAGTCTGCTCCGGCATGGTCGCCTTGAAAGGAGCCGGCATCTGCGCATTCCATGCAAAATCGCGCTGGTATTGCACCAACAGAGTCCCGCCGGTTCTTGACGTAATCCAGCAGGCGCGAATTGGCGCGCAGCAAGATCGGGCCGCAATTCATACGCGCGAATGCCGACGGTGATCGCGTCGTATTGGCTCAGATCGCCGAAGGCGAGGGCCACATCGTCAAGCAAATCCACGCGAATGCCGAGCTGGCGCAAGATTTCCGGCAGCGGATCGTTCTCGGCGGCGATATAGCCGACGTGCAAGCCCGCGGGCACCTCCAGATTCAGAATGTGCACCTTCGCGACCGCCGGCTCGCTCCAGTTGCCGTGTCGGCAAAGTCGGAAGGGGTGCAAGCGAGGTGCTGAACACCTCCTCGCCGAAGACGTGCCTGAAATTGCAGTTTGTATGCGCCCTCGGCAACTTGCGCCGGGGGCGTCACGACAAACTGCACCAGCTGGTCTCCAGCGCCGAAGAAATTCTAGCGGTCCAGACGACGTCGGGTATCTGCACAGTCCAGTTCTTGGGGGCATTCGCGCCAATCTCGACTTTCACCTCCTTGGTCCCGTGATAACGCACGCGCGCGAAAAGCTTCAGCGGCATGGCGGCGCGTTTCTCCGGCACCATAACCTGACCCGGTTCGACCGTCAGAGTCACGGCGGGGACTAATTCCAACGGATACGTCTGAATGCCCGTGGTAGAAGCTTCCACTGAATTCGACGGGCCGCTCGACGGCGAAACTGTATCCGGCAACGTTCACAGGGAGAGCCAGGCGAACCAGCGGCGGCGGAAAAGGCAAAGATTGCGGCAGCCGGACGCACCGGAACTTTGGCATTGGGAGGAATCGCGACATCGAAAACCGTTACGTCTGATTCTTTGCTTTCTGCCTGGCGTCACCCTCCAGCCGTCCGGCACGACGAAGCTCGATGGGCTGAGTGACCATTTTGCGGGCGACCGCTGGTCGAACCCGCCACCACAACCTCCACCGAGAATTTCTCGCCTGCGACCAGTTCGTGGCGGCTGGCGTGTGCCTCGATCGGAATCGCAATATCGTCCGCAAGAGCCAGATCGATCTTGTCTTTCACCCGGTCTAATTCCCAAACGCGGATTTGGCATCGTCGCCTGATTGCTTCGTCACTTGCTTGCGCAGGGTAGCGATTTGTTTTGCGGCGTCGGCCAACGAGGTTGCTGCCGCCACGCGGTTGAGGTCGAGAGCCGATTTCGCAGCGGCCGCGAGTTGCTTGTCAGCAGACGCCAGCGTGGGAGTCATCGTCTCCTGCAGATTGGGGAAACGGCGCTGCGAGAGAGTCGAGCGGTTCGGCCAAGAGCGTGGCGTCAAATCCGCCATCGGCTTCGTCCTTTTTCGTTTCTTTCATCAAGTAAACCGGACGGCGAAAAAAGGCGTTGCCGAAAAATGCCGGAGTGCCCTGCGAACGATGTTGGGCGTGGCCTTCCATGCCGATTTCGACGTAACTCTTTCCCCACAACGGCGAAACCTCGTTCACCGGCAGCTGCACCGCGCCCGCTGTGCTGCCATCGCGCGCGAGGCGTGTTTCGAGCGTCACTTTCCACGGCGTGAGCCCTTCCGCGATTTGTTCCGGATACATTGTCGGGATCGGCGGCCGCTGCGACCGCTTGAGGAGTGAGGATGCCGCTTTCCTGATGATGGCCGTGGCCGGAATGAACGCCGCCCCAGCCGTTGATGACGACGTCCGGGCGATACGTACGGATCACACGGACCATATCTTCGAGCGCGAGTCCGTCCCAGACTTTCAAGGCCTGCTCGGGAGTCTTGACGTAGCCGGTATCGAGAGCGCGCGTGAAATATTGATGCACGCCGTAATATTTTCCCGCGGCGAGAAGTTCTTCGGTGCGGATGACGCCGAGTTCGCCGTCCTGTTCCGGGCCGATGGCATTCTGGCCGCCTTGTCCGCGCGTGATCGTGAGCAGCGCGACGTCGGCGTCGCAGTCCATGAGAGAGATAGGCGAGCAGGCTGGACCATTCGTCGTCGGGATGCGCGGTGATGAAAAGAATGCGCGTATTGACGCGCGATTTATTGATGGCTTCGACGGTTTCAGGCAGCGACTGCGCGCGGACCGGTCTGGCTATGCAGGTCGAGCGAAAATGCCGCAGAGATCATGGCAAGAAAACTTCGCATTCTTTCTTTGATTCGCACTTCTGCGCGGTGCGATTTGCGTTAGCGATCCAATTCAAGAGCCGCGCCTCCTCGAAGGGCCACTGGCGCAGCATACGCGCGCGTCCCAAGTACACCAGAATACCTGCGACCATGGCCGCAAGCGAGGCCAACATCGGCCGCGTCCCGTGGCAACAAAAATGGCGATCCAGCCGGCAATCGCGAGCAAGACCGGCACGGGATAAAGCCACATGCGGAAAGGCCAGTGGTCCGCTTTCCAGCGGCGATGCAGGATCATCAGTCCGACTGCCTGACCCACGAATTGGATGAGGCAACGCATGGCCAGGATGGCGCGAATCACCGAGAAAAGACTGAAAAATAAGGCAAATCACGATGGAAGTGGCGCCCAGCGCGAGAAGCGAAATGTGCGGAAACCGCTTGGTGGGATGAATCGCGGGCGAAGCACGGAAAAGAAGTTGCCGTCGAGTGCGGCCGCGTAGGGCACGCGCGAATAGCCGAGCGTGGCGGAAAAAATCGAGCCGAACGCCACGACCAGAATCAGAGCCGTCGCGAGAGTCGCCCAATTCGTGCCGAAGGCGCGTTCGACGAATACGCTCACCACGAAAGCGCGAATTTTGCGCTTCCCGCCAGGGCACGACGCCCAGGATGCTGGTCTGCATCAGAAAATACAGGATGGCGATGCCGGAAATCGAAAGGAAAATTGCGCGAGGAATATTTTTGCCGGGGTCTTTCATTTCGCCACCGAGATTGCAGACGTTGTAGTACCCGAGGTAGCTGTAAACCGTCTGCACCGAGGCGTGGCCGAGTCCCGCGAAGAAAATCCACGAAAAATGCCAGGTTCCGGCGGGGTACGTAAACAGGTTGGCTGCATTGAAATGAGTCACCCCGCCGTAGACGAGCCACAGAATCGTCCCCAGGACGATCACCCACAAGACAGTGGAAATTTTGCCGATGGCTGTGATGCGACGGTACAAAAGCGCGACCGCGACGGTGATAAGCAAGACCGCCACGACGCGATCGTAGTTCTCCAATACCCGGCTGGCGCGCAGGACGTGCGCGTTGAGCCATACCAACACGCCCGGAATTTTGACGGCGAGATATTGCGAATAATCGGCGAAGCCGAGAGCACCGGAAGAAATGCTCAGCGGCGCCTGAAACAGCGTTTGCCAGATGTAGAGAAACGACATCAGCCGCCCCAGCCGGTTGGCCCCATAGGCTTCGCGCAGAAAAACGTAACTTCCGCCAGCTTGTGGCATTGCCGCGCCGAGTTCCGCCCAGACGCATCCGTCAAGAGCCGCGAGCACCGCGCCTACCAGCCAAGCCAGGATGCACTGCGGACCACCCATCGCGCGAATGATGAAGGGAATCACGATGAATGGGCCGATGCCCACCATGAACGTCATGTTCAAGGAAGTGGCTTCGATTAGCCCCAGCCCGCGTTCGAGTTTCTCCGTTTCAGGCATAGGGTCAAAACCGCCGTTGCAATGTCCTAGATGTCAGCGACAGGCATGAATCACGCTATTTCTAATCGTCACTCCCGTCGATTAGAAAACTCCGTACGTACACAAAGAGAAACAGAAATTGATCACCCTAATCGTTACTTTCTGCTCATTTCGCTGCATGGACTTTCATCCGAAAAAGGAAAGCAAGCATAACAAGAAACTGGTATGAGCCGTCCGAAAAGAGCATCGGCTTGAGCTAAGATTCTTAACGAGCGCCGGTGCTCTTCGACCGATTCTCAAGCTCATGCCAGACACGCGCATAGCCCTCGGAATTGCAATCACCGGCGTCACCATACTGCTAGTTGTGCTTGGGTACTTTCGCTCACAGCGACGCCGCGCCTTTCCCGTGTACGGCTGGCTCGGCTGGGTGGCGTTGGTGTGCGCCGAAGTTCTGCTCTTTGCGCACGTCGAGCCGGTGGCTACATATTTCACGCCAATCGCATGGAGCGCATACATTCTCATCGCCGATGCCGCGGTCTTAGCGATCACCAACCGCTCGCGCCTCAACGATGCCCCATTGGTAGTCGCCCGCATGACCTTGCTTTCGATTCCACTGTGGCTGATTTTCGAAGCCTACAACCTTCACCTGCGGAATTGGATTTACGTCGGCGTGCCGCTGCCTTGGCCTGCCGCGCTCCTCGGCTACGGCTGGTCGTTTGCCACTATTACACCGGCAATCTTCGAAACCTCGGACCTGGTGCAAGCTATGCTTCCGCCGCTTCCCGGTGAGCCGCGGAAAATCTCTCCAGCCTTCGAAAAAATGTTGATGGTTTTTGGGGCCATTTGCCTGACTCTCCCACTAATTGTACCGCAGCACATCGCAGCACACTTTTTCGCGCTCGTCTGGGTAGGATTTCTCCTTCTTCTCGATCCCCTCAACCGGCAACTCGGTCTGCCTTCATTTCTTGGCGATCTCGCCGAAGGCTTCCGCCGCCGTCTCTATGGGTTTTTTGCGGCAGGCTGGATCTGCGGCTGGCTCTGGGAATTCTGGAATTACTGGGCGGCAGCGAAGTGGCATTATATATTTCCGATGTTTCAGCATTGGAAAATCTTCGAGATGCCGGCGCCGGGTTTCTTGGGCTTTCTTCCCTTTGCGCTGGAGTGTTTCGTGATGTACGTGACTGCAGCCTGGCTGCTAGGCTGGGTAAAACGAGTGAAATGATCTTGGTTGACGAGCGTGTGCAATCTGCTTACGCCGCTTTTATGATCGGCAAAAGAGGTATTCGTCGGCTATTGCAATCGCTTTGCGGAGGAGCATTTTTGCTGCTAGTTGCCGTGCCTTCCGCCAGTGCCAGTGCAAACTTAAAGTTACCTCCCGAAGCCCAGCAAGCCATGGACAAGATGTACGCGGGCGATTCAGACGGCGCCATCACCATTTTTCGAGGGTTAGAGCAATCACAGCCGCAGAATCCGCTGGGGTTCTTGCTCGAGGGCGAAGCGCAGTGGTGGAAAATTTACTGTGCCGAGTCCCAGGTTAAATATGGCGTCGTCGACGCCTGGAAACGAGGGAAAAAGCCGGAGGACCAAGCCTATTTCGAGCTGGCGGACAAGGCGATCGACCTCGCACAGGCGCAAATTGCAAATTCAGATACGGCGGAACTGCATCTCTACGCCGGAATGGGATGGGCATTGAAGGCGCGTCTGCATGGCTTGCGCGGTGAAAATCGCGGGGTGGCGCATGCCGGAGTTGCGGCGCGATCGGAATTCCTCCGCGCGCTGCAACTTGATCCGCAGATGACCGATGCCACCGCGGGAATCGGCCTCTACAATTATTATGTGGATTCACTCCCCGGAATTGTAAAGTTCCTGCGGGTATTCATGGGAATTCCTGGAGGTAATAAGACAGAAGGCATTCAACAGATGCAAGAGGGGATAGATCACGGGGTCCTTATGCCGGTAGAAATGCGTTTTTACCTGGCGAAGAACTTGCGCAATTACGATCAGCAATACGAGCGGGCCATAGCGGTGGCCGAGCCTTTGGTGAAGCAATATCCCCGCAATCCGATTTTCCAATTATTGTTGGGCGATTTGAACGCAAAAATGGGACGTACCGAAAAAGCCGCGGAATGTTTTCAGGCCGCCATGAAGGACTCCGCATCTGAATGCGTCAGTTCCTATGCGAGTTGCTCCAGTTGCGCCGCTCACGCGCGCGATCTTGCTGGTTCGCTGCTGGGCTCATCCCACTAACACGGCCTGATTTTGCTTCGCTCGTGTGTCCGTGTCTACTCCGATTCGACTCATCAGCATTGCTGAAACGCATCCCGACGTGAATGCCGCACCCCACACCGCCGTTGCGCCCGAGTGACCAAGGATGCTCGCTCCTAGCCATGGTCCCAGCGAAAACGCCACGTTGAAGGACATTGTGTACCAGCCCATGTATTCTCCGCGTCTTTCCGGAGGGGCGATTTCTGCGGCATAAGCCGAACTGCCCGGCAGCAGTATCATTTCGCCGAACGTCCAGATCACCACCGCAGCAAATACCACGGCCTTCGCACCTAAGGGAACAATTCCAACCAGCGCGTAGGATCCAAACCCCACGGCGTAAAGAAAAGCGCCTAAGGTCAAAGTTCGCCGGTGACTCCAGTGCCCCATGGCCGTGTTCAGTGGAACCTCCAGCGCTACGATCAGCAGGGTGTTCACGGTGAAAATGGTCCCGTACAGTGATTCCGGAAAATGCAAATTGCGCACCAGGAACAAGGGCAAAGTCGAAGTAAATTGAAAGAAAACCAGCTGCACCGGAATCAGCGCGGCCAAAAAATAAAGCATGCGGCGATTGCGGAACGCCTGCAGATCAGCCGCTGGATGCAGCGCTGTCAGCGGCGCGGTGGTGTCTGCTTCAATTTCGCGCCCGAGGTCTTGAGCATCGTCCCAAACCGGCTCGCGGGATTTCATTTGGCTGACGTTTCTCCAGGGGGCGAAAGCCAGCACCGCTCCTGCAAGGATCGAAGTGGTTCCATCTACGAGAAAAAGCCAGCGAAAGGAATACACAGCAAGGATTCCGCCAATGGCGGGTCCGACGCTCATGCCCAGATTTGCGGCCAAGCGGCTAAGTGCGAACGCGGCTTTGCGCTGCGCGGGGGGCACCAAGTCCGAGACCATTGAGAGACTGGCTGGCCGCACCGATTCGTTCAGCGCTGCGAAAGCGAATGTCATTATCAATATTGCGGCGTAGCTTTTCGCGATGGGGAACACCAGCAAAAGCAGGCCCGTGAGAAAAAGAGACGACTTCATGATCGGCAAAGGACCCAGACGATCGGCTAGCCGGCCTGCTAACGGCATCACAATTAGAGCTGCGAGCCCGTATACGGTTAAGGCCATCGCCGCCTTTGCAGGTGATGCACCCAATGTTTGCGTGACGTATAGAACCAGGAACGACAGCACCATCGTCCCGGAGCGGTTCACGAGCGTCGCCGCGCACAGTATCCACATTTCGTGAGGGAGATCTTTCAGGCCGCGCCAAGGATTCATGAGAGGGCTTCGTGGTCTAGATTTGCTTCACAAGCGGATGTTGTCGGCAACGTGCAGTAGTGCGAACGATAAGGCCACGCGCAGACTGAATAGGGCTCGTTTGGGCCGCTGGTTTATGACTGTGCGGCTTCTTGTTGTTCGAAGGCGTGATAGGAAGAGCGAACCAGCGGTCCAGACTCAACGTGTTTCAACCCCATCGCTTCGCCCAGACGCTTGAATTCCGCGAATTGGTCGGGATGAACATAACACTCGACTGGCAGGTGTGCGGGCGTCGGCTGCATATACTGGCCGAGGGTGAGAATGTGCGTGCCTTGCGCAGTGATGTCTTGCATGGCAGCGATCACTTCCTCCCGGGTTTCGCCGAGACCTAACATCATTCCAGTTTTGGTGGGAAGGCCTGGCACCATTTCTCCCGCGCGACGCAGCAATTCTAAGGAGCGCTCGTACACAGCGCCTTTGCGTACTTGACGATAGAGTCGTGGCACGGTTTCGATATTGTGATTGAGGACGTCGGGTTTCGCGGCTATAACGGTTTCAAGCGCGGTCCAATCGCCTCGAAAGTCCGGGACCAGCACTTCGACTTTGCATTCCGGCACACGCGCGCGAATTTCGGTGATGGTGCGCGCGAAAATGGATGCGCCACCGTCCGGCTGGTCGTCGCGATTGACTGAAGTCACGACCGCATAGCGCAAGCCCATCCTCGTCACGGCTTCCGCGACGCGTCCGGGCTCATCCTCCGCCGGGGGACCGAGCGGTTTGCCACTAGGCACGGCGCAGAATCCGCACGCGCGGGTGCAGATGTCGCCCAAAATCATGAAGGTTGCGGTGCCGTGTTCCCAGCACTCGCCCATGTTTGGACAACGCGCGCTCTCGCACACCGTGTGCAAATCGAGTGTGCGCATGGTGCGCTTCAATTCCTGATACTTTGGTCCGCCAAAAAATCGCACGCGCAGCCACGACGGACGCGGATGAGCCATGGGCGGCGGCGTGGAGTTCGGGAGAATCGTGAATGGAGTAGCCATGGGAATGGAGTGAAAAACTATTGTACGCGCAACAATTGGGCCGGACAACCGTCGGTTCTCCAGCTGAAAGACACGAAAGCTATTGGAGAGGGAGCATGTCGACCGCGCCCTCTAACCGAGCCAACATCGTCCGGACTCCATTGCCGTTACAGTTCGAATTTTCACTCATGGTCCGCCCTCACAGCATTTGCGAACTGCGGTGAAACTTGATTGGCAAAAACGAGTGAGGGCGCGAATGTATCAGGTTGCGCCGGTATAATGGCTGTCGACGATGGAACGATTCGAAGCCATTGTGCAGTGGCTGCTCGGTCCGGAGCCCGTCACAGAAAAACGCCCCGGGCATTTATGGGCACGCTGGGTATTTCTACGCGCCTTAGGCCTGATCTATTTCTCCGCGTTTTATTCCCTGCTTTTTCAAATGAAAGGGCTAATCGGCCCGAATGGAATTCTTCCAGCGGCTGATTACCTGCAAGCTGTGGCTGCGTCGCTGCATGCGCAACGCTTCTGGTTCGCACCAAGTTTGTTCTGGTTTGGTGCGAGCGATCACGCGCTCATGTGTGTGACCTGGTTGGGAATCATAGCTTCCATTCTTGTCGTACTGAATCTGTGGCCGCGCGCTTCCCTGCTGGTGTGCTTCTTCGGTTTCCTTTCATTTGTCAGCGCAGCGCAGGATTTTTCAGGATACCAGTCGGACGGCATGCTGTTGGAGGCCGGCTTCATCGCCTTATTTTTCGCGCCGCCGGGATTGAGGCCGGGACTAGGTATTGCCAATCCACCTTCGCGGGCTAGTCTGTTCCTGCTGCAATGGGAATGGTTTCGAATTTATTTTGAATCTGGCGTGGCGAAACTGGCCAGCGGCGACCCGGCGTGGCGCCATTTCACTGCAATGGATGATTATTATCAGAATGGGCCGTTGCCCACGTGGATCGGTTGGTACGTGCAGCAGCTGCCGCATTGGTTTCACGCCGCGGCAACGTTTTACACGCTACTTACGGAATTGCTGCTGGTCTGGATGCTTTTTTTGCCCCGCCGCTTTCGAATCGCGTGCTTTTGCATCGTGACGCCATTTGAAATTTCCATTATTTTGACGGCGAACTACACGTTTCTTAACTATCTGGTTTTGTTGCTGGGCGTTCTACTGCTCGACGATCGCTTCTTGGAATGGGTTTGGCCACAACGAATGCGCGAGTTTATTGTCGGCAAGGACACGGTTTTATGGCGACCCGGGATTGGCGAGGCGAAACCCGAAGAGTCTCAGTCGAGGTGGCGGCGCACGTTCGCGCCCCTTCGGCGGTCTATGGCTGCCTTATGCCTGGGGCTGGTCTTCTATGTGACCACACTCGAACTGCTGTGGATGTTTGTTCCCTCATTACCACTGCCGGAAGGGCCGGTGCGGGCTCTTGATCCATTTCGAATTGCCAACCGCTATGGGTTGTTTGCGCGCATGACGCATGAACGTTATGAGATCGAATTCCAGGGCTCGAATGATGGTAAGACTTGGATTGCCTATCCCTTTCGCTACAAGCCGCAGGCACTCAATAAAGCTCCGGGAATTTACGCTCCGTACCAACCGCGTTTTGAATGGAACCTGTGGTTCGCATCGCTGGGCTCATGGCGCGACTCCCGGTTTGTGGTTTGGACGGAGGAACGGCTATTGAAGAACGAGCCCGATGTGCTGGCACTGTTCGCAAGCAATCCGTTCCCGAATGCGCCGCCCCGCGACGTCCGCACGATCATTTACCAGTATTGGTTTACCGATTTGCGCACTAAACGGCAGGCCGGAAACTGGTGGAGACGCGAGCAGCTCGGCGAGTTCGCTCCCGCACTCGAGACTGAGCCGAACGGCAAAATCGCCGTCGTAGGCGGGTCTACAGGTGATGAAGAGCCGCCGGAATAGTTTGCTGCGTACGGTAATTTTGCTCCGGGAGACAAAATCCGTTAGCCTGTCGAAGCTATTTCATGACGCCCAGTAAACGCCATGCACACGAACCGCGGCCGGAAACCGAGTCAGCTGAAGTAACTGCAGATTTGGTTCTTGCTCACCTCGCGACTCTTTCGCAGCCGGCGAGCGTGCGCCAGATTGCGCATGGCATGGGTTTGAAACATCGCGGCCGGCGATATCTGCCGCGGGTACTGCAAAAGTTGAAGAAACGTGGAGAAGTGGATGAGAGCCACGGAGGCCAGTTCCGGCTGGTTGGTACAAGGTATGCGCGCAACGAGGCTTCAGCAAAAGCTGCTGCGGCAAGACGCGCGAACGCTGCAGTCGAATCGGCAACGGGCCATCCTCAAACCGGAGAACTCAGCAGTAAGCAAGGAGCTTCCGGGAGATCGTCAGACGGCAGATCCACGCGCGGTCGCGATCCAAACCTTATAGCTGGACGTATCCTAGCGCATCGCGATGGTTACGCTTTTCTTGTGCCGGATTTCCCGATACCGCGCGTCGAAGGCGATTTGTTCATTGGACGCGACAGCTTGGGAGATGCAATGCACGGTGATCGCGTGCTGGCGCGCATCGAGCGGCGGCGTCCGGATGGCCGAGCGGAAGGGCGGGTGGTGCAAATCGTTCAACGCCAGCATCCCACCCTAGTCGGATTATTTCGCTATGGGATGGACGGAAATGTTGTGCTGCCTTACGACACCCGCATCCTTCACGAAATCATAATTCCGCCTGGTGCGGAATTGACGCCGGAATTGCGAGAGAAACCTGGCTCGACCGGGACAAGCTCATGCAAGCAGCAGAGCGCGGCTTCCCGAGCTTGATGGTGCGGTTGTGAATGCGGAGATAACGCGATTTCCGAGGGGCGGGGTTGCGCCCACCGGACGCGTTCTGGAAATTATCGGCCGTCCCGGCGACATCGGCGTGGACGTGGAAATCATCATTCGCAAGCATCATCTGCCTCACATTTTCCCGGACGAGGTGCAAGCCGAAGCGCGCGCATACCGATCAAAAGGTTTCATGGGAGGAAGCTTCCCGGCGGCGCGATTTCCGCCATCTGCCGATCGTAACGATTGACGGTGAGACAGCGCGGGATTTCGACGATGCGGTGTATGTGCGACGCTGCCCAATGGCCATTACGAATTGCAAGTGCACATCGCTGATGTGGCTCACTACGTGTTGCGCAATTCGGCGCTCGATCGTGAGGCACGGCTGCGCGGCACTTCGGTTTACTTTCCTAATCGCGCGGTTCCCATGCTGCCGGAACAGCTCTCCAACGGAATTTGCTCGCTCAATCCAAAGGTGGATCGTTTGGTGATGAGCGTAGTGATGGAGCTGGACGGAGCGGCGAAATTACTGCAGGCAGAATTTTTTCAGGGCGTCATCCGGTCCGCCGAGCGCATGACCTATACCAATGTAAACAAGGTCATCGAAGGCGATCCGGAGATGACCGACCGCTACGCGTCGCTCGCGAACGAGTTTTACAAGATGAAAGAACTGGCGCTGCTCGCTGAACCAACGACGGCGGGCCCGCGGATCGATCGATTTTGACTTGCCCGAACCGGTGATTGAATTCGACCCTGAAGGACGAATGCTGAGCATTGTGCGCAGTGAAAGAAACATCGCCCACCGCCTGATCGAGGAATTCATGCTCGCGGCCAACGAGGCGGTCGCAGAATACTTGGAACGGCGCGGCATTGCTTCGCTGCACCGCGTTCACGAAAAACCCGATCCGAAGAAAGTTCTCGAGTTTGAGGAGCTGGCGCAAGCATTTGGATATTCGCTGGGCGTGGACGATTTGGCCGAGCGGCGGGTCACCGTCCGGCACGGCCATGTGCGGCCGCAAAGGCGAGAAGGCCGCGGTGGCCACGGGCGAAATCGGCCGATGAATGTGACGATGCCCGCCGCGGAAGAGGTGGAGATCAAGCCCCAGCATTACCAGCGGTTGACGGAAAAAATCGCAGGCAAGCCCGAAGAACGAATTCTTTCCTACCTCATGCTTCGTTCGTTGAAGCAGGCGCGATATGCCGCCGATCCGCTGGGCCACTTCGCTCTGGCGACCAAAGAATACACACACTTCACATCGCCGATTCGCCGTTATCCGGACTTAATCGTCCATCGTGCGCTGAAATGGGCACTGGAAAACCCGGACGTGGCTCCGCTGCGAATTCCTGCGCCGAACGCGCAACCGGGAAGAGAAGAAACCGTGGCCGCGTTGGGGCCTTACCGCCGCTTCGACTTGCAGGAGATCGCATCGGAAAGCTCTGAAGCGGAGCGACGGGCGGACGCAGCCGAACGCGAATTGATGGAATGGAAGACGGCGCAATTCATGGAAGGCCACTTAGGAGACGAATACGACGCTTTGATTATCTCGATTCAAAAATTTGGCTTTTTTGTAGAGCTCGTCGAAATTTTTGTGGAGGGTCTAGTGAGCATCGACCAGTCTGGAGGAATTTACCGGCCAGAGATGCGCGTACCGGGACCGCGATCATGCCATCGTCACCGAGCCCTTGCGCGGATCGCGTGGAGGAAAATCGCAACAGGTATTTCGGCTGGGTGACCTCATCCGAGTGCGGGCCGAGCGGATCGATCCCTTCCGTCATCGAGTGGAATTTTCCCTGGCATAACCCCGTTATCAGAACGCTTTGTGGTGTCCGTTACCTAGTTAGTATATTCACCGCTAGTACCATTGACCGAGTTTAAGCGCCGAGGTCAAACTGTCGTCTATGCAGCGGTACCTGCATCTGGTTGGCAAACGTGTCGAAGCGCAGTATCGCGCCGGAGAAAACCATCTATCGGACGGCTGGAATACTGGTTTCTGACAGCGGCAAATCGATTTTCGTGCAAGAGAATTTCTCATCCGGCGGGAAACAAAAAACGATGCGCGTGGAAATTCCGTATTCCTATGTTATTCGCGTTGCCGAAACGCTGGGGGAAGCCGTTCAGTTTAGGCTTACAGCACCGATCATCTAGCAGTTGACAGGTAATCCCTTCGCGCATCTTCTGCTGATCCGCTCGAGACGAAGACTTTAGTGCAATGGCGAGGCCTTCAGCGCGGGATATTTCGGACGCAACCATTCGCATTCTGGGCCTCGCGCAGGGTATATTTTCATTTTGGCCTGGGAGGCGAAGATGAAACCGACCGTGGGATTAATTGGACTGGGGCTTATGGGCAAGCCGATGGGGATGAGCTTGCTGAAGGCAGGATTTCCTCTCACTGTGTGGAATCGCACAACGTCGCGAGCAGAGGAATTGGTGAACGAGGGTGCAAAGCTCGGCGAAAATCCACGCGCCACGGCAGAATCGGCCGACGTGCTGATTACCATCGTGAGCGATCCCCCTGCACTCGAGGAAGTGCTTTGGGGAGCAAATGGCGCGATGGAAGGGCTACGGCGCGGCAGCATGTACGTTGACTCCAGCACGATTTCGCCGGACCTGGCCCGCCGGGTTGCGACAGCATGCGCTGAGCGTGGTGTTGATTTTCTGGATGCGCCTGTAACGGGCGGTGACTGGGGCGCGAAAAAGGGCGAACTGGTATTTATGATCGGCGGAAAGCAGGAAGTGCTGGAGCGCGTTAAACCGGTCCTCGAAGCGCTGGGGAAGAAATTCTTTCTGCTCGGGCCGAACGGCGCGGGTCAAACCGTGAAACTGGCGATGAATCTGATTTTGGCATTGGAAGTCGAGGCGCTGGCGGAAGCTCTAGCCCTGGTCACCTCAGCGGGCGTTCAGGGCGAAAAGTTGGTAGAAGTGATGCAATCGAGCATGGCGCGCGCCGGGGTGCTGGATGTGAAGGCGCCACTGATGCTGAAGAACGAATACCCGCCGAGTTTTCCGTTACGGCTGATGCACAAGGATATGCGATTGGCGCTGGAGCTGGCGCGCCCGCAAGGCACTGAACTTGCCTGCGGCCGCTGCGTCCTATGCAACCTATAGCGCGGTGAAGGACGCATCAAAAGAAGATGTGGATTATTCAGCAGTGGCGCGGTTCTGGAAAAAGGCTGCTGCCGCAACGCCGGCTTCGGATTAGCTTCTTGATCGAAGGTGAAGTTCGCACTCACCGTCCGGCAGCAGATGGAAAAAATGAAAGCGGGAGATCGCGCGAGGTGCGCAGGCCTGCATTGGCCGCGAGAATTGCAGGAATGGTGTTGACGACGACGGCGGCTGTTGCAACGTCGCCGTGCGTGCCGCCCGGAATCGTCAGAGTAAGATGTGGCTCGCCTTTCAGGACCACGGTGTCCGCGGGATGTCTGGCACCTACGTACATTTTCAAGCTCCATAAAAATTTTTTCCTTGCCGGCAGAGCGCTGCCGCGGCGCGATTTGATGCACGCCGGCCACTTGGCCCGCAGCGACTTCCAGAAATTCCGTCTCGAATGGATTCTTCGGCGATCACCGGTTCGATCGTTTCGGAAATATCATCCAGCGCGAAGCCCAGGCCGTCGGCCACCATGGCGATAGATTCCGGCAGGCCGTGATGTTTGATGACTCCCGCGGCGACCTGCGCGCGGAATTCATCCGGCGTCATGCCCGCGCCGATTTTCTTCTGCAGCGGCAGGCGGCGTTTGGAAGCATCCACGATGCGCACGGCGCTGACCCAGTCAATGCGCTGCGAGACCGCGCTGAGCGTGAGCGCGAGTTTATCCATCACGAACCCGGGATTCACGCCGGTGCCCACCAGCGCGACGCCTTCATCTCTTGCCGCGGCGTCCAGCTTTTTCGATAGCTCGGGATGTTTTCGAAACGGGTAGGCAAGTTCTTCGCAGGTGGAAACGACGCAGCAACCCGCCGCGACGCATTCAAGCAGCTGATCCATCACGCTCGTGAGGTAAGACGAGGTCGAATGGACGACCAGCGTCTGCCGGTCTTTTCGAGCGACAGATTGCGCATCTGGGAGAAATCGGCACGCCCCAGGGAGCATCCGGCGCACCGACGACTTCGCCGAGATCGCGCCCTGCTTTTGCGGGATCTTTATCGATAGCGCCAACGATTTCGAGCGAATTCTTTTGCCGCATCAAGCGCACGATCGAAGCACCGATGGGGCCGACGCCATATTGGACAACGCGAATTTTCTTTTTCACGGTCGGATTCCCGAGTAATTTTCGAGAAGCAGTACCTTAAGGTGTTAGCCAGCGGACTGCAACCGAATTTGCGGCGCTTGTGACGCGCGGCGCTGGGCCGCATAATGTGCGACGACGCAAACCGTGACCGGCCAACCCGACATAAATTCCACCAAAACAAAGCTGGCCGCGCACCGTGCTGCGCACGACGTCTGCAATACGGCGGCAGCGCTCTGGTCCTTTATTTCTTTTCCGACTACTTCCCGGAAGCAAGGTCTGGCAGGCGCTCGGGCTGCTGCCCGCGCGACTATGGATTCTTGTTCTAGCTGGATATCTGGCCGCGCACATCGTCGGTGCGATGAAGTATCGGCTGTTGTTAAATCTGGGAGGCGCTGAAATTTCCAGGCAGCAAGCGGCGAGATGCTACTTTGCGGGACTTTTCGCTTCCCTGTTTCTGCCATCGCTGATAGGCGGGGACATCTTGCGAATGGCCATGGCGTTGCGAATGAGCCGAAGCAAAGCTGGCGTGGTACTCGGAAGTCTGATGGATCGGATCACCGATTTCACGTCGCTGGCGCTGCTGGCCGGGATCGGAGCGCTGCTGGTTCCAGGATCATTGGATGAGCGAAGTCGCAAGATTTTCGTGGTCGTAGGCGCGGCGGGATTTCTCCTGGCGGCGATTGCCGCGGGGATTATTTGGTTTTTCCCGGTTCGCCACATCTCTTTCCGTTTGCGGCGAAAACTGGTGCGGTCGCGGCGAGCTTGGCAGTCAATTTTGCGGCAACCGGGTGCTATGGTTCACGCGCTAAGCATCAGCGTCGGTGTGCAGGTCGCGTTCATCTTTCTAAATATTACGCTGGCTGAAGCGTGTGGGCTGCGATTAGGGTTTCGGATATGGCTCTTTGCCTGGCCTTTGGCGAAGCTATCGGCAGCGGTGCCCATCACCCAGGCAGGGATCGGCGTGCGAGAAGCAGCGCTCGCGGCACTTCTACTGCCTTTTGGCGCGCCCGCAGTGCTAGCCGTGGCCTCTGGCCTGGCCTGGGATGCAGTGTCAATAGCCGGCGCAATTTGCGGCGGAGCATTTTCGCTTCTTAGTCGAAAACTTTGGCAAACCGGATAGGTCATAGCGCAAAAGCTTCCGCTATCATGTTGCGCCCCTTCCCTTGTCCATTTTCTACCTTAGTGAGCGGTCGAGAACTTCGAATAGTCCGGATATGGCGGATGCTGAATCTGCAGCGGCGGATTTTTTGTGAGATCCTGCATAACGACTTCGATCGCTTTTTCGAGCTGAGTATCGTGGCCTTGCCGCCATGCAGCAGGATCAAGCTCGATATCCAGATCCGGCTGCACGCCGTGATTTTCCACCTCCCAGGTTCCTTCGGTCGTGAAAAATGCGAATCGCGGCGCAGTGACGAAGCCATCGTCCATCAGATTTGGATAGCCGCCGATGCCGACCAGACCTCCCCAGGTGCGTTTGCCAACCAGCATGCCAAGGCCGACGTGACGGAAGTACCACGGCAACGCGTCGCCGCCGGAGCCTGAAAATTCGTTCGTGATCATCACTTTTGGCCCGTATATTCCGCTCAGGGGCGTGGTCGTGATTGCTCCTTCGCGCGCAATCCAGTAGTTCCAGATTTTCCGCTGCATGTACTGAATGATGTAGTCAGCAGCTTGGCCCCCGGAGTTGAAGCGTTCGTCGATCACCGCGCCCTGCTTGTTAATTTGCGCAAAAAAGTAACGGTTGAAATTTCGGAATCCACCGGCGCCCGTATTCGGCAGATAGACGTAGGCGAGTTTTCCACCACTGAGTTCATCAACTTTGCGCAGATTGTCTTCCATCCACGCGCGATTGCGCAAAGCGCTCTCGTCCGGCAGCGGAACGACGGTAATCTCGCGCGAGCCGGAACCGTCCGCGTTCGGCCCGACTTTCACAACAGTCTGCTTTCCAGCGGTTTCCTGAAAATAGCTGTACACATCTTCACTCGGCCGCGCGTCGCGGCCGTCGACGGCGAGCAAATATTCCCCGGCAACGACATTGACTCCGGGCTGAGTGAGCGGCGCGTGCAGCTGCGGATTCCAGTTCTCACCGTTGTACACGCGTGCGAAACGGTAGCGGTCATTTTCGATTTTGTAATCAGCGCCGAGCAATCCCACCTGCAGTGGCTGAACTTCCGGAATGGTTCCGCCACCGACAAACATATGACCGACATTTATTTCGCTGAGCATCTGCTGGAAGAGATAGTTCAAATCGTCGCGCGTGGCGATGCGGTCCAGGTATGGCTCGTATTCACGCGAAAGCGCCTGCAGATTCACGCCGTGAAAGTGAGGGTCGTAAAGAAAGTCTCGCTCGATGCGCCAGATCTCGTTGTACATCTGCTGCCATTCGGCGCGCGGGTCAACCCAGACTTCCATTGCGTCGATTTTCAGTTCGCCTTCGCCCGGTTTGGCAGCTTGCGCGGCGCTGGTGATGAACCACTTCTCGCCCTGCTTGTAGAGATACTTCTCCCCGTTGAAGGAAACGGAGACATCTTGAATGCCGGCGATAAGCTGGTCGGTCTTGCGTTTGTTCAGATCGAATTTGGACAGAACCAGGTTTGGCGGGCCTTCGGAATCGGGAGCAGGCGGCAGCTCGACGACGAACAGTTCGCCTGCCTTGCCGGGAGCGAGCGCCAAGTAATTCTTGGCAGGAAGCGGAAGAGCTAGAATCCGCTGGCTGATATTGTCGAAATCGATCGAGACCTTGACTGGCTCCTTGTCCTTTTCCGTATCTTTGATTTTGTCTTTATCTTTGCCCTCATTTTTCTTTTTGTCCCGGTCCGCTTGATCGCGATCTTCCTTGGAGGAATCCTTGGAACCGTCGGCGTCCTTGTTCTCGGCAGCCGATTTTTCCTCGTCGCTTTCTGGCGCTAGTGGCGAAGGCAAATCCTTGCGCAGCACCATGACGTAAACATTGCGCGTTACCTGCTTGCCGTCGGTGGACATATCCAGGCCGCCGATGGTAGGACCGACATTTGTGCTGGCGGTGAAATAGATATATTTTCCGTTTTTGTCGAAAACGGCGAATTCAGCGTCGCTCATGCCATCGCTAATTTGCGTCGATTTGCCGGAGTCAAGTGAATAAACGAAAATGGCGCGGAAATGATTGGGCAGAATTTTGGTGTAAACGATCCAGTGGTTGTCGGGCGACCAGGCGGGATTGAGACCCTGACTCTCGTAGTAATCAGTATCAATTTTTACCGGAGTGCCTTTCTCCATATCCACGTACCAGAGATTCAGGCGCTTGTCGGTGTAAGCAATCTTCTTGCTGTCCGGCGACCAGGTCGGCCCGTAGAAAAACGAGGGCGGATTGCCGAGATTGATCTTGCGAACCTCGCCCAATCCATTTTGCGTGCGCAAGTGAAGCGCATACTCGCCGGATTCATCCGAAAAATAGGCGATCCATTTCCCGTCAGGAGACCATGCCGGATCGCGGTCGGCGACAGCCGGGAGAATTGGTGATGTCGCGAATGTCGCCCTTCTCGGCGGGCACAGTGAGAATTTCGCCGTGCGCTTCGAAAAGAGCGCGAACGCCGGTGGGAGAAATCGAAGAATTGTTAATCTGCTTGGTGACTTTTTCGAAATGAGCGCGGACTTCCACAAGGTCGGCGGCGATGTGTACTTGGACGGGGTGTTCGCTATGACTCGAAAGGTCGTACAGATGCAGCGATCCGAATTGCTCGTAGACAATCGCGCCTGGTCCGGAATCCGCCGATTTGATCGGCAGGCCTTTATTCTCGATAACCTGCGATTCTGATTTGGATTTTGTGTCGTAAACGAAAAGCGTGTAGGGACCATTTCGATCGGAAAGGAAATAAATCGAATCGCCGACCCAGAGGGGGTTGAAATCGTTCCAATCTTCATGCGGGAGTTTCACCACACTGGAATCGGCGAGATTAGCGATCCAAATTCGCGGAGAGGTTCCACCTCGATAGTGACTCCAGTTTCCAAATGGATGCGGCGTCGGTCGATACGCGATATATTTGCCGTCCGATCGGATAAGAACCTTCCCAGCCGAGAGGCAGAGGCAACTTTGTCGGAAAACCGCCTCCTACGGGAACTGTGAAAAGCGCGGAGGTGTTGTTGGCGAAGCTATCGCGAGGTGACGTAAACAGAATGTTCTTTCCGTCCGGAGTCCATGCTACCGAGACATCGGGTCCGGCATGAAAAGTGACGCGCCGCGGCGTGCCCCCGTCCGCGGAAATCACGTAGACATTCAGCTTGCCATCGTACTCACCGGTGAAAGCGATCCATTTCCCATCCGGTGAAAAGTGCGGGCCGCGCTTGATACCCGGACCTGCTGTAAGGCGGATTGCGTCGCCACCTTCGCGGCTGACTTTCCACAGATCGTCGCCGTACATGAATGCAATATCAGTCTGGCTCAACGTTGGCTGTCGCAGCAGCAAGCGGCTTTTCGTCTTGCGCCATCGAAACCGGCGCAAAAGACACCAATAGGACCAAGAAGGCCAGCAAATACGTCCTCATCTGGAAATCTCCTTAACGAAGACAAGGTCGCTTTCGATGATACGCAGGTTTAAGGGCAGGGGTTTCATTCTTGCTGGAATGGGCGCAATCTGGCCGGGCTGCAATTCTAGCCGCTTTGCCGGCTTGATGCTGGGAAAATGAAGATTGGAAACGAGAGTCGAAAAAAGCTAAAACCGCGAACGGGTGGCGCGGAAGAAATCACGAAGTGTGGTCACATTGGGGCCGTACGAGCCGACGCGGCCAGCATCGACAGGCAAACCAAGATATTCGGCCTGCTCGATGCTTAGGCCAGCCTGATCAAGTTCGGCGAGGCTGTAACCTTCGGTCGGGACTAACCGGTTGCGACGCGAAAGATCAACCGGACGGGGAGGTCGACGCGAGCTCCACCGCTTCCCCACGATCACAAAGAAATCATCCCAATCTCGTCTGTTCCACATGGGCTTCTCCCATACCCCGGGCTCAGGAACTTGGATGCACGTCCGGCGGTTTCGGTAGCATAAAGTTTCTCACCAGCTTGTAACCTCTCGCTGCCCTTTCCGTCCCCCAGGCCGCTCCCCCTGCAGGAGCGGCGATAATAACTCCAGGTCCTGTGGAAAGTCTCTTTGGAACGCCTAGTGTATCCATTCAGTTATCGATGAGGAATCAGGGATTTGTGGCGCTTACGGATCATGAAACTGCAGCTTAAGGGATGCGATGTTATACTTTTGTGAAGTTAATTGCGCATCTTTGCCGCGTGAAAATCTGCATGAGCAATCCGATCATCGTCGTCCACTATCACGAATTGTGGCTGAAGGGCCGCAATCGCCGGTTTTTTCTGCGCAAGCTCTGCACGGCTTTGCGCGTCTCGCTTCAGGGAATTCCAGTCGAGAGAATCGAACAGCCCGGAGATCGCATTATTGTGTGGTTAGCAGACGGCGCGTCGCTGGATATTGCCGTTGCCCGGATCGGACGCGTTCTCGGCGTTGCATTCTTTGCGGTGGCGCGTGCGGTCGAGCGCAATATGACGGTTCTGTGCGAGGCTGCGTGGGAAGAAATTAAGCCGCTTCGGTTCGCTACTTTTGCGGTGCGCGCGAAGCGTAGCGATAAATCCTTTGCGAAAACGAGTATCGAGCTGGAGGCCACCATTGGGCGGTATCTGCTGGAACGTCTGCGTGCCCAGGGGCGCGATGTGCGTGTACGGTTGAACGATCCAGAGATGACCTGTTACGTGGAAGTCACAAAGAATATGGCCTTGCTGTATGCGCGAAAAATCCCAAGCGTGGGCGGTTTACCTGCAAACACCGCGGGGCGAATGATGTGCCTGCTTTCCGGAGGATACGATTCCGCAGTGGCTGCCTACCAGTTGATGAAGCGTGGAGCACATTTGAGCTTCGTGCATTTTTACGGCACTGGCGCGCGGCCCGGAGAATCCTCGCTGCACGTTGCGAGTGGGCTGGTCCAGCAGCTTGTGCCCTACCAATTTCACGCGAAGCTTTATCGCGTGCCGTTCGAAGCGATTCAACGTGAAATTGTGCGATATGCGCCGGAAGAGTATCGAGTTTTGCTGTACCGTCGAATGATGTTACGAATCGCAGAAGCCCTGGCAAAGAGAGATCGGAGCCTGGCGCTTGTCACCGGCGACAGCCTGGGTCAAGTGGCTTCGCAAACATTGCGAAATCTGGTGGCGGTGGACGCAGCTTCACAGATGGTCGTTTTTCGGCCTCTGGCGGGCGCGGATAAACAAGAAATAATTGCCACAGCAAAGGCCATCGGTACTTATGATGTCTCCTCCGAGCCGTTCCATGATTGCTGCCCGGTTTTCCTGCCGCGCCGGCCGGCGCTATGCGCTTCGGCAGAGGATCTGAATGAAGCGGAAGCGAAATTGGATGTTCTTGAATTAGTGAGACAGGGAACGCGCAGCGCGACGCTACTCCGTTACGAATATAAGGGCGGAAAAATTGAAGAAGTGGAAGTGCCAATGAGAAGGGCTTTCGCAAAGCAACATATAGCGATCGCCTAGAATCCGGGCATATTAAAAAAAACGAGCGCAAGCAGACTCGCGCGGGCGAGTTATGATCGCGAATGTAGCCTGAGCAGGTTAGCGGTCGCGCCCGCCGTAACCGCCGCGTGCTCCCCCTCCTCGGCCACCCCCGCCTCCTCCGCCGTGACCGCCGCGCCCTCCACCGCCGCCCCCATGACCACCGCCACCTCGCGGACCGCCTCCCCCGCCTCCTCCTTCGCGCTGTGGACGCGCTTCATTCACAACGAGGGCGCGACCCATGAAATCCTTGCCGTTCAATGATTGGATGGCTTTTTCTGCTTCTGCATCATTTCCGATTTCAGCGAAGCCGAATCCGCGCGGTTGTCCCGTAAAACGATCGCGCAGAAGCGTAAGCTGCTCGGGCTGAACTCCTATTTCAGAAAATAATGCCGCTATCTGCTCTTCCGTAGCCTTGAACGACAGATTCCCCACGTACAATTTCTTCACGGTCGCTCTCCTTATGCCCCCGGGTCAGCGCCAAGGCGCAAAATGCGAGGCTGAAGAGACAGGATTTCGGCCGCAGGCGGCTTGGCTGGAATAGGCCACACCCGGCTGAAGCGAGCGCTCCAGCAACAGGAAGCATCTTGCTGCAAGTAGCGTCCAAAGGTCAACCGCAGCGCGTCGGAAGTGGCGGCTGACGACAACAGGCGCGAGGGCCGACCTATTCAATCAAGGATTTCCAATTACTGACCAGTTATGTCCGGTAGCTTGCGTTGATGTAGACGTACTCGGCAGTGAAGTCGCAGGTCCAAATTCGCGCATGACCGCGGCCGTTACGCAGATCAACTACGATGGGGACGTACTTTGCGAGCATCTTGCGGTGTGCGATACCTTCATCGAAGGGATATTCACTGCCGCGACGGCAGACGCGGATGCCCGCGAGTGTGATATCTACGCGCTCGAAATCGAAATCGACCCCGGAACGCCCTGCGGCAGCTAGGACGCGGCCCCAGTTCGGATCAGCACCCGCCAGGGCGGTTTTAACCAGGGGTGAATTCGCAATAGTAAGAGCGATTTGTTTGGCAGCTCGATCCGATGTTGCGCCGCGAACTTCCACTTCAATCACACGCTGAGCGCCCTCTCCATCGGCGACGATCTGCAGCGCCAGGGATTTGCAAACACTTTCGAGCGCGGCCGAGAATCTCTTGAAGTCGCCATTTTCGCCAGTAATCTTGCGCGCGCCGGATTCACCATTGGCCAGCAGCGTTACCGTATCGTTGGTGGAAGTGTCGCCATCCACGGTGATTCGATTGAAAGTGCGCTCAACCAGTGGACGAAGAGCCCGGGCGAGCATGGCGGGCGAAACTGCAGCGTCGGTAGCCAGAAACCCCAGCATCGTGGCCATGTTGGGGTGAATCATTCCGGCGCCTTTGGTGCAGCCGATAATGCGGACGAGTTTGCCGCCGATACGGCATTGTGCGGCCGCCCATTTCGGGCGCGTGTCCGTGGTCATGATTGCGCGCGCGAATTGGGCGAACGCGCTCGCGGAAGACTTACGCGCATTGACGAGCGGACGCACGGCGTTGATGATTTTTTGCCAGCGTAGGGGTACGCCGATTACACCGGTAGAACACACCAAGACCTGCGTTGGGTTCAAGCGTCCTAATTCGCGAGCGACTTTCACCGTGGTCGCTGCCGCAGCGCTCAAACCAGTCGAGCCGGTACAGCAGTTGGCATTGCCGGAATTGACGATCACCGCTCGCATGCGATGTTTCGACTTACGAAGATTCAATTGCGAAGCGACTACCGGCGCGGCCTTGACGCGATTGGTCGTGAACATGGCGGCGGCAGAGGCTGGCGTTTCGCTGACCAGAATCGCGAGGTCGAGCTTGGATTTCTTCAGGCCACAATGCGTGGCGGCGAAGCTGAAGCCACGGGGCACAATCGAATTCGAGAGTCGTATAGGCACGAGGTTTTTCAGCAGTCCGAAGCCGAAGATGTATGGCTCGGAAAGAGCGAATCGACCGAAGCCGCGGAAATGCCGGCGAGGCCAGCAATTTCAGCGAGATCCATCATCAAACCTCCGCGAGTTTCGCGATGCGCGCTCTAAAGTCCTGAAGTGCTGACCGAACCGCGCCGGGCGCGGTGCCGCCCGGAACATTGCGGCGCGAAAGCGCCGATTCCACAGTCAATGCGGAGTCCAAAGCCGGTCCGAAAGCCGGCGAAAAGTCCTTCAGCCGTTCCATAGGTATTTCGCGGATTGATTTCCCTTCCTGTTCAGCGGCGCGCAGCACTTTCCCCACAATTTCGTGGGCTTCGCGAAAAGGTACACCGAGATTAACGAGGTAGTCCGCGATCTCGGTGGCGACGAGCGCAGGGTCCTGCGCTGATCCGCGAAGACGTTCCTGGCGGAAGCGAGTGGCGGCTAGAGTCGCGCAGGCGATTTGCGTCAGGGACAGCGCTTGATCCTGGGCGTTGAATAATGCTTCTTTGTCTTCCTGCAAATCGCGCTGATAGCCCGAAGAAAGACCCTTGCACACAGTCAGCAGCGCCATCAGGGAGCCGTAAATTCGTCCGGTTTTGCCCCGGATCAATTCCCAGGCGTCGGGATTTTTCTTTTGAGGCATCAAGCTGCTGCCTGTAGAAAATTCATCGGGCAATTCGACGAAACCGAATTCGGGTGTGGCAAATAAAACAAAGTCTTCCGCCAGACGTGATAAGTGCATCGCCAGGGTTGATAACGCAAACAGATACTCCAGCGCGAAATCGCGGTCGCTGACGGCATCAAGACTGTTGGCAGTGATTCGGGAAAACCCCAATTCGTGCGCCAGAGTTTTGCGGTCGATTGGAAATGCGGAGCCAGCAAGCGCGCCGGAACCCAGCGGGCAAGCGTCGGCGCGTGATGCTGCTAAGGCTATGCGTTCGGCATCGCGGTAAAAAGCCTCGCCATGCGCCAGAAGCCAGTGTGAGAGAAGAATTGGCTGTGCGTGTTGCATATGTGTCGTGCCGGGCATCGGCACACACATGTTGTGCTCGGCTTGCGTAGCGATCGCAGTCTCAAGAGAAACGAGTGCGCGGCGCAACTCGCGCGCAGCTTCCATCACATACATTCGAAATTCGGTCGTCACCATTTCGTTGCGGCTGCGACCGGTGTGAAGCTTGGCGCCCAATGGGCCCAGTTTCTCGATGAGCGCAGCTTCGACAAAATGGTGAACGTCTTCAGCGTTAGAAGTGGCCAGAGAAGTTGTATCGGATTGTGCGCGCGATGCAATTTCATCGAGAGCAACCGCGATTTTCTGGCCTTCTTCCTGCGTGAGAATTCCAACGGTGACGATTGCTCGAGCCCAGGCGCGGTCAAGCGCCACTTCCTGCGGCAGCATGCGGCGGTCGAAACTGAAGGAGCGCTCGAATTCGTAGAAGGAGGGGTCAGGGCCGCGTTCGAAAAGTCCGCCCCACATTTTTTGTTCGCCTGGAGCAGTCATCAGGCATTCGCCTTCTGCGGCAGTTTTCTTGGCGGTTCCGGCTCTGCGACGGAGGCTTCCTCGGGCACAGTGATCGGCAGCGCGAAAAGATTGATAAACCCTTCAGCGTCTTTGGGGTTGTAGCCCGTCATGGTGAAACTCGCCAGGTTCGTGCGATACAGCGAATAAGGCGACTGGCGCGATGCCACGGTTAGGTTGCCTCTGCAAAGCGTCAGCGAGACCGAACCCGTGACGCGGCGCTGTGTGCTGGTGAAGAAGGCATCGAGTGCCTCGCGCAACGGAGTAAACCACATGCCGTAATACACCATTTCGGCGTAACGCAAAGACAGCATTTGCTGGTAATGTGCTGTTTCGCGATCCAGCGCGAGCGATTCGAGTTCGCGATGCGCGGCGACCAACAACGTTCCGCCGGGAGTTTCATACGCGCCGCGCGACTTGATTCCAACCAAACGATTTTCGACGATATCCATGCGGCCGGCGCCATTACGAGACGCTACTTCGTTCAGTTTATCGAGTAGCGCGAGCGGCGCTAGATTGTTGTTGTCGACCGAGACTGGAGTGCCGTTTTCGAAACCGATTTCCACCGTCGTAGGCTGTTCGGGCGCTTTTGAGGGTGAAACAACCCATTGCCACATGGCCTCATCGGGCGCGTTCGCGGGATCTTCAAGAACCCCGCCTTCGTGGCTAAGGTGCCATATATTGCGGTCGCGGCTGTAAATATTTTTGGTGGTTTGCTCGACGGGAATATTGTGCGCGCGGGCATAGTCGATGGCTTGCTCGCGCGAGACGATTTTCCATTCGCGCCACGGGGCTATGATTTGCAATTCCGGGGCCAGCGCTTTGGCCGCAAGTTCAAAGCGCACCTGATCGTTGCCTTTGCCTGTGCAGCCGTGTGCCAGGGCATCCGCACCGAGCTTTTTGGCCAGTTCCACCTGCCGCTTCGCTAAGAGGGGGCGTGCAAAGGAGGTGCCGAGTAAGTACTTGTGTTCGTAGACCGCTCCAGCGCGCAGCGTCGGCCAGATGTATCCGGTGATAAATTCCTCGCGGAGATCTTCTACATACGCCGAGCTCGCGCCGGTCGCCAGAGCTTTTCTGCGCGCGGCTTCCAAATCTTCCTGCTGGCCCAGATCGCCGATCATGGCGATCACTTCGCAGCCTCCGTAATTTTCTTTGAGCCACGGGATAATGATGGAGGTATCCAAGCCTCCGGAATATGCCAACACAACTTTCTTCGGCAATGCGTTCTCCTTGATTTCGACAAAATTAATTGTGTAGTGTCAAGACAATCGCTTTCTGCACATGCAGGCGGTTTTCCGCTTGTTCAAAGACGATGGAACGCGGGGAATCCATTATATCGGCGCTGACTTCCGAACCGCGGTGCGCGGGCAGGCAGTGCATAAAAATCGCATCAGGCGCGGCGTGTGAAAATAGCTCCGCGTTTACCTGGTAACCAGCGAAAGCGGCTTCGCGTGCCGCAGATTCGCTTTCCTGTCCCATGCTTGTCCACACGTCGGTATAGATAGCTTGTACTCCGGCGACAGCCTCTTCCGGCGAGTGCAAGATTTCAATCTTGCCTCGCGTTTCGCGCGCGACGCGCTTGGCTTCGGCGACGATGTTTGCGTCGGGCTCATATCCCGTCGGTGTTGCAATGCGGAGATGCACGCCTGCTCGTGCGCCAATGCTCATCAATGAATGGCAAGTGTTATTGCCGTCTCCGACGTAGGAGAGCTTCAATCCCCGCAAATTGCCAAAGCGTTCTTCCAGAGTGAAGAAATCGGAATACGCCTGGCACGGATGGAAGACATCCGAGAGCGCGTTGATAACCGGGATATGCGCGTTCGCCGCGAGCTGGTCGAGCGAATCCTGTTTGTACACCCGAGCGATAATTCCGTGAATCCAACGTTCCAAACTCTTCGCGACATCGGGGATGGATTCGCGTTCGCCAAGATGCGTGAGGGTATGGTCGAGAAAAACGGACGAGCCGCCGAGGCTAGCGATGCCGACTTCGAAAGTCACGCGCGTGCGCAGAGAGGGTTTCTCGAAAATCAGGGCTAGGAATCGGCCAGCCAAAGCTCCGCGATAGCGATCCGGATGGGCCTTCACGTCCGCAGCGAAATGCATAAGATCGCGCACCTGAGCGGGATTCCACTCCATGCCGGTCAGCAAGTCGTTCGTCTGTGTTATTGGTGAAACAGCGGCGGCATTCATATTCACCTCGATGCAGCCAATACCATCGGCTGCTCATGCGTTTCTGTTTTGTCTTTCACGCGTTTACTGACTTTTGTGGCCTGCTTCATGCTCTTTTCGAGCTTGCTAAGGAATTCAGAAACGTCCTTGCTGCGAATGATGAATGGCGGAAGGAGACGCAGGATATGCTCGTGAGTGCAATTAATGAGCAATCCGTTGCGCAGCGCTTGTGAAACGATCCCGGCTCCCTCAATCGCCAGATCCACGCCTAAAATCAAGCCTTCGCCGCGCACTTCGCGGATGAAATCGAAATGCGCTGCGAGATTCGCGAGCCCGGCACGCATTTCGGCGCCCTGCTCGCGGATGTTTGCAAGAAGTTCGGTTTCTTCCACGACGGTCAAGAATTCCAAAGCGGTAGCGCAGATCAGCGGGCCCCCGCCGAAGGTGGTTCCGTGCATGCCCGGAACAAATGCAGACGCAAATTGCTCGTTGGCGAGAATGGCGCCCAGCGGCAGCCCGCCCGCAAGAGGTTTTGCGACCGAAACGATATCCGGCGGAGAATCGAAGTTTTGATAAGCGAAATAACGACCCGTGCGCCCGAGGCCGCATTGAATTTCATCGGCAATGAAAGCGGCATCGTGCTGGGTTGCAAGTGCGCGGGCGCGTTGCCAGAAGGCATCGCTCACCGGGAAAATGCCGCCCTCGCCTTGGATAGTTTCCACCACTAGAGCGCATACGGTGTTGTCGAATTTGGCCTCGAGATCAGCAACATCATTGAAGCGAACGAATTCAACCCCCGGAACCAGCGGTGCAAACGGTTCGCGGTATTTTGCGGGATGCGTAATCGAAAGAGCGCCAAACGTACGGCCATGAAATGAATTTTCCAGAGCCAGGATCCGGGTTTTGCCTTCAACGCCGCCACTCGCTGCTTTCGCGTGCGCGTAAGCGCGCGCGAGCTTCAGCGCGCCGTCGATCGCTTCGGTGCCGCTGTTCGTGAAGAACACGCGGTCAAGCCCGGACCATTCCACGAGTTTGCGCGCGAGTGGCGCCTGAAACGGATTTTGAAAAAGATTTGAGAAGTGAATGGCGCGGCCTGCTTCGCGTCGTATTACGCGCACCAGTCGCGGATGCGCATGGCCCAGCGCGTTGACCGCGATGCCTCCGAGAAAATCGAGATACGCTCGTCCTTGAGAATCATAGAGGCGGCAGCCGCGGCCGTGCGTGAACACAACCGCAGGACGCCGGTAAGTGTTCATCAGGTATCGCGCTTCCGCACTGCGAATCTGCGCCGGAGAGACCCGTTTTTTCGCTGCCGATTTGGCTTTTGCCATTTTCAACATGCAACTCCATGCGCGGCTTTCGCGATGGAATGAACCATGGGCAGAACGCGCGTGCCGCGCCCGCGCGCACCGTTCACGGCGTTGATCAACGAACGGGAAAGTGTGCCGCCGACGATTCGCACTTCGGAGACGCCGCCCGACAGCGCGCGTTTCGCGGCTTCGAGTTTCAAGATCATGCCGCCCGAAACTTTATTCTGGCGGATGAGGTCCTCGATTTCGCCGCCGCGCACGGCGCGCAGAACTTTTTCGCCGTCGAGCACGCCGGCGACGTCGGTGAGAAAAATCAGGCGATCGGCGTCGATGAATTCCGCAGCGGCGGCGGCCATGTGGTCCGCGTTGATGTTGTAAAGCTCGCCGTCGGCGCCGAGGCCGAGGCAAGAAGCGACGGGAACGATGCCGGAGCGCCACAGCGACCGAAGAAAATCCAGATTGACCTCGGTGAGATAGCCGACGAACCCGAGGCCGCCCTCGTTCTTCGTTCAGCTGCATCGGTTCCGCAAGAAAGCAGGCCGCATCGGACGCGCTGATGCCCACGGCAGGCTGGCCGGCCAGTGAAATTGCGCCGGCGAGGCGCTTGTTCAGCAGTCCGCCGAAGACCATCACGGCGGCGTCGCGCGTTTCGCGATCGGTGACGCGCAGGCCGTTGACGAACCGGCTGCTGATGCCCATGCGCGCGAGCGTGGCCGTGAAAATCTTTCCGCCGCCGTGAATCACCAGCAATTCGTGGCCGGCGCGTGCGAGTCTCGGTAATCTGCCGCGCGATTGTCTGCACGGTTTCTTCGCTTTCGAGGAGCGCGCCTGCAATTTTGATTACCAGTCTCATAGCAAACCTGCCGTTTCCGGGTAGCCCCACATCCCGTTCATGTTTTGTACTGCTTGTCCTGCCGCGCCTTTGCCGAGATTGTCGAGGCAGGAAACCACGACCAGGCGCTCGCCCGAAGGATCGAGCGCAAATCCGATATCGCAGAAATTCGTGTGCGTGACGTGCTGCAATTCCGGCAACCGGCCCGCCGGAAGAATGCGGACCATCGGTCTGCCCGCGAAGAATTGGCGATAAAGCGTTTCGATTTCGTCCGCTATGGCGCGCTGGATTGAGCCACACATAAAGGGTCGAAAGAATCCCGCGTTCGACCGGAAGCAAATGCGTGGTGAAAACGAAATCTTTCGGCGCCAGACCGGTGTGTTCCGCGACTTCCGGCGTGTGGCGATGCGTAGAAAAGGCCGTAAGCGCGGAAGTTTTCATTCACTTCCACGAAATGCGTTTCGCGCTTGGGTTCCTTGCCCGCGCCGCTGACGCCGGATTTGCAATCGCAGACGATTCCGCGCGCCATATTGATCCAGCCGGCTTCGACGAGCGGCCGCAGCCCCAGAATCACGGAAGTCGGATAGCAGCCGGGATTGGCGACGAGCCGCGCCGTCGGCAACTTCGTCGGCGTAGAGTTCCGGCAAGCCGTAAACAGCTTCGGCCAGTGTTGCGGCATCCGGCGGCGTGAGCTTGTACCAGTCCGCAAAAGTTTCGGGCGTCGCGAAACCGAAACGCGCCGCTCAGATCCACGATGCGCAACGCCGGATTCGCGGCCAAGCAGCGCGGGCACGAGCTCGAGCGAGGCTTCGTGAGGCGTCGAGAAGAAACACGACCTGCGCGCCGCTGTGCGCGATCGCTTCGACGGAAAGCGGTTTGCACGGTGCTTCGCCCCAGCCGCGCAGCTGCGGATAGAGCTCGCGTCGAGGCAACGCACATTCGCATGGGCGTCGCGCAGATAAAAGGTCGGCTTTTCGATTTGTGGGTGCCGAAGAAGGAGCCGGGCCAGCTCGAATCCCGCGTAGCCCGTTGCTCCGACGACGGCGACCCGTAGCGGGTCGTTCTCATCGGAGCATTTCCTCCACGCGTTTCTGAATTGCGGCGCGAGCCGTTCGCGACGGCGTGATGATCAAAACGGTGTCGTCGCCCGCCAGAGTGCCGGCGACTTCCTTCCAGTGTTCGGAGTCCACCGCGGCGGCGAGCGGCTGCGCGCCGCCGGGAGGAGTTTTCAGCACGAGCATGTTTTGCGCGGGGCGGATATCGAGCAAAAATTCCTTCAGGGCGCGAGCGAGACCGTGGACCGCGGAACGATTCTTCGGCCTGCGGCAGCGGCGAGTGGTTTGTAGCCCTCCGCGGTTTTCACCAGGCGCAGCTCGCGCAGATCGCGCGAGAGCGTGGCCTGCGTCACGCGCACGCCCAGGTGAATGAGCTGGCGGCGCAAATCGTCCTGGCTGGCGACGGACTCGCCCGCGAGGAGCTTCAGGATCTGACCTTGCCGGAATCGTTTGTGAGCGCCCATGTAGTCTATGCAGATTTATGCATAACACTGCATAATCATACAGCATGAGATGCGGGTGTCAAGGCGGATTCAGAAAAGTTCACAACTGAATGCTTTGTGCGCATGCGTCGGTTTGTTCGGCGTTGCAGAAACGAAAATTCGGAACGGAAAATTCGCGCGGCAGAGATACAATGCGTCGCGATTGCGATGAGCAAGACAGCGCACGATCATTGTCAGCGTGAACGAATGGATGATGACGCGATCGCTCAAGCTTCAATGTTGTACCCACAGGAGATTTCGATGAGGCATTTCGCAGCTGTCGTGTTTGCTGATCGCGGCTTGCGCGTCTTTTGCACTGCGCAAATGGCAAAGAGCGCGCCGCCCGTGGATGTGGCGATTCACGCCGGAAAAGTGCTGGATGTGCGCACCGGAAATTATCTGAGCGACCAGATCATCTGGATCGAAGGCGACCGGATCAAAGCAGATCGGTAAGGCGTCTGAAATTTCGAAGCCGTTGCCGGCCGGCGCGAAAGTGATCGACCTCTCGAACGCCACGGTCCTGCCCGGGCTGATCGATTGCCACACGCACCTGACCATGACGCCGTACGATTCCGGGCCCAGCCGGCCTGCACATCTCCTATCCGCGCCAGGCGCTGATCGGCGCGCGCAACGCGCGCGTGACGCTCGAAGCCGGATTCACGACGGTGCGCAACGTCGGCGCCAACGGATATTCGGACATCGCCCTGCGCGACGCGATCAATGCCGGCGACGTGCCGGGCCCGCGCATGCTGGCCTCCGGACCGGCGCTGAGCATCACGGGCGGCCACGGCGACAAGAATTTTCTCGCGCCGCAATATCAACTGGTCGGACGACGGCGTGGCCGACGGAGTGGATGGCGTGACGCTGAAAGTGCGCGAGAACATCAAGTACGGCGCCGACGTGATCAAGTTCATGGCGACCGGCGGAGTGCTTTCGGAAGGCGATAATCCCGCGCTCGCTCAGTACAGTCCGGAAGAGATGAAGGCGATTGTCGACACGGCGCACGGCCTGGGACGCAAAGTGGCGGCGCACGCGCACGGCGCGCTCGGAATCAAGTACGCCGTGCTGGCGGGCGTGGATTCGATCGAGCACGGCAGCTACATCAATGACGAAGACATTCAATTGATGAAGGAGCACGGAACGTACCTGGTGCCCACCGTGTACCTGGAAGATTGGCTGATGGAGAATCTGCAGATCGCTGGGCCTGACGCCGAACATGATCGAGAAAGCCAAGATCGTCCTGCCGATCGCGCAGAAGAATCTGTCGCACGCGTTCAAGTCGGGCGTGAAGATTGCGTTCGGCACGGATGCCGCCGTTTATCCCCACGGTCTGAACGCGCATGAATTCGGCAAAATGGTTTCGATGGGCCTGACGCCGCTGCAATCCATTCAGGCGGCGACGGTGAATGCGGCGGATCTGATCGGATGGTCCGACCGCGTGGGAACCATCGAGCCGGGAAAATTCGCGGACATGAGTCGCGGTGCACGGCGACCCGCTGGCGGACGTGCACGTGCTCGAAAACGTGCGGTTCGTGATGAAGGGCGGCGATGTGATCAAGAATCAATAAGAACGGCGAAGTTTTTGGTGCAGAACCGCGTTGGCAGTGCCGCTGGCACTTTTATCGATACAAGCATTTGATCGATCCATCGATGGGAAGTCTTCCAGCGTTGACCCTGCGATTGGGGTGCAGTAGGGAGGCCGGCGCTTCAGCATTGTGGGCGTTGTGCTAGGATTGCATCAAGTCCAGTAGGCCCGTAGCTCAGTTGGCTAGAGCGTCACCTTGACACTTCTCGGTGGCCGGGTGGGGTGAAGTGGGATTGGGAATCACGTCTCCCTCGGCGCAAACAGTTCCTTGCGCTTTATGCGGACTTTCTTTTCCAGCTCGTCCAGGAGTGCCGCATCGTTCTCCCCGGCCACGTCCAGGAAACACGAAAGCAATAATTCTCGCGATGACGCCGGACCCGCCAAAAAACCGGCATCGCCATTACACTGATCTCCAGTGGCCCCAATGCAGATTGCTGACCGTGAGCGCAAATACTTGCAATGCGATTTTTCAAAAGCCGAATCATATTTATCAGCGAGCTGAACGCCTCTCTGTGAATTCCGAGTGGATTCTATGCCAACCGTTGAGGCGCGCAAATCAAATATTCCGTCGACTCCCCATGCAATGGCGCGCTACGGAAAATTCTTTGCCCCAACATGCTATTACTACTAGAACCGAAGGACGATGCGTCTCCAAACGATCCTTGACAAAACTACTGCCGGTAGTATGTTCCTCTGGCGGAAAGTTCCTGAACAGCCTGAACGGCGGATTCGCCCAGTCTCCTGACTGGACTCTCAGCGTCTCAACACTTAGCCACATTTGCCAACGTCGGACGATCAAGATTGCCGAGTCGCAATTCTGCTAACGAAGCCACGAGTAGACTAGCAGGGCAAGAAAATTGTTGCGTGGAGGACAAGAGCAATGAAGACAGTTTATGCACTACTCCTGAGTTTTGTTCTGGTGGCCACGAGCGCTTTTGCACAGCAACAACCGAGCAACAGTCCACAAGATTCGAAATCCGCCACCACGTCTAAGACGGTGAAGAAAGCAAAGTCCAAAAAGAAGAGCACGAAGGAACAGAAAGAGGTGACTGGAGAGTCCGAGCAGGAGACGTTGCCTCCTCTCATCACCGAGCGTCTCAAGAAATTATCGCAAACGGTTCCACCAGATGGCGGATTGAGCAACCCCGGAGGGCTGGCGCACCAGGAATTTATGCATCGCGCCTATCCGGGTACGACGATCCCCGCTGACCGAATCGAGGCAGCACGGGCGGCTCATTCGGCTATGGCGGGGAAAGATTTCAGCGGCGATACGCTAGGCCCATGGGAAACGTTCGGCCCCAGCTATGCGCTCTACCCGTTTACTCCTCTTCGCAATTTCTCAACTTACGTTCCCAACGCCTACCCCGCAGCCAGTCGCACAACAGCGATGGCGCTCTCCTCGCATTGCCAGGCGGACAGATGCACGTTATGGGTAGGACCGGCAAGCGGCGGTATCTGGCGGACGCGAGATGCAATGGGTGATCAGCCCCAGTGGACATATCTCTCGAGAACTTTTGCAATCAACGCCATCGGCTCGATCGAAATGGATCCAAACGATCCCGACGGCGACACACTGTGGGTTGGAACGGGAGAGGCGAATGCATGCGGCAGCGGATGCGAAGCGGGCGTGGGTCTCTACAAGAGCAACGACGGCGGGGACACTTGGCATGGGCCGCTGGGCCAGTCGGTGTTCAACGAGCGTGCGATCGGCTCGATCGTAGTGAAACCGGGAGATCCGAACACGATTTATGCGGCGACGACGCAGGGTCTTCGCGGTCAGTCGTCGGTGTGCTGCAACGGCACTATAGACTTGATTCCGGGAGCGCCGAAGTGGGGTCTGTATAAGTCGACGGATGGTGGCCAGACCTGGACTTTCATCCATAACGGGTCAGCCAATGTATCGGAATGCGCCGGGGACCTGAACGAAGCCGAGGATAATGATCCGTGCTCGCCGTTTGGTGTGCGGCGCGTGGCGCTTGATCCTTCGGATCCGGATATCGTTTATGCCAGCTCGTATTCCCGGGGAGTCTGGCGTTCGACGGACGCCGGTAAAACCTGGACGCAAATAAATCCATCGTTGAATCCCGCGGATCCCTCCATGCGGCCGGATATTTCTGTTACAAAATTGCCGAACGGCAAGACACGTATGTATCTCTACGAGGGGTCCTCGGGCACTCCGCCTGCGCAGCTTTCTCGCAGCGACGACGTGAGGACGACCACTCCGGTGTTTACAGTGCTGTCGAGTTCGAATCCTGCTAACAGCGGCTATGGCGCCTACAACAACTGCGGGGGCCAGTGCTGGTATGACAATCGGGTGATGACTCCAGCCGGCTACCCTGACATGGTTTATTTGGGAGGGTCGTATTCCTACGGCGAGACTGGAAACATTTCCAATGGCCGCGCCTGGGTGCTTTCCCAGGATGCGGGAGTATCTTTCACGGATATGACCATGGATGCTACCAGTGCGGTGCAACCCAACGGGATGCACCCGGATGAGCACTGGTTCGTGGTCCATCCAAACAACCCATTGCTGTTCTGGGCTTCGTCTGACGGCGGCATCATTCGCTCGAGCGGAGCTTTGACCGATATTTCCGCGAACTGCAACACGCGGGGATTGTCCGGGGCAGTGCTGGCTCGCTGCCAGCAACTGCTGTCGCTCGTTCCCACGCGACTGAGGGGTATTAACAAGGGGCTGACAACTCTGCAATTCCAGAGCCTGTCGGTGAATCCATTCGACCCCAATGACGTGCAGGGCGGCACGCAGGACAACGGAACTTGGGAGACGATTTCCGATACAGATCATTCGCAGTGGGACCAGACCATATTCGGCGATGGCGGCCAGTCTGGTTTTGATGTTGTAGTCCCACAATTCCGGTTTCACACCTACGCTGGTCCCGAACCTGACGTGAATTTCAGCAGTGGACTGACGTCGGACTGGAATTTCATTGGCGACACCTTCTTCATCTTCCCAGAGCCGGCGGAATTCTACTTTTCGATCATCTCCGACCCCAACCCCAAGGCTCATAAGACGATGTATGCCGGCACGGGTCATGTGTGGCGGACTAAGACGCAGGGTGTAGGAAATCGAAGCCTGGCGGCGTTCCGCGCAAACTGCAACGAATTCACGGGCAACGATCCTAACGGTACCTGCGGAGATTGGGTGCCGCTGGGCGATCCTTCGGCCAGCGGTGAATTGATTGGATCAGATTACGGTTCGGACCGAGCGGGTATAGATGTTGCGGCTGTCGCACGGACCGCGCAGGACACTTCCACGCTGTGGGCGGCCACGGCGGCGGGACGCGTCTTCATCAGCAAGAACGCAGACGCGGAACCGGAGACGTCGGTGACGTTCACGCGGCTTGATTCTCTGGCTGCGAACAGTCCCGGACGGTTCACTAGTGGGATTTTTATCGATCCCCACGATGTCAACCGCGCCTGGCTATCATACAGCGGATACAATGCCTCAACGCCGTCTACACCGGGTCACGTATTCGAAGTGCGGTACGATCCAACTACCAGCACGGCGACCTGGAAAGACTTGAGCTACGACCTGGTGGATACGCCGATCACGGGTATCGCGCGGGACGAAGTAACCCACGATATCTTCGTGTCCAGCGACTTCGGGGTCTACCGGCTTGTCCCCAAGGAAAAGACCTGGAGACTGGCCGCGCCAGGAATGCCGAACATCGAGGTCGCCGGACTCACCATCGTGCCGAAAGCGCACAGACTCTATGCCGCTTCGTACGGTCAGGGAGCATGGCTGCTGAACCTGCCCGCGAGTTCGAATGATGATGACGCCGGTAATTAAAACTCGCTAAACTCTGCAACTGGCGAAGGGGAGCCTATTCGAGCTCCCCTCTTTTCCCCTAATGTACCCTCAATGATTTATCAACGTGAAATAGCTCGCCGGCGCCGGTTTCACTTTGAAGCTACCGGCACAGCCTCCTGAATCCGGGGTTGGTTCTGGGTGTAGGATTCTGAATCTTGATCCATTTCGCCGATGCCGCATACCTTCCATTTTTGTGCTTCGCCACAATCCCTTCCCGATCCCCGCCGAAACCGGACCTGTGGTGGCGATGTCCGGGCGGGTAAGGGTCGTCCGATTCCATTGATTCAGCCTGCGAGAATGGACGAATTGATCCCGAGCGTCCCATTGCGAACTGGCGCACCGCGTCGAGACGCGCCTGCCACGAAGTTGGCTTGGTGGGCCTGCGCTTTCATGACTTAAGCGTCACACGGCTGCCACGAAACTGCGGGGAAAGGGAATTTCTATTGCGGTCGTGGCTCATATTCTGAGCACAGCAGTACGTATGGCAAAGCACTACGGACACATTCGGCCGAAGTGCAACGGTGTGCACCAAGTAGAAAAATGCGATACAATCCAAGGCGTCCAACTGATTGATTCCGAAGCAGTAGGCCCGTAGCTCAGTTGGCTAGAGCGCCACCTTGACACGGTGGAGGTCTGCGGTTCGAGCCCGCACGGGCCTACCATCTATCCCCTTGATTCTATTGAATAGTGGTAGGAACTCCCTCCGCAATTTGACCAAACTCGTCACCATTCGTCACCAATTGCGAAAGGTTTTCGACTGCTTCCCGCAAGTGCGCGGGTATCGGCACCGTGTAGAGCTCTAGCGTTGTGGACATCTTGCTGTGACCGAGTTGTACTTGTGCATCTCTCAAAGACGCTCCGGCCGCCTGCAACAAAGTAGCGTGGGTGCGCCTGAGTGTGTGCCAGTTGAGCCATGGCGCTCCGATCTTCAATCCGGTCGGTTTCAAATGGCGGTGCAGAAGATTCGAATCGCTGAGCGGATTGCCGTGGCGAGATTGAAACACTAAGCGCTCGTCGTCGGTCCGGGCGCGGTGTCCAAATACGTGCGCGAGCGGTGCGACGAGGCCTCTGGGAATGGGAAGTGAGCGTCTGCTGCCTTTCGTCTTCGGCGTTCCGAAGATACCGCGATAGTTCGCCTGTTCGATTCTGATCTGCCCGGAAAGAAAATCCACGTCCTTCCGCCGCAGACGGAGAATCTCTCCCACCCGCATCCCCGTTAGTATGCCCAGCAGAACCATGGTGCGAGCTGGTTCCTTGAGCAATTGGAGAAGACAAGGGACCTGGATTGGAGTCAGTGCGTGCTTTTCGCGAACCGGAACTTTCTCGGGCAGCAAGATACCGCTCGCGGGATTCGCCCCCAAGTGGTAGTTCCATTTCCTGGCCATCTCGAAGACCCGTGAGGTGAGATTGCGGAGATGGCTGGCGGATTCCCAACTCAAACCGCCTTGCATCTTTTGCAATACAAACCGTTGCAGGTCGACTGTTTCGATATCGCGAAGGCGGCACTCGCCTGAAGCGGGCAAGAGGTGAAGGGTTAAAGTTTGACGGTAGCGATTCTGTGTGGAAAGTTTGAGTGTCGGAAAGAACAGGGGGATGAAGCAGCGTTCCAAAAAGACCGCGAAACTGAGCGCGGATTGCGGTGGCAACTTCCCCTGGTTGATCGGGGCCAAACGGTCCTCGGCGAGCTTTCTTGCTTCGCGCCGGGTTAGTTCGGCAACCAAGCCCAGGACCGCCGATCGGCGGCGGCGTCCGATTTTGCCGTTTTCCTTGATGTAATCTTCCCACCACTGCAGCTCCCATACCTTTACGCTGTTTCACACAAGTTGAAACACGGGGGAAATTCCCGTTCAGCGAATTGGACCACGGAACGGCTGGCGAATTCGCGGACTACGCGGACTTGTTCCGTCTGGCTAGTCCTGACGCCGCACGGCGCGCCTATGAACTGCTCCGCATGAAGAAGCGTAAGGCTAACAAATTGCCCTGTCCATGCGGTTGCCGAAGGCGGCTCGGGAAATGCGAATTTAACTGGACGATCCGAGAGTTTCGTCGTCTTCTGCGTGACTCCTGATCCAGGCTTCGGGCATCCGGAACGGCCTTGCTCGTGCCGGCGCTGCAGTCGGTACGCATTGGTTCGAAGACACGCTAGGCTTCTCCGGAAGAACCTCGCCTGTTGCGTCTTGCTACCGCGCGGTACCAGGAAGTTCGTCGCGTGAACTCCCCTCTGTCTACCTATTCAGTGTTGCGAAAGGAAAATGTGTCGCAGGGCAGGCGGAAATATTTTCAGGACGCGGGAGGTACGCAGATGATTGTCGCTCCCCGATTGACTCGATGGTGCCTTAGTTGGTATTCGGAACGTCCCCGGTAGACATCAGAAATGAGCTATACAAATACCTCCAATAACTCATAATGTGGCATAATATGAGCGATAGAGGGAAATCCTACCGCTCATGACTTGGAGCTGGCAACAACCCGACTGGCCGAATTTCACTTGGAATCGCACTCGGCTTGAGAAGGCGGAGCAGCAATTTCTACTCCGCGGGGGTGTTCTGGTTGGGACCGTAAAGCACTTGCCGGAGGACGACCGTCAGCAACTGACCGTCGAAGCGATGAGCACCGAGGCAATAACGACCTCCGAGATCGAAGGGGAAATTCTGGACCGTGCCAGTGTTCAGTCGTCCATCCGGAAACAGCTTGGATTGAGCGTGGAAGAACGGAAGGTGCGCCCAGCCGAGCAGGGTATCGCGGAAATGACGGTTGATCTGTACCGCTCATTCTCCGAACCGCTGTCCGAAGAAATGCTGTTTCGATGGCACAAGATGATCGTTTCCGGCCGGCGCGATTTGAAACAAGTCGGAGGGTTCCGGACGGGCACCGAACCGATGCAGATTGTTTCCGGCCGAGTCCCCGAGCCGCGTGTGCATTTCGAAGCCCCGCCGTCGTCACGGGTGCCTTCGGAGATGAGTCGTTTTTTTCATTGGTTCACGCAAACGAATGTAGGCGCCGAGCGTCCGCTTCCAGCGCTCACCCGTGCCGCTGTCGCGCACCTCTATTTTGAGAGTATTCATCCCTTCGAAGATGGAAACGGCAGAATCGGTCGGGCCATTTCGGAGAAATCTCTCGCGGAAAGTCTGGGAGAGCCGACTTTGATTGCACTCGCGGGTACGATTCTTCTGCGTCGAAAAAACTATTACGAAGCTCTGGAAGCAGCGAACAAGGGAAATGAGATTACAAATTGGATTACGTGGTTTGCCGCAATCGTGATCGAGGCACAACGGCGCACCACTGCGCTAGCCGAATTCCTGATCGATAAGACAAAGCTGCTGGATCGCCTGAAGGGTGAACTGAACGAACGACAGACGAAGGCGCTGCTGCGGATGTTTCGGGAAGGTCCCGAGGGTTTTCAGGGGGGACTCAGCGCGGGAAAATACACCACGATTACTGGCGCTTCACCTGCAACTACGACACGCGACCTGTCGGACTTGGTCTCAAAAGGTGCGCTCATGCGCGAGGGAGAACTGCGCCACGCGCGGTACCGGCTCAATATTGCTCTCCGGCCGGTTGGGCATGTCTCCATCAATGAGCAGGGCGATGTGATCGAGGCGTAAATGGATCGGACAATTTGGACCCACGCTAAACTTGGCCATCACAGACACCGATGAACGAAATCGGGTCTTGGTCCATATGAATGGCCTCGAGCAGCAGGTTCGCCGTCCGGCGAACATATTCGAGACTTCCCGTAAGGAGACTGGCATCTCCGTTGTAGTGTTTGCGAATTCAACTCGAAGGCTCTCATTTCTAGTACGCTCTAAACCCTCTGTTTGGATGAGGGCGATCTGTCCCGCTGCATTAAACGGGACGGGTTGCATCGGAAGTCAGCCCTCGAGTTGCCGCAGAATGAAAAAACGGCTCTATAGCACTATTTGTGGGTAAGAGGGCCGTGGAAAAACCCGCTCCTTGGAAAAGTCCAAAAGCGGGACTTTCCCACTACGCTCGGAAATCCCGCAGAGACGGCAGGATTCCCAGTTTTTCCACCGCCCCGACTGCGACGATTTCATTTTTTCTGATTTCTCCCTAGAAACAGGAATAGCTGACCTCCATCGGATTCGATTAATCTGCAGTTGCGAGAAAGAGATTCATCGGCCGAGGAGATCAGCCATTCAACTTCAGGTTAAGACCATTTTGAATCGGGTGCAACATTTCGTGGGTTTCGTCTACCAAGAGGTGCGCATGCATGGTCACCCGGGTCGGCCGCTCTCGATCGAGATCACGGTGGAGTCTCACGACGGCATCCGCGGGCGCTGCTCGCAGTGCCAGCGATCGGCACCAGGCTATGATCGCTTGCCCGGGCGGTGCTGGCTGTTTGTGCCCTTGTGGGGAATCCACCTATTTCCTGTACGCACCACGGCGAGTGCAGTGCATGGAACATGGGGTCGTGGTCGAGCACCTCCCCTGGAGTGACGGCAAGCGCCCGGTGACGTGCGCCATGATGGGCTTCCTGGCGCGCTGGGCGCGGCGGCTGAGCTGGCGAGAGACAGCGCAGGTATTTCAAACCAGTTGGGAAGCAGTGTATCGGTCGGTTGAATGGTTTGTGCAGTGGGGCTTGGCCCACCGCGAACTGCGGCAAGTCGAGTCGCTGGGCGTCGACGAGATTCACTGGGGCCACGGCTTGCGGGCCGACAACTTCCTGACCGTTATCTACCAAATCGACGCGCATTGCCGGCGCCTGTTGTGGGTCGGGAAGCGGCGGTCGGAGATGACGCTGCGGCGGGGGCTGAGAGCTTTAGGGCCGGAAGTGGTGAAAGGTCTGCGCTTTGTCTGTAGTGACATGTGGAAGCCTTATCTGAATGTCATAGCCGCCGAAGCGGGCCAAGCGTGGCACGTGCTAGATCGTTTCCATATCACCACCCATTTGAACCAGGCGGTGGATCAGGTCCGTCGCTCGGAGAGCTCACGACTACGGGCGGCGAGCCAATCGAAGGCCGAGCGTCTGAAACACATGCGCTGGCCGTTGTTGCGCCTGGGCAGCCGAGTACGGGGCCGGGCGCGACAAAAGTTGGACGCACTGCTGGCCAGTAAGATGGCCACGGCACGGGCCTGGGATTTGAAGGAGACTTTCTTCCACTTCTGGCAATACAAGTCCGTACTCTGGGCCGCAGCCTTCCTAGACTATTGGTGTTATCGCGCCATGCGCAGTCGTCTGGAGCCGATGAAGAAAGTCGCCCGCATGCTCCGCGCACATGAGGAACTGTTGCTCAACTGGTTCCGAGCCAAAGGAGAGATTTCCAGCGGCGCGGTCGAAGGCCTCAACAACAAAATCCGAGTGGTGACCAGACGATCCTATGGCTTCCGCACCTATGAAGCCATGGAAATAGCCCTATATCACACACTCGGGCGGCTTCCGGAACCGAAATCAGCCCACAGATTTTGCTGACGAGGCGAAAAAACTTTGGTCGTCATCTCTCAGAGCGCTCGTTCGAAAATCCTGAAGTGCCGAGAGCAAACCGTCTGCCATGGAAGCCGGAGAATCAAGAGGCACATTTCGGACAATGTTCATCAGCCCATCTGTTCCGAGGAAGTTACCTTGGGTATTACTCGCTTCCGTGATCCCGTCCGTGTAGACGACCAAGACATCATTCCGATCGAGTTGCACGGCTACCTGAACGTAATCGGTGCCCGGAATCAGTCCGAGTGGGACCCCCTCGACCGACCGCGCGAATGGAGTCGCGGATTCGAGCCAATTCCAGGTCTCGGTCTTTGCGTGGTACCAGAGTGCTGCCGGGTGCCCGGCGTTGGTGAAAACTAGCTCGCGGGTGGGCCGGCAATACGCAAAGAGGGTCGCCGTCGCGTACTGTTCTCCTTTCTTTTTTGTATTTCGCAACGACTCGTTCAACTCGCGCATGAGTTCGGACTGGTCCCACGTATTGATGTGCTTGCGGATCAGTTTGCGGAGCAATTGGGCCATAACGCTACTCGATCGGCCGTGGCCTGAAATATCGGCGAGAGCGAACCGCGAGATAATTCCCTTCGAACAGACAGAAATGTAATGAACATCGCCGCCGAGATCAGCTGTTGCGACGGGGTCGGAGTAAATCCAGCCAGCCAACCCGGGGAGCTCAACGGCGTGATTCACCCGCCGATTTCCACCCCACACCTCCAGGCACGCCAATTGGACGATGTCTTTGAACTTCTGGGGAGCGACATTGGGCGAGTCTTTGGTCATGACCTTCTTTCGGTTGTGACGCCAAGTCTGATTCACCGAAATGACAAAAGTTTCGGCAGATGAGGCCGGGAAATATTTTGCGTCCCGTGAAACTTCGGGGGGAATGTCGAATCACACCGCAGGACAAGAGTCTCTTCCATACGACTGTCGAATGAGAAGAAAGTTACACAGTTGGTCCGGCTGGGCAGTCCCGCGCGAAAAGGTTTTGTGGAATTGTATCTTTTGATTGTTGGGGAATCTCATGGGCCGAGTGCTTCCTTGGCCGCAAAATGGGAATGCGGACTTTGGGGCACCACGTGTGGAGCGATCTGGCGAGAAAATAAAATGGTATGGTTGCAAATCTCACCGAGAACAGGAGCACGGAATGGCAGAAGTAAAACTGGTGGTAATGTATCCTCGTCCCAAAGACATTGATGCTTTCGAGAAGGTGTATCAGAACGAACACGTACCTCTGGCTGTCGCAGTATTGGGCGGCAAGACCAAAATAGTTGGGACGAAGGTACTGGCTTCACCGCAAGGTACCCCTCCTTTCTATCGCATCGCAGAGATCCATTTCCGGTCAATGGCGGATCTGGAGGCATGCGCCGCGTCAGATGGTGGGAAGCAGGCGCTTGCCCATGCCGTGACGATTTCTTCTGGTGGGCCGCCCATTTTCTTGGTAGCTGAAGAAGAAACCTTCACGTTCGCCGAAGCGCAAGGCGCGTAGGCCTTGCGATGCAAGGGGTCCGATCATTGGCAGACGGTTCCTCTTGCGAGGCCGACGCGCAACGGTCAAGGTCCGCAGTCGGCTTCCGGTCGGCCTAAGATCAGTTGCACGCTAACCTTCGCACGCCTCCGTCTGGCAAAGGGACCCCAGGGGTCCCGGTGCACGAGAGAGGATTCTCTATACACATGAAGATTTATTTCGGGTTCACCGTAGCGGGGGATCGGTCCTCATTGACGACAGCCGCGAGGATTGTTGAGTTGCTGCAGGAATTGGGTCACGAAGTGCTCACTCATCATTTGATCCGGGAGGACGCTTGGCAGGCGGACCGGTCGGTTTCACCACAAGAAGTATACCGGCGGGATCTGAATTGGCTTCAGCAGTGCGATCTGTTTGTTGCGGAAGTTTCCGGATCCTCCTTTGGTTTGGGCTTTGAGACCGGCTACGTTCTGGGAGCGACAACCAAGAAAGTGTCCTTATTCTATCGGCGGGACGTGGAAAAGAAGATCTCCCTTCTGATCACGGGTATCACACACCCGAATTGCATGTTGGTACCGTATTCGGATCTTGACGAGGTAGAGAACTGGATTCGCTCGAACCTGGCTTAGAAGCATTTTTACGGTTAGGCGCCGCATTTCACCTACGGGACGCTGAACACTACAAGATGAATCCTGCGATGCTGACGGAGTCGCACTCATCGACGATCGACTATGTCATTTCCGCAACCGCTGGCTGAATGATGGGTACATTCGGAGGTGCGCTGGAAGCGCGCCACATCGACGCAAGTGATGGAAAACTGACGGCAGACGTGAAGGGAGAGGTGGAAACGGAAGAAGGCGTACTGGTGATACGCCGGATTCATGTGGCGATGCGACTGGTAGCGCCCGAAGATGTAAAAGAAACAGTGGAGCGCGTGCACGCCATTTACGCGATGCGCTGCCCTCTGTATCGCACGCTTCACGAAGCGATCCAGCTGACAAGCTCTTTCGAAATTGTGGCACCCGGGTCCACTTTATAAGGGCTCTGGCAGCATACGATCGAACGAGGAATTCACCCCTGGGCGGCGGCAACGTGATGTGCTGCAAGACATCGCCTTCTAGCCGGGATCTGGCAAGGCGCGACTCTGCACTTTGAGTGGCGATCTTCGCATCCTTAGCTACTAAACCGTCTGCAGTAAGGCCGAGGGAGGCGAATAAATATTTCGAGTCCGACGAAACTTTGCGATGGGTACGGAATCATACGACACGAGGCCGTAAGTCGGTCCGTGATCTCAAGTACCTTCTGGATTACCTGAGCGACGAATTAGCTCTGGGCTCGGGACGAGAAGGGCCATTTGAATCTTGCAGAACCTTCACGCTTGCACTTCCGTGTGAAGGGGATGTTGCGGATCATATTCTTTCAAATAGGAGGAAATTTAGCAAAATGACAAAGTCAAAGAAGGCCCTCATTGCTGGCGCAGCTCTTGCAGGTTTGCTGGCCGGCACCACCTCAACAATTCAGGCGTCCAATCTCCTCTCTGGCATGCATTCCGTGTCCCAGTCGGACCAGTCAGACAATAAGGTGAAGGAAAAGCACGCTTGCAAGGGTCAGAACTCCTGCAAGGGCAAGGGCGGATGTAAATCGAGCGACAACGGCTGCAAAGGCAAGAACTCTTGCAAGGGCAAGGGCGGCTGCGCAACCGATGGCTCGAAACCTCCAGCCGACGATCCCAAGTAGTAGTCGCTTCAAATATAGCGGAGTCTGGTGGGGAGGGCTGGACTGCACTACCGGCCCTCAACACTTTTCCGCATCATCTTTTCGCTTCATCCAACGGAGTTAGGAATGCCCGCCAATCGCTTTAACGGCCACACGGATTACGGAATCGGGATCGGTCTGCGGTCGCCGCATTACCACCACATCCTCACGCGTAAGCCGGTGGTCGACTGGTTTGAGATCATATCCGAAAATTTCATGATTGACGGCGGACGCCCGCTGCGCATCCTCGATCAGATTCTGGAGCAGTACAAAGTGGTGCAGCACGGCGTCTCCATGTACTTCGGCTCGGCCGAACGCCCCAATCGCGAACATCTGCGGCGCCTGAAAACTTTAGTCCAGCGCACCAAGACTCCCTGGCTTTCCGACCACCTCTGCTGGGGCAGCGTGGATGGCCGCTACACGCACGACCTGCTACCCATGCCCTACACTTTTGAAGCGGCGCGCATCACCGCGCAGAAAATCCGCGAAGTGCGCGACTACATCGAAATTCCCGTGGCCGTCGAGAACGTTAGCAGCTACGCCGAATTTCACGTCTCCGAAATGACCGAATGGGAATTCCTGAACGAAGTGGCCGAGCGCGCCGATTGCGGCATCCTGCTGGACGTAAACAATATATACGTTTCGTCGCAGAATCACAGCTTCGACCCGTTCACCTACGTCAATAGCGTCCCCGCGGAACGCGTTGCGCAAATCCACATCGCCGGCCATTCGAAATACCGCAAGTACATTCTCGATACGCACGATCATCCGGTGATCGATCCCGTGTGGAAGCTCTACGCGCGCGCCATCGAACGCGTCGGCCACACCGCCACCCTGCTCGAATGGGACGACAGCATCCCTACATTCGACGAAGTGCACGACGAAGCTCTGAAGGCCAATCGCTTCCTCGCCAGCGCCTCGCTCGCCACCGCCGTATGAAACTCCTGCACCTGCAACGCCGCATGGCTCGCGCCGTCATGACTCCGCTGACGCGCTCTGAACGCATGCATCCGGTCGCAGCCGATGGACGCTCGATGCGTGCCGTGGCGTCGCAAATTATCAAGCCCAACGACCGGCTTACGTCATTCGAGCGCCTGGAAATTTACAATCGCCAATACTGGTTCCGCGTGCTCTCCGCTTTCGCCGAAGATTTTCCCGGCGTGCGCGCCGCACTCGGTGGCCGCCGCTTCGATGCCATGGCCAAAGCGTATCTGATCGATTGCCCGTCGCAATCTTTCTCGCTGCGCAATCTCGGTTCGCACCTGGTGAACTGGCTGGAAAAGCATCCTACGTGGGCCGGTGAACGGCAGAATCTGGCAGTGGATATGGCTCGACTGGAGTGGGCCGACATTGAAGCGTTCGACGGCAAACGAGAACCATCACTGAAGCCTGAGGATCTCGCAGGCGCGAATCCCGCCAAGCTGCGCCTGCGTTTGCAGCCCTACGTCACGCTTCTCGCTCTGCGCTATCCGGTAGATGATTTGCTGCTCGAGGTCCGCAAGGATTCGGACGATCTCGATGTCGCGAGCAATACTTTCAGCGAACGCCACAAACGCAAACGCGTCACCGCGGTGGCGAAGCTCGAGCCCAACCCTATTTTCCTGGCCGTACATCGCCTGGATGAAGACGTTTATTTCCGTCGCCTGGACCGTGAAGAATTCGCAATCCTGTCCGCCCTGCACGCTGGCAAATCCTTGAACGCTGCTATGGGCTCCGCTCTGCGCGAGTCGTTGACCGCGTTGGCAGACCGCGCAGCTCACGTTGAAAAATGGTTCCACACTTGGTCCGCGCTCGGCTGGTTCTGCCGGCCACAGAAGTATGTTGTTACATTCCACACCCAAACTGAATCATTCAGGAAAGCGAAAATTTATGAATAGCATATTGGCTCCAACGCAAAAGGTGTACGGTCTGCTCGTTCGGGTTGCTTCCGGACTGCAGTCCCCTTTTCTTGCGATCGTCCGCCTCTACTGGGGCTGGCAAATCGCTCAGAACGGCTGGGGGAAACTTCACAATCTCGCGCACGTGACCGAGTTCTTCGCAAGCCTCGGGTTGCCTGCGCCCGGGCCGACGGCCACATTCGTCGCTACCTTCGAATTCGTGGGCGGTGTCCTTCTTGCCGTCGGTTTGCTCTCACGCATCGCTGCACTGGGTCTGGTGATCGACATGACGATGGCCTACATCACGGCTGACCGGGAAGCGTTCTTTTCGTTCTTCACAGACCCGGGCAAGTTCTATAACGCCGATCCCTTTATCTTTCTGTTCGTGGGAATGGTGATTCTGATTTTTGGACCGGGCAAGTTTTCTCTCGACGCGCTGGTGCAGGGAATCGTCGGTCATCCGAAAGCGAGAGAGGCGACGATATCCGGGACCTGAATGGCCCGTACTTTTTCACGCGGCCTGTCGCAACGATGAAGGGTAACGGCGCGGGCGGGACGGAACTTTGTTGGTGGGCGATCGAATCTCGCGGTCTGTTGTGGTTCCCCTATTTGGAGTGCCACCGATCTAAATCGTTTCGAATATTATCGGAGAAGCACCGCGCAGCCGTATGGGCTTTCCGCGATCAAGTGCAGATTCGCTTGCGACGGAGTAACACAGAGGCATCACCGAACGCTGACGGAAAACCGCGGCATCAGAGGCGCGCGTATATAAATATAGATGCACCCAATATTTAGAAGAAGCTTAATTGGGATGCTGGCGGGCGCAACGGCCAGTTCAGCGTTGGCGCCTGTCCTCGGCCGTCCGCTATTGAGTGTTGTCTTGGGCATCGCTGTGGGCGCGGTCTATTCCGCGAGCTTGCGCCCTACGTCTCACGCCTATGTAGATTATCTTTTGACCGGCGCCGCGCTGGGAATCCCGCTGTGGGGATTGATCAGTGTAATCGCAGTTCCGCTACTTTCCGGACAGATGCCGGAATGGAGCGCCGAACAGATGCGCTCGCATTTTCCAGCGCTGGTTGCATGGGTGCTGTATGGCGCTGTGCTGGGCCTGATGACCCAGGGATTGACCGATATTGCCGAGAGAGTGCTCGGTTCCGAGATTGCGAACATATCGCCCGCGCCTCGAGAAAAGAAACAGATCGTGATACTGGGTGGCGGCTTCGCCGGCATGCGGACGGCAGAATGCCTGGAGCAGCAGCTCCGGCGTGACCCAGCGGTTTCGATTGCTTTGGTGAGCGACACGAACGCGCTTCTATTTACACCCATGCTCGCCGAAGTCGCTGGTGGCAGCCTGGAACCGAGTCATATCAGCACACCGTTGCGCAGCAGCCTACATCGGACAGAGTTCATCCGTGGACGCGTCGCCACGGTTGATCTGGAAGCCCGCCGCGTGATTTTGGACACCGATCACACTCCTAGCGGGAGCGCCTCGCGGCGTGAAATCCCTTACGACCAGTTGGTTCTGGCCCTGGGTTCGGTTTCCAATTACTTGGGCATGGCGAACATTGAGAAGCTAGCGTTTAACTTCAAGAGTCTCCTGGACGCCATCCGAATCCGCAATCACGTCATCGAGATGTTCGAACGGGCCGATCGCGAGCCCGATTCCACTCTCCGACACACTCTTCTTACCTTCGTAATCGCGGGCGGAGGTTTCGCTGGTGTCGAACTTGCGGGGGCCTTGAACGACTTTGCGCACGGGATTCTGGCCGATTATCCGAACTTGCATCGAGAGGACTTGAGCGTGGTGCTGGTTCATGCGGGCGGCCGCATCCTGCCGGAACTTAGCGAGTCGTTGGCCCGTTATGCACAGGGCAGGATGGAAGCGCGCGGAGTTACTTTCCGCCTGAATACGCGTCTGACCGATGCGAATCCCGGTGTCGTGTCCCTAAGCGACGGTGAAATCCGTACTCACACTCTGGTGTGGACGGCGGGAACGGCTCCGAATTCCTTGCTGAAATCGCTTCCCGTCGAAAAAGACAAGCGCGGCGCCCTTGTTGTTGGGAACACGCTCGCGCTGCGCAGTCGTCCAGGGGTATGGGCCTTGGGTGATTGTGCCGCGGTGACCGATGCGAGATCAGGAAAGCCCTGTCCGCCTACCGCTCAATTCGCCGTGCGAGAGGCAGAGGTGCTCGCGAAGAACATTTGCGCGGAACTGCGGGGTGGACCCCGAGAAAGCTTTCATTTCGACTCACTCGGAGCGCTTTGCGTTGTGGGGCACCAGACGGCTTGTGCGGAATTGGCAATTCCGTTTGTGAAGAACAAGTCCGTGCGCTTTTCCGGACTGTTCGCATGGCTGCTGTGGAGAGGAATATACCTTTCGAAATTGCCAGGTCTGGAAAGAAAGATTCGGGTGCTAGTTGATTGGACGATCGAACTTTTCTTCCCGCGCGATATCGTTCAAACAATCGATTTGCAGTGAGGAGAAACCGATGTCTTCGGTTTCAAAAGTAGCCACGCAGGGGGACCAGGGCGCCAGGTCCTTCGATTGGGTTGACCCCCTTTTGGGTCTCGCAGTCGGCAGTGCGGGTGGCGCACTCGGAAGCGCGCTGCTTGCTACATCACCCGCTCGTGGGATTGCGTTTGGGGCGCTATGCGGGTTGGCGTTTGGCCTTTTCTTTGCGTACCGGGCTACGAGCTCGGGTGCGGGCTTGATCTGGGGACTTGGCGCTGCCTTTCTCCTGTGGTTGATTCTTCCGGCGGGGATCTTGCCCTTGTTGGCTGGTTCTGGCCGCTCCATGGCCAAGCTCGCGGATGCCCGCGAACAATTTCCCGAACTAGTTGCATATTTGATCTGTCTAGGAATGCCAGTGGGTGTGACGCTAGGAGTTCGTGGTGGCCTGCGCGGGAGGTTGAAGAACCCGCCGTTCCACTGATGGCGCGCGATCGTCGTCGGTGGATTTGCAGGAGTGCTCGGCGGGATGATTTTTGGACGCTGGTCGTCTGCAGGTGACTTCTTCCCTTTGGTCGCCGGGCTCGGCGAGCTTCACTCTCGAATCGCGACCGTGGGCCTCCAGTTTGGCGTGGCCACGATCATTGGTTCCAGCTTTGGGCTGCTCTTCCAGCGTGACGTGCGGGGCTACGGATCGTCCATGGGCTGGGGGCTGGGCTTTGGAATTTTCTGGTGGTTCTTGGGGCCGCTCACTGTTTTCCCGCTCGTCTCCCGAACGCCTCTGGACTGGTCGGCGGATCATGGAGGCGAGTTATTCGGTTCACTGGTGGGACATATCCTCTACGGATTGATCCTGGGCATTGCGTACGCCGCGATCGACCGCTCCTGGGTAAAGTTGTTCATCGAATCCGATCCGCTGAATCGGGAAGCCGAAGGTCCTGGCCTTCTCGTATTGCGTTCACTCAGTTGGGGAGCGCTCGCTGGTCTGGTGGGCGGACTCGTTTCGAGCCCGGTGATGATCGCGACAGGTGTATTGCCCAAGATCGCCGGCCTGGACACACCACTGTCTATTTTTCGCGGGCTGGTTCTTCATCTTTTGGTGAGCGCACTGATCGGCATGACATTCGGTTTATTGTTTCGACGCGAATCCTCGAGCATCGGGCTTGGCGTGATGTGGGGATGGTTGTTCGGAGTGATCTGGTGGTATCTCGGGCCGATGACGTTCCTGCCGCTGCTGCTGAGCGGAGAGATTGACTGGCGGGCGAGCGCAGCTTCTGCGTTGCTTCCCTCTTTGATGGCGCACTTGATTTATGGCGCCACGACGGCGCTTGTATTTCTCCTCCTGGAGCGCCGCTACACTGAAGAACTGCTCCTCGATCCGCGCACCGCCGCGTTCGAACTTCGCCACGTCCGCCCTGTGGGAACTCCAGCTCCTGCGCTGTGGTTTTTCGCGCTGGGTATGGGTGTGTTGCTGCCCATTCTCCTCGGATAGTGGGACCGACCCAGTGCGCGCCACCGCCGCGCGTACCGAGCCCGCATGGTTGAGAGGCTTCTGACGCACTTGAGACAGAAAAAGCACGATCTGTATTCTTGCAAGCCGGTTCAAAACAATTCCAGAAATTCCTGACCTTCATGGAACCTTGCTCTTCTTTCGTCATCACACCTGCAGCTAGACGCCGGTTTTCGAGTACGCGGAGTGCCGAGCAGGCCGTTCAAAACCGAGCCTTGAATGCCGTACGCAGTGATACGGGTCGGGATGGCCACATTCGAGGAGATGGAACTCGGGAATTTAGCCCAGAGGAGGGCACCTATGAGCACGCGGGCAAAAAGCAAGACGAATAATCAACCTGCTCCGGAGGGAATCGAAAAACAGTCTGGATCTGTCAATTCATCCGCAGGCGACGCGCCGGCGCAAGACGAGATTCAGCTACGCGCCTACTGCATTCATGTGGAACGCGGGGGGCGGCACGGCTGCGACCTTGACGATTGGCTCCAGGCAGAACGGGAGCTAACGGAAGAGCACCCTGCAGGTCCGAGCGGCAATGATGGAGCTCGATGAGGTTGGATTACCAGTTTGGATGGCGATGATTGGCTGGGAAGAACCACGGTGTTGCCCAGGACGAGCGGCTTCGGCGACAACAAGGATTGCCTCCTAACTCGGTAGGCGACCTGGTTGCGGCGAGGTCCAAGAGCTGTATGAATTGTTTTCCGAGGAACTTATGAGAGCGTCACAGTACAGTGTACCGGCCTCCGCCAAATCGCCGGCCGACCTTCTAAGTACATTCGTGACCAGGATTCGATCCGTTTCTTGCGCGGAAGTGATGCAGGCTGGACTCATTATCCTTAATCAAACGGTCATTCTCGCGTCGAGTATCTTCGGTCGCTAGAGTTTCTTCCTGCGTGCCGTCTTCCGGCATGTACTCGAGTTGAAATGTCTTATAACGGAGGATGCGATGGGTCCGATGGATCCGGTCAAGGTCCTGGTGGTGGATGAAAAACTTCAGGAGCCTTGCGCCTATCGTCGAATTCTGGAGCGAAACGACTGCCAATGCTTCTTCGCGAGTTCTCAAAAGGACGTCGCGGTAATGCCGGAGCTTCGCACCGTCGACATCGTCCTCAGTTCGCTCAAGGTCCCCGGCAAGAGCATCCATTGGTTAATCGCTCTGTTATCGGGTTCACGCGCCAGCGCGTTTTACTCATTACGCCTAGAAGAGCGTTACTGGTGGGTGCCTTGTCTCAAACTCGGAAAGGAGTGCCTTGGAACACCGGCCTTCCCGCCGAGCGGCTTCGCAGGTGTCTTTGACCAACTGGTGAAGGAGATCCGGAGCAAAACGATGGCGCTGTCGCAAGTCAACTGTGAAACCTTTGACTTCCTTCCGAATCCGACAAACGTGAAGTTGCTGTTCGATAGGGAGGGGTTCCATGATTTCAAGCGTAAATCCGTTGATTGTGGCGACGCAGCGATCCGCGAATGTGCAGTGGAGATTGGAGACGCAGGGCGTTTGGATAACAAGGTACGGATTGGTTGTGGTTCTCCTGCTCATCGGGTTCTTAAAGTTCACAGCAGCGGAGGCCGCGGGGATACAGCCACTGGTCGCACACAGCCCGCTCCTGTCCTGGATTTATCTGTTCTTGAGCGTGCAAGGCGTGTCGAATCTTATCGGGGCGATTGAGATTGCGGTTGCCGTGATGCTGGCGCTCCGGCCGATTTCTGCGAAAGCGTCCTTCGTGGGCAGCTTGGGGAGCATCGTGACGTTTCTGCTGACAACTAGCTTTGTCTTCTCAACCCCAGGCGCCGTGCAGCTGAGTCACGGGTTGCCGGTATTGAGTGGCGCGGGGCAGTTCTTGATTAAGGATGTCGTGCTACTTGGGGCGTCGTTCTGGACTGCCGCAGAGGCGCTCGGGGCCGTGTAGAAATGGGAGATCTGGCGGTTTCAGCAGCGAAATCATCCCCAGTAGCAATGCAGTACATCGTTTCGCGAATTTCACCCAATTACCCTTCGTTTTTATAGCTCGTCCCGGCGACCGCCGCACTCTTTGTAACTTTCTCTGCGTGTCGGCATCACACAGCCGGGAACATTATTCTTTTTTTCGTGTCGGGATGAACATGGCGCAGCCGCAATTGGAATCCATTGAGGCAGAGCTAATCAAGCGCGTTTGCGGAGGAGAACCGCAGGCGTTTGAAGAATTGCTTCGCCCCTATGAGCGCTTGGTCTATGCGACTGCGATTTCGATATTGCGAAACCCAGCCGATGCGGAGGAAGTCGCCCAGGAGGCGGTGCTGAAGGCATTCTCGAAGCTCTCAAGCTTCCGCGGAGAATCTAGGTTTAGCACTTGGCTCGTGCAAATCACCTACAACGAGGCCAGGATGAAGTTGCGAAAGGAGCGTCAGCATCTTTACGAGTCGATTGAGAGCGCGCAGCAAGACCAAGAAGGCGAGTATTGGCCGAGGGACTTTGCGGATTGGCGCCCTATTCCTTCCGAGCTGCTCGAAAGAGAAGAGCTTCGCGAGGCCTTGCAGAATGGAATCAATTCTCTCAGCCCGATGTATCGGGAGATCGTAATCTTGAGGGATGTCCACAGTTTGAGTCTCAAGGACACGGCGGCAGTTCTTGGAATTCCTGAAGGAAGCGTGAAAACGCGGCTTCATCGCGCGAGGTTGCAATTGAGAGACTTTCTGGCGCCTGGCATCGATGGTAGCTGGAGCTCGGGGCAGAATTACCGGAAAGTCAGGGCCTGGTAAAAAGGGAAGGTTGCTATGAGCACCATTGAAATCAGTTGCGTCGAAGTCTGGCGGGAAATTTCCAATTATCTTGACGGGGAAATTTCGGTCGAACTACGCGAAAGGATGCGCACTCACTTTGAGGTCTGCGATCACTGTACCGCGGTGCTTGATGGGACGCGGAACATCGTACAACTGGTCGGAGATGGGAGGATCTTTCGAATGCCGGATGGATTCAGTGAACGGTTGTACAAGAAGATTCGCGAGCGCCTGTCGCCGTAGGCTGATTCGACGGAATCCGGTCGGGCTGGAACGGATCACGGACATCCTGGTTATCCATGTACATCCATAATTTCCAGTTCCCCTCTGGATTCTTCCGCCAGATATCCACATAGCGGTCCCGGCGATGAATGGGTGCACCTCCGTTCTTGGGCCGTGAGCGTCAAATCATGCCACCCATAGTCATAGGCGACATCTCCTTGAATGCGGATCTCGACCACAATCACCGCCAGCTTCACTGCAAATTGTTCGAAAAGATTCTGCAAGCGAATTGCGAGATCATCCAATCCGCTTTTGCCAAATCCGCTCGGCTGCTCGCTCGAGAAGTTCACCAGGTCCGGATCCGCAGTCGCCAGGATTCGGGCCACGTCGCCAAGATTGAAACCCTCCCGAAATTCGGTCTTGGCGACATTGATCGCATATAAATTGTCCATGTCAACTCCATCTGAATTGGAAGGCGTATTCCATCTCTCGGGGCCTAGAATTCGTCAGATTAAACCGGCGGCAGCTGGCCTCGTAACAGACCCGATTTCAAGACTACTCGCCAGCAGTGCGGCATTTCGGCTTCGCACTTTTATCGGATGGTTGCGCGCACGATGTGAAAGTTAACGTCCGTACGTGTGCTGTGATTGAAATAGTTCGTTCGTTTCAGATTTCAGATGAACAGACCACCATTCTCACCGGCTGAACGTTTCGGATGCCGGCCGCTTTCGATACGAACTTCGCGAGATGAGACGGTGGGGAAACGAAAAAGATGCGAAAAATCTGCTTGGCCGGCGGGGAGGCGGCCTAAGGTTGCGCGCAGGCAAACCAGAGACGTAAACTTGGTGATCGTGGATCAGCGCCATCTGACGGTGGGCGAATGAGCTTTCTCAGCGAAGTTCGACTCAAAGACAAATTCGGGCCCTTTGTTGCGTTTCAAGCGGGGCTGGGATTCGTCCCGAATCTCGTTCAAGCACAAACCTTGTTGCCTCGGCTCATCGAGGCCCAGGCGATGCTCGAAAGTGCCGTGCGCTTGCGGGAAGGAGCGATTCCCCGAGTCCAGAAGGAACGAATCCTTCTAATTGTTGCAGCGGAGCGACAAGACACGTATTGCGTAGCCTTGGATAGCAAGATCTTGTCTTCGCTTGGCCTTCTGGAAGTTCAAATCGATGGTCTCTTGGCCGACTACCGGAACGTGGATCTCTCGGAATCTGAGTTAGCCTGTCTGCAATTTTGTCTCAAACTAAGCCGCCACGCCCCCTCCCTGTGTTCGGAAGACATTGATGCGTTGCGGGCATGCGGATTCGGGGACGAATCAATATTCGAAGCCGTCGTCGTGACGGCCTTAGCCGTTTACCGCTGCACGCTGTCGCTGGGGTTGGGCCCGGAGCCGGATTTCGGACCGCGAAAGCTCCCGTCGACGAGAATCGTTCAGCAGCCTGGCCCAGCGCCCCACGGCTTGTTGTCCGACTCTCATGAGGCGGCGCAACGAAAAGGGCCCTATGTGCGCGCTCCCTACCTTAGTCCCAAGACATTTTCACCTTTTGCCATCGTTCAGAAGAGTCATGGATTCATACCGAACTTTTTCCGCGCTCAGACTTTACGGCCCGACTTGCTTGAAGCGGAGCTAGAAGCAGTGGGCAGGATTCTGCTTCCCGAGGAAGCTCTGACCCGGGTGCAAAAGGAATCCATTCTGCTCGCGGTGTCGGCAGCGAATCTCAACTCTTATTGTGTTGCCATGCATTGCAACCTATTGCGCGGCTTAGGTATGCCCTCGGAGGAGGGCGACCAGATCGCGGTGGACTATCATGAGGCGAACCTGTCGGTCGCCGACAAGGCGCTGCTGGACTTCGCTGTCAAATTGGGAACGCGCGGTCCGGAGTTTTCTGGTCGGGACGTTGTCAAGCTCCAAGCGCTTGGTTTCACTGAAGAACAGATTTTGGAATGCGTGGTGGTAACCGCTCTCAATAATTTCGCTAACACACTGCAAATGGGGCTCGGAATCGAACCGGATTTTGCGCCCCCTCCGGCCTTTGAAGAAAATAAAGTGCATCTTGCGGACGCAGTCGCCACTCCTATTGGTCGCGAGGGCGGAGTGTATCGCGGCGACGTAATCCAGGACCTAGACGCTGAACTAGTCGCCCAGGCGCAGGATGGGAAGCTGGAGGCCTTTGAAGAGTTGGTTCGCCGTCATACCCAGTTGATTTATCGCACCCTGATGGCGATGTTGGGAAAGCCTCCCGATGCGCAGGACGCCCTGCAGGATACGCTCTTGAACGCGTTCAAGCACATCGGCGGATTTCAGGGGCGGTCGAAGTTTTCCACTTGGCTGGTCAGTATTGCCAGGAATACAGCGCTGCAGCGGTTACGGGCCAGAAAAGACGTAGAGAGCCTGGATGAGCCTGAGCGCGAGGAAGAGGGCGACTTTCGCCCTCGTCAAGTGCGGTCTTGGGCGGACAACCCCGAACAGTTGCATTCTAAATCGGAAATCCAGCAACTCGTTGAGGCGGGGATCTTGGGGCTCCCCGCCAAGTACCGCGTGGTAGTCGTCCTCCGCGATATCGAGCAGCTTTCAACGGACGAAGTTGCCCGGGAGCTGGGCCTAGGCGTGCCTGCTGTGAAGACGCGTCTGCTCAGGGGACGGCTCATGCTGCGAGAGTGGCTTTCACCTCACTTCACAGCCAGTACCAAGGGAGCAGTAAAATGATCACATGTGAGGAATTCTTCGCGGAGTTCGCCGACTACATGGAGAACCAGGTGTCACCGGAGATCCGCAAGGAACTCAATCTGCACTTGTCCCAGTGCCGCGCTTGCCGAGTACTCTACGATACCAGCCTCAAGACCGTCAAAATCGTAACTGAAAGTGGTTCGTTCGAATTACCTCACAGTGTCTCCGACCCAATCATCGACTGTGTCATGGCGAAGCTGCGAAAAGACCGCAGTTAACACGAGAGCTGGAACCGCTCCAGCAGGCTGCGCTTTGCACCACCTGTCGCAGGCTGAATCGATCGTTGACGAGTGCGACTCCTTCAGCGTCGCAGGGTTCACTTTGTAGTGTTCGGCGATGGCTCCGTGGACACTGAAAATCACTGGCTGAGACTCACCCGGCAAATGCGCAATGCGGATGGGCCCCTCCTTCCGTTCAATACGCGACTTGGAGATGTACACGACATCGCTCATGCTCTTCTCCTTTATGGCTTGGTTCAGCTACTTCATCTCTCCATTCCGGGGACTCTCCGGCCAAGAGACGGTGGCTGAGCTTTTCGCTTGCCCGACGATCGATGACAAATAGGAGCGAATTGACAGAGCTCGATCCGCTTCCCCGAAAATAAATGCGGCAAAGCAAAGAGCGAGCACGGAATGGTCCAGAGAGGCCCCGAAATATTGCCAGAAGGCAGCTTCTGGTCCAGGGTAGTTTGAAGAAAACAGCAAGATAACCATATAGACGAGCCCGCAAATGCTGGCCGGACGCACCAGAATGCCGAAAATGAGCGCCAGGCCAATCGCCAACTCTCCATAAGCGACGAGAAATGCTATGGCGGTGGCGTGAGGCAATACGAATTTCTGAAGCACGGGAACCATAAATGGGTAAGCGCCTTCCACAAGGAACTGGTTGATCCAGAATTGGAAGCCGCCACCCAAGGTGAAGTGGGTGCCAAGGACCTTGTACTCGCCAAAAATCAGAAAGAGCGCTCCGACGGAGGTTCGGAGCGCCGCGAGGACTATCGCGTTTCGGTTTCTGGTATCGATTGCCATTCAAGTGCAAGGCCTGATCCAATTTTATCTGTGCCGAATCTCCTCAGGCGATCGTTTGAGGTCGAGCGAGAGAATCTGCAAGCTCCACATTACAGGCACAGATGTCGGTGGATAGCAAACCCTGTCGTCACAGGCCTGGTACTTTAATTCCCCGGTGATCGAAATCGTCTTCCCGGCAGAAACCAGCGCGCGGACGGTATCTTGGGTCTTCGAAACGGTCACCGTTGCATCTTGCGTGATCCGAAATTTTCCCTCGAACACTGGGACATGTTCCTGAATGGCTTCCAGGTAGAGAGTCTTGGACCCGGGATAGGCGACGGGTTCGAATTTAATTCCGGCCACCGGATTCAGGGTTAGCTGAATCGGCTTATAGCCTTGTACTCCCGGAGAATAGACATGGACGTTGGGTGGAAGCTCGATTTGTGCAACGAAGCTCACCCGGCTACCCGAGATCACTTCCTTGTCCGATTGCTCCAGGGTGAGCCGAAGATGTGGCGCGTCGACGTCCCGGCTGACTTCCTCGCTTAGTTCGGGGAACAGCTTGCCGATCACGTTGTTGGGTGTAAATCGATCGGTATACTTCGTTTCAAAGTATTTCTCACGAACCACGCCGCTCGAGTCTATATAGAAGAACCCAGGGTGCGCCATTCCCTTCGTCATTCCGGACGCCTCGGTATTTAAGACGTTGAACTTCCGAATGATCTCGGAATCGGGGTCGGCCAATAGTGGGAACTCGATCTTGTGGCGCTCGGCGAAGTCCTTTAGTATGGCAGGACTATCGTAGCTGATCGCAGCCAGCTTGATCCCTTGCTGCTCAAATCTTTGTTTCGCATTTTGCAGCTGCACGAGCTGCGCTTTGCAGAAGGGTCACCAATCCGCGGACCGGAAGAAAAGAAGTATCGTTCCGTTGCTTCCGCGCAACGTCTCGTTTGACGCGGCATGGCCAAACTGATCGTGCGCTGTGAAGGTCGGCGCCGGCTGCCCAACCTGCGCTCCGACAGCGGGCGCAACGGCCTGTTTGCTCGATGCATCGTCCTGCTTTTTTCCGAAGCCGAAGAAACCAAAAATCAATAAAACTGCCACGCCCAATCGCATTCTCCCTCGCAATTCGAAATCAGAAGTGCCGTCGTAACAACTTAACCAATAACGTTGCGGAGCACAGTCGAGGCTAGTTCGAAAGCCGAGCCGAGCCCACTCCTAATACTCTTCCCGCTGTCGGTTCCTGAACGATCGCGACAATCCTCAAATTCCCCTTGTTGCCGTGATTGGAATTGATGGCGACATCCTGAGAAAATTTGCCGGACCGATCCAGCGCCCCAACGCGGACAAGGTCTCGCAGCACCGCGACGTGCCGGAGCGTCCTCCCGGCGTTCTCTCCGCGGCTCACGTTCGATTGATCGCTCTCGTCGGCTATCGCCAGCAAGACGTTCGCGAACCTCTCGGAGACTGCCGCAGGCGACGGGCCAGTCTCAATGTGCAAGAGAATCTTCTGGCCGTCGAAATGGACCGAAGAAAGACTCACTGGTATCTTTTCCGCCTTGGTTGCGTTTTCGATCGCCTCGATCGCCCCTCTCTCGTCGCTGCCTACAAGCTGGATGCGCCCGTCCACCACCATCTGCGGCGTATAGACGCTCCCCAGGCCAAACTGCCCCGCGTAATTGCCTTGCCTTTCGCTGTATTCGTGACTAGAGAAGGGATCCTTCCATCCGATGTCGTTCCAGTAGTCCACGTGTTCGCTAAGAACGATCAGCTCGGCGCCGCTCACAGGTTGGGATCGGGTCTAATCTTTCGAGGAGCGCATCAGCGGGCGGGCAATCCGAACATCCCTCCGAGGTAAACAGCTCCACAAGTACTGGAGTGCGTTGGGCACTGTCATTCGCCCGGCGTCCGGTTCCACCCGTGGCTTGCACTCGGGGCAGCAGGAATATCCCTAGAAGCAGCATCGCGGCTATTCCCGCAAACACAAATCTGACACGTAGCATGGTGGCTCTCCTCTTTGACAAAGTCCCTGGATGAAGCTCTGCGCCCCAATGATTTGGATTAGGCACGGGGAATAAAGTTACAGTGATTCTTTGGCTTCAAATCGGCTAGCGGGTTTGCGCCCGTTTCGGCCCCATGTGTGTTTGGCTGAAACAATTCTCCAGGCCGATCATCGAAGATTGCGGGCAGCGCTTTGCAAGCCGCTTGGAATAGGGTGCGACACCGGAAAGGAAGAGTTCAGGCTTTGAGGAATCATCCGAAAAAAAGCTGCTTCTCGAAAAAATGGCTGCCTGCAGTCTTGTGTCGGCTTCTCTTCGTAATCATCGGTTTGGCGCTGCCGGTGTATGCCCAGAAGCAGGTGACGATCACGGCCTCCGATGGTGTCAAAGTGTATGCCGACTTCTACCCTGCCGGCGGCAATTCGCAGCCTTACATTCTGTTGTTCCACCAAGCTGGTTCGAACCGCGCTGAGTATGCGCCAATCGCCCCACGGCTGGTCAAACTGGGCTTCAACTGCCTCGCCATCGATCAACGCTCCGGCGGCGACCTGTGGAGCCAAGAATGAAACCGTGGGCCACGTCGGCCATAACGGAAACTACTCGGACGCCCTTAAGGACCTGGAGGCCGCTCTGGCGTGGGCAAGGTCCTCCGGAAACAACGGTAAAGTCCTGGTGTGGGGCAGCAGCTATTCGGCAGCTCTGGTTTTTGTTCTTGCCGCCGAACACCAGCAAGAGGTCGCCGGAGTGCTCGCTTTTTCTCCCAGGCGAGTACCTCGACGCTCCCGATGCCGTGCATGATGCCGCCGCCAAAGTCTCTGTTCCCATCTTTGTGACTTCGGCAAAAGATCGGAACGAGATCGCGGCCGCCAGTCCATCCTCGCCGTTGCGCCCGCGCGACAAAAGACTCAGTTTGTCCGCACATTGCCGGTGTGCACGGATCTTCGACGTTGCGCGAGGACAAAAATCGCGCCGGCGAATCGGAAAACTGGCTGGCTGTGGAATTTCTCGACAATTTTGGGCAGAAGGACTGAAAACCCGAAGGATCTCCATCGGCAAGTTTTGCGAGATGCGTATTCGCATGCTTCCGGCCGCCGCCTTGTCGGGCGCCGCGTTGGGTTGGCAGGCAGCATGCGTGGGCAAGTTTGCGATACCCTAGTACCGTGCTCGACATCGGCCAAACCGCGCCCGCGATACCCGGACTCGATCTGGGGAGCGACGCCGCGCTCATCGTGTTCTTCGAAACGGACTGCCCGACGTGCCGACTGGCCGTTCCCTACCTGAACAAACTGGCTCGTGGAGCGCGAGTGATCGGCATTTCCCAGGATGACCAGGCAGCGACAAACCAGTTCACGCAGCAGCTAGCGACGGCCTTCCCGGTGCAACGAGATTCCGGCTTGGCACTGTCCCGTCGCTTCGATCTGACGTTCGTGCCCGCGCTGTTCCTGATCGATCACAACGGTCGCGTCCTGCGGTCACATTTCGGATTCGACAAGGCCGTGCTCAATGAAATTGCAACCCAGATGCGATGCCCGCCGGTCGCCGAGGATTTCGACGGCGCGCGCAGAGCAAGCCCGGTTGCATGTCACGACATCTCGAACCGAAGGTCGAAGGAGAATTCGGGCCAGCGCCTCCCGTTAGCTTCAGCCGCGGCGTTCCGGCTTCGGTAATCGAAGTTCCTGACGGGGAAGATCTATTCGGTGTTACTTACAACTTTGGCGACGGACTGCCGGTGATTCCTCCTACGCCGGAGCGTATCGCAAGCATGTTGAGCGGTGCCGCGGTGAACCCGAGCGAAGTTGTTGCCCGAGTGCCGCCCTGCTATGGTGAAGCCACCGTCGAGAAGATCGCTGCAAACGCCGTAATGGCGGGGTGCCTCAAACATGATGCGAGTCTTGCTGCCGTTGGTTCGGGCGGTTTGCGATGAACGGCTCAACATCCACGGCGTACAAGCGACGACGCACTTTGCGGCGCCGCTGGTCATCATCAACGGTCCCATTCGGAATGAGCTGGGGTTCGCTTACCGTCAAAATGCCTTCAGCAACGTGGCTCGAGCTAACAGCACGCTCGGGCGCGCGCTGCAACTGATATTGCTGAACATCGGCGGCGCGCGGCCCGATGCAATTGATATGTCCACCCTGGGAAATCCGGGCAAGTTTTGCTACTGCATCGCCGAGCATGAGGAAGCGAATCCGTGGGAGCCCTTCCACGTCGAGCGCGGGTTTCAACGCCAGCAGAGCGCCTTGACGCTGTTCGCCGCGGAAGCGCCGCATGGCGTCAGCGAGCACACCGCGCGCACGCCCGAACAGGTCTTGAAATCCATTTCCTACGCGCTTGCAACGGTCTGGACGTATCGGGCCTGCCTTGGCTCAGGAGGCGGTTGTCGTTGCTCACCCAGGAGCATGCGCGAACCATCGATCGAGCTGGCTGGACAAAGCTGCGGGCGAGGGAGTTCCTGTTCGACAATACGGGCGTGCCGGTTCGCGCCTATGACAACGCTCCCGACGCGGAAGGCAGCCAGCTCGTTCGAAGTACGAGATCCTGATCGACGGAGAGTGTTGCTACCAGAAGTTCCGCACCCCAGACTCGATTCGCATCGTGGTGGCGGGCGGGACTGCGGGGAAAATTTTCTGCGGTGATCGGGAGCTGGGCCGCCGGACCGCGAGGCAGCGAAATGGTTTCCTCTCCCATTCGAGCTCTCGCAGGCGGAAGATCTGGGATGCGCAACGTGAAAGCTGTTTCAACTAAAAGGCCTGCTCCAACGCGAGGACAACTCTAGAGCCAGGAGTGCAAATGCCGACCAAACTGATCAATCCGATGAACGAAGCGCCGCTAAGGGTCTCGATGCCGCCCGCACGGCTACGAAGTTTACAGGGCAAGACCGTCGGTTTGCTGGATATCAGCAAGACCGGCGAGCAACCTCTTCCTCGATCGACTGGAGCAGCTGCTCCGCGAGCGATTTCACGTAGCCAACGTCGTGCGCACGGCGAAGCCGACGTTTGCGAAGCCGGCCCCACCTGGAATCATAGAACAGCTTCGGACCGTTGACGCGGTTGTCGAAGCCCTGGCCGATTGAGGGTCGTGCACAACGTGCAGTTTGCACGACACGATCAATTTGGAGGATTTGGGAGTTCCCGCGGTACCCGTCGCCACGGGCGAGTTCCAGACGGCCGCGCGGGCGCAGGCGACGGCGCTGAATCGTCCAGATTTTGATGCGGTGTACGTGCCGCATCCCATACAAGATCAAACCAAGCAGGAAATTGAGGATCGGGCGGATGCTGCGCTGCTTGAGATTGTCGGTCGGCTAACCCAATCTTAAGGCAAGAACGAATCACAGCTAACCTTTCTGCCGCAAGGATCTCGCTGCCTCAAACCGCAAGCAAGAAGGGCCTGCGGACGATCACCTGCCGGCCGCCGGAGGGGAAAAATCCGATTGCAGGGGACGGATGGAAATTCTGAGGACGCCGGAAGAACGCTTTGCGAATTTGCCGGGTTTTGCCTTTGCTCCCCGCTATCTTGAGAATTTGCCCGGATACGAAGGTATCCGTATTCATTATCTGGATGAAGGCCCGCCGCAATCCAAGCAGGCATTTCTTTGCCTGCACGGCGAACCAACGTGGAGCTATCTCTATCGGAAAATGATTCCGGTGTTTACGGCGGCGGGGCACCGCTCCGTGGCGCCGGATTTCATCGGCTTTGGGAAGTCGGAAAAGCCGATAGACGAGGCGGTATACACGTTTACATTTCACCGCGAGATGCTGCGGCGGTTCGTCGAGCAGTTGGACTTGCGGAACATTACGCTGGTTTGCCAGGACTGGGGCGGGTTGCTGGGTTTGACGTTGCCGATGGACATGCCCGGACGATTCGCGCGGCTGTTAGTCATGAACACCGCGCTGGCTACCGGGGACCTTCCGCTGGGGGCGGGATTCCCTAGTGGCGGGAGTTTGTGGCGAACAATCCGGACCTCGATGTCGCCAAGTTGCTGGCGCGGGCGTGCCAGACATTGTCTTCCGAGGAATGCGCCGCATATGCCGCGCCGTTTCCCGATACACGGTACAAAGCAGGAGTGCGCCGCTTTTCGATGATCGTGCCGGACAACCCCTCTGCGGAAGGAGCCGAGCTGTCGCGGCGCGCGCGGCGTTGGTGGAACACGCAGTGGGATGGACCGGCGTTCATGGCCGTGGGCATGAAAGACCCCGTATTGGGAGCTCCGGCGATGAAATACTTGCGCGAGCAGATTCGCAATTGCCCGCCGCCGATGGAATTGGCCGAAGGAGGGCACTTCGTGCAGGAGAGTGCGGAGAACGGATCGCCAGGCGGGCTCTTGAAGTATTGCGCTAACGAATTTCGAGAGCCGTTCCTCC
>CAWJGI010000001.1:0-51716 GCA_963842255.1 uncultured Acidobacteriota bacterium | reverse complement strand
AGTACGCCGCTGCTGATTCGTGGGATGTTTCTGGTGGCCTCGGCGCTGAGCTTGCTGGCGTTCTCCCCCAACTTCTTCGGCTCAGTCGTTTGCCGCCACGGGCAATCTGGATTGCAACGGCTTCAGCAAGGTTCAAAGAACAATTAAACCACTAATGATTTGCTCCGACTTCCGCGGTGAATACGGCGGACGCGCGTACGACAACGGCCACTACATCGGACACGACGAACCCAGCATTGGCTTCTATTCCCTCGCCCATAACTCCGGCAACAATGTGCAGTGGGATTTCACATTGACGCGAGATCGCCCCCTGCCGGCGACACAATCCTTCGAGCTATTTATTACATTCTGGTTTGCAATGGCGCTCTGCGACCCAAATTCAGGTTTTGTGGCCGGGCCGTGCATCCCGGATAGTGACGAGAACACTCCCGCCAGTACCGGGTCGGCGTTCCTGGAGCTGCAGTTCTATCCTCCTGGATTCGCTCCGATCATCAGTTGCGACAACACACGTTGGTGCGCTGCGCTAAACATCGACAGTGTCGAAAACATGAGCAATGGACAACTGAATCCGAATTGCACAGAACCGGTCAACTTCGCGTTCATTCAAACGAACGGAGTTCCCACAGGACCACCCGGGCCCAACACGGCCCGAACGCGACGTTCACTCCGAATGCTCAAACCCTGCTCATGAATCAGGGAGACCATATCCGAGTCACCATCAAGGATACGAGCGCGGGCCTTATCACGTTTGTGGACGATCTAACGACGGGGAAAACAGGATTTATGGTGGCTAGCGGCGCGAACGGCTTCCAAAACGCGACCCCAACACGTGCGCGGGGACAAACTTTGATTTCCATCCGGAGTTTGACACCGCAAAGTTTGGAAACTTCGTCCCGTGGGCTGCATTGCAGGCCAATATCAACTTTTCGATGGAGCTGGGGCACTTCGAAATTCCCGATGGCGATTCTGACGATCAAGACTGTTTTCAGGACCGCCCCTGCTAGTCGGCGGTTGTATAGGGGAAGACCTCGATTTCGACGGCAACTCCTACCAATTCGATTGGCCGGGCACTACATTCAACACGGCCACTGCAGTACAGATCGGGTCCGCCAAAGGAGGCGGCATCGGTCCACTCAGTTTTTCGAACCGTACTGAAGAGTACGACGACGCCTACCCAATCATGCAGTTCGAGTCGGAAATTCCAGCCTCGGAGGCAAACTGCCAACCAACGGGCGTCGGCTGCGTCATACCGCCAGTCGGCGCACGGTTTTACCCGTACTACGCGCTCGACCGCTTCAATTTCTTTGGTGTCGGTCCGCAAAACTGCACGATGGTCTTCGGCGGTTTCAGCGGCTTCGGCATCAATAACTTTGGAGGCGATGCCCAGTATGGTCCTCCCGATTTGCCATGGTTCTTTGCCCAAAGCAGCAGCGGTCCGGTGGTAAATCCGTGCATCCCGAATACTCAAGGCCGGGATTAGCGTCATCGCTTGCTTGATTTAGTGGACCATCTCCGTCGGAAGGGGCTCCATTCGAGGCGATTGTCCTCGCATTGGATGGGGCTCCTTCCTGACAGTGTTTCACTGCGCTGAGTGCCTCTCGTTATCATCGGCCCCGACTTCCTATCAGTCACATGGACGTTATAGGGTCTCCTGACTGATCGGGAGCATAACATCGGGACTCCAGACCTGGGGTTGACGGCGATTTAGCATCGCGCAACGGTCGGAATTGCGACCACGGATGGTCGCGACTGGGCGTTTCAGTCTCGGCCGGCGTGAGTGCGCGTCCCAAAAACCGTTTCCCGAATTTTGCAACACCGTTTGTCGGCACCCAGGACCGTGTATTCGTGGACGATCTTCCAGCCCTGCTGGAGTCTTCTGGGAACAAAGCTGGAATGGCTGCGCTATCTGATAGCGGTACGACTTCCGACTTCCTAACGGCGTTCGAGCCTCGAATAACTGTTTCCTCCCGCGGGCAGCCTTCCCCTCGTCAGCGCTCCGACTACCCGAAGATTTGGAGCGGACTCCCCGGCAGGCACACGAGTGCGCGGCGGGGAGTTTCGGGTTAGCGGACGATGAGAGAGATGGTGCGGGACGGCTTCGTAGCGGCCAGCACTTTCGAGCAATACGCCTCGCCGTTCAGCTTCAGTCGATTCGCCAAGCGGACGACGACGTCTTTCCAGCCGACATTGCGGCGGAAGTGTTCCTTCAACTCCGCGACGTGGACGCCAGGATCGACGCTTGCGCCAGCTTCAGGCGCGACTGACGTTCAACGATGGAAGCAGCAGGCCAGTGGTGGCACAGTGCCCGTCTGATCGAGCCGGTCGAAGACATCCTTTGCTGGATTCCGCTCGCAATTTCTTGCGCCTGCATGAAATTTTCGCTGTTGCATGGCTTCTTCACAAGTGTTATATAGCGTATCAGTCCCTTTTCTTGCATTAAGTATATCGACGGTGCATTTTTGTGAGAGTTGGCCGAGCGCCCTCAACGCGCTCGCTGGAGTCATCCCCAGCGACACTGGCCCAATTCGCTGCCCCGGCACAATCCGCCAATCCGAAACGAGTTGCGGCGCCTGCGTCAGCTGCGGCAACTGCAGCGGCTGCGAAGAAGATGCGTCAAGGTTGGCCTTAATCGTAAACACGCGCAGGTTGGGATCCGAAACCGGCGTGATTTCCCAGTTCAATCCATAGGAACTGGCGCGAAGCATCGCATGATCCATCTTGCCCTGCATGCCCAACGCTCGTGCCTTCTGCACCGCCTCCGGCAAATCCAGGAAGAGCTGAGGAATCGCCAGCGTGCCCCAATTCACCGCGCCTGCTTCGCTAACCAAGCTGCTGCCTTGCGCGGTTGCGATTACCCACAGCCCAGTGCGGTCGGCAGGAGAATAAAAGCTGAACTTGATCGTAAAATTTCCCGCACCGCCGTAATCGTTCACCTCGACCATCACCAGAATCGCATCCGAGCGCCATTGCCTAGCCTTTCCCAACGCCGCAAACGCCTGCTGCGGAATTTTCGCCGCAGCAACGTCCTGCGCCAACGAAGTGAAGTCGACTAAAATCGCGAAAACCAACGTACATAAACCAAGAACGACCCACCGACGCATCACGCACCTCCTTGCCCAGTAAAAAGTGAGGCCCGAAGAGTCAAAAGTCAGATGTGTCAGAATAGCGCCGTAGGCGCGGCACAAAGTAGCCAAAATTGATTCGTCTCGGCAAAGCCGCGGCCCACATGGCTGATCCTAAGAATGGTCTGGCTGAACTAACTACATCTGGAAACTGAACGAAGCCGCAGAGGTATCCGAAGGGCCAGCTAGACTGGGAGCAGCGACCTCACGTGTCCCATCAATTCGTGAGCGTAGCTCTTCGAAACTACCCGATCAATGGACGGACCATCATTTCCCAAATGCGATTGGGTCAGGTCCCAATGCTGGGTGAATAGGATTATTGGAACGTCGGGCATCAGCTTCTTCAATTCCTTGGATGCCTCTATTCCGTTCATGATCGGCATGGACAGATCGAGGATTATCAGGTCAGGTTAGTGCCTCAGCGCGAGGGAGATTGCCTGTTGGCCGTTGGTGGCTTCGGCGCAGAGGTCATAGCCTTCTTCACGTTCAAACATCTCGCACCACATCTGGCGGATTAAGGGTGATCATCCGCCACTAAAACTCTGGCCATTTCGCACTCTTGACGGGCGGAGCGAATCTTGGCCCATAAGCTTTATAACAAATGCGGGTGTCATTAGTCCTCATTCATACCCAACGACCCGCGCATTCAATCAGCGGCATCGCGAATCCTATTTATTTCTCTCCGCAGAGCGGCTTCAACCACCTTTGACTTACGCTCCCCACGAGCAACGCGGCTAACATAGGACGGGTCTACATTTAATTCCTCCGCGATCCTGTTGTACAGTCCTCGAAACAGCGCCACAACTTCCATAAAGGGCTTCTTTTGCATGAACACTCCATCACCTGATTCGTCTGAGGTCGCAGGAAGCCGGAGAGAGAGAAACGGCAGGATGCTAGGGAGACTTACCGACCATACTCTTTTTAAAGCTCGTTTGATACCGCTATCGTATGGCGAGCAAGAATCCGGAGGGACGGCGAACCGTTTTCAAATGGCGGGTCCACATCCAATTTCTTACTTAAGCAACAAAACTTCCTTTGCCAGTAACACCTCTGCCATATTAGTGACAACGCAATGGGATGAGACTCTGTGTAGACCCGGGAACATTTGGTCAAACGACCAGCAAAGCCACCTCGCTTTGACGTAGATGACTTTTTCAAAAATCTACGTCCCAGGCCTCAGACCGTCGACGTATGATGACGCCCGCCGTAGTAAAGCGACTGCGGGCTGAGAAGGATTGAAAAGTCCGCCATGGTAAAAGCGTTTCACCGGCATCCTGATTTTGCGGAGTTTTTTTACCGCCTACGTGCTTGCGCCTAATATTCGCAATCCCAACTATTGTGTCTGGTTCATTCTTCGAAACCACCTGTTAATCCCAGCAACTTCGGTCTCTGTTTGCCTAATTACATGCGCGTACATCGTCAACAGAATAATCGGAACGTTAGGAAGGAGCTTGCAAATTGTAGTGGCGGCTTGCAGCCCATCCACCGCCTCATCGCAAATCTCAAGGGATTCATGCTCTTTGAAAAGGTCACAGAGCCGTTTTCGCGGATCAGGGGATTGTCGTCTGCAACCAGGATTCGGCGGCGGGACTTCATAGTCTATGCTGGGTGCTGCGGCGGTCGCCAAACGGAGATTCTTCTACGGCCCTGGGATGGATAACTACGACATGGCAGTTCTCAAGAACATCAGGCTGAGGGAACAAAAAGTCTCTCCAGTTCCGAATCGAAGGCTTCAACGTTTTCAACCACGCCCAGTTTTTCGGACCGCAAACGGTTGACGGAAACATCGACAGCTCAACCTTTGGCGATGTCATCAATGCAGCTGCACCCCGCCTCGTTCAGGTGGGCGCGAAATTCTTCTTCTGACTAGGGGGCGACATCATGAACCTCAGCATTGCTATGAATGAAAGTCGTACGCGCCGTCCGTTTGTTGCAACGGTATTCTTCTCTGGACGTTCGCTTTCCCGCGTAACTTTCCTTTTGTTGTTCATCCTTATCGCGTTTGTTGGGCGCGCGCGTGCTTTTCTGGTGGTGGAGGATAACTCACAGCAGCACATCTTCTGCAATCGCACGTGACTTCTGCGGGCTATGATGTCGCCGTGGGCAACCGATTCACAGCAAGCCCTGGAGTTAGCGGCCGAGATGCACCCGAGCGCTATCACTTTGGATATCGTTTGCAGACGGAGCCGAAGCCCAATCCTGGGTCGAAGCCTCCCTTCCTGGTTTTGTGATCCTCGATTTAATTCTGCCCAAGGTGAGTGGGTTCGAACGACTCGCCGCATGGCGTGCCAGTGCTCGTACCACTGACTGTCGGTCTTTGCGTTGACGAACAAGGATTTAACTTCCCTGGAAATGGATTACATTCGAACACAAGTGATGAAGCGACCGCAGGAGCTAGAACGACGAGTTAAGGAAACCTTTTTACGGGCGTCCCTAGAATATGGAACTGTTGCGCCCTCAGAGGTGAATTATTTGCGTGCAGCTACCGATACCTGGGGCAAATCCATGGTCGTGCCAGCTCCCAAAAGGCGCAGAAGCGGCCTTTTGATTTTGATAGGCGCGGAGCCAGCCAGCACCACAAACGACGATCAGGTTCCGCGCCCCGCACCAAGTCGCACGAACACCGTCATGCATGTTAGGGAGTGACCTTTCATTGGGTATCACGGCCACGTGGCACTAGCGGACTCGATGAGGATACTGGCTCGAGATACCTCGAGTCGTCATTGGCTCTGGCTAAGACTGTTGGCGACTTTTATATTTTGTCTCGCCGCTACTTATGCAACTTCAGCGCAACAGGCATCCGCTAACTCGCCCGCGGTAACCGGGATCGTACGGACTTCTGAAGGTACACCCATCCCTGGGGCTACTGTGCATCTGATCGCCAATGACACAAAAAAAGTGTGGCTGAGCTGGACTGATGAATCCGGCAAGTTCGAATTTCCCCAGGTAGCTGCTGGACAATTTAATTTAGAGGTAAGCCAGCTTGGTTTTGTTCAAACCTCGTTGGTGATTCAGGTCCCGGTTTTTCCATCGGGGCCAATTCCGGTCGTTCTACGCGTCGCTACTTTGACCGAGCTCTCCACAACAACGAGGAACTCTGGATCGAATAGGGAGGGTCGGGCCGGAAATAGGCAAGGCGATCCGGGCGCAAAATCCGGGAATGTTTCGAACACAGCTGGGTCGTGGCGAGGAGATGGCGGCGGGAGAGGGCAATTGCCCGCCGGCGCAGCAAATGCGCTTCGAGAAGGCATGGGTGGCGGAGGTTTCGAGCAGGCCGACCTCACCGGTGAGGGAACGAATGAACAAGCACCTGAAACAGGCGGTTCTGCGAATGAAGGATCACCGGCGGCGGTAGCATTTTCGGCCAATGCCAACTCGAATGCGACCTCCGATTCGTTCCTGATGAAAGGAACGGTAGGCCAAAGCCTCGCAACAAACGGAGCCGGAGGATTTGGTCTCGGCGGACTGGTTCCGGGAACTCCGGGTAACGGCCCAAGCGGACAAAGAGGGCAAGGTGGGCCTGGCGGGTTCGATGGTCGGGGCGCAGGCGGCCAGCTCTTTGGAGCTGAAGGGGGGGCCGGAGGAGGACCAGGCGGTCCCGCCAGTGGAGGAAGAATGTTCGGAGGTCGAGGCGGACGCTTGGGCAGTCAAACGGTAAATCGCATCCGTTTCAGTTTTTACAATCGCTACGATAATTCCGCGTTCGACGCCCGCCCATATTCGATCACCGGAAATCAAATTCCGAAACCCAGCCATTACGACGAGCGATTCGGTGGCAATCTGGGCGGTCCGCTGAAAATTCCTCACATTTACAATGGCAGCGACAAGACATACTTCTTCGTGAATTATCAACACGAAATTCAGTCCAGTGCTTTGGACACTTATTCCACCGTGCCGGCGCCAGCCGAGCGCAGCGGCGATTTTTGCGGACTGGGAATCACCCTCTACAATCCGTTTTCAAATTTCACTGGGCCCCGCACCCCGTTAGGCAACGGCTGTCAGGTTCCAACAATAAACTCCGCGGCTGCAGGATTACTCGCCTATTATCCGGAGCCCAATTTGCCCGGCACGGTGCAGAATTATTTGCTGCAGACCACGGTGCCGATAAATAACGATATCGTGAACCTGCACGTACTGCACACCATCAACTCCAAATTCAGTCTCAATGCTGGCTACAATCTGAATTCCCAGCGTCAGAACACATTCGGCAATTTTCTAAACACAGCCGGCACCCGATCAACTCTCAGCCAGGCAGTCACACTGGGACTTTCGCACAATTGGACCCCGCACCTGGTGGAAAACACGCAACTGAACTGGAGCCGAAGCCGAGTTCAAATCCTCAGCGACAACTCCTTTAAGAACAATATTGGGGGAGATCTTGGAATCACGGGAATCTCCGCCGACCCGCTCACATACGGCATTCCGGCGATTAATTTCACCAGCTTTTCGGACCTGAACGATCCTTTGCCGTCACTGGTGCGGAATCAAACCCTGCGCTTGGGAGACAGCTTAAAGTGGATTCGCGCCAAACACACAGTCACCTGGGGCGGCGAGATACGCCGTATTCAACTCAATTCCGAATCCAGCCCACAGCCGCGTGGTCTTTTCAATTTTACTGGCGTGATGACGTCACAATTGACGGCCACAGGCCAGCCGGTTCGAGCAACGCCGCTGACCGAGCCATATTACGAACTGGCCGATTTCCTGCTGGGTCTGCCCTACAGCACGACGGTGCAATACGGCCCCAACATCTATCTCCGCAGTTGGGATTTCATTGTCTACGCACAGGACGATTTCCGCATCAACAAGCACTTCACTCTTCTTTTGGGTGCGCGCTACGAAGCCGCCACGCCCCCAGTCGATGTTTACAATCGGATCGCTAACCTCGACTTGAATTCCACCGTCACGCAAGTGGCCGTAGTTAGGCCCGGCGCGGTGGGGGCTTTCAACGGCGCGTATCCGCGCGCTCTCATCCACGGCGACTACGGAAATTGGGCGCCGCGCGTGGGATTCGCCTGGGTGCCGCAGTGGATTAAGCCAAAAACAGTCGTTCGCGGCGGCTACTCAATTTTCTACAACGAAGCGATTTACAACACCCTGGCCCAACAATATCTCGAATACGAACCGCCCTTCGCCACTTCCGAAAACCTGATCACCTCAGCAGCTCAAGTACTAACGCTGCCGAGTGGTTTTCCGGCTACCGGCACGATCTCCAACAAAGGAGGCGTGAATCCATTTTATAAAGATGGTTACGCGCAGCTTTGGACGCTAGGGACAGAGACATCATTCGCTCAGAATTGGATCCTGGACCTGACCTACACCGGCACGAAGGGCACAGATTTGGATTTGTTGCGTGCTCCGAATCGCGCTCCGCTAGGCACGAGCCCGTTGGACACGCAGGTTTCCTTCCGCATCCCCTACGCCAACAGCTTCTATTACGATCAATCAGGCGCAAACTCAATTTACAATGCCCTACAGGCGCGCATAGTTCACCGTTTCACAAAGGGTTTTTCACTGCAGGGGTTTTACACTTTTGCGAAATCGCTCGACAACGCCAGCACAATCGGGGGCAGCGCACCGATCGTAGTCCAGCAAGATGGCAATTACGCGGCAGAACGCGGGCTTTCCTCGTTTGACGTCCGCCACCAGGTGCGCTTTTTCTCAGTGTATGAATTGCCCTTCGGCGAGCACCATCGGCGGGGCAACCACGGTTGGACTGAACATGTTCTCAGCAACTGGCGGCTGCAAAACATCGTAACGTGGCAAACGGGGACACCCTATACCGCCTACCTCGGAGGCACTTCTTCAGATAACGGTACAGGAGCAAGTTTTTCTCTTCGCGCCGAACAGGTCGGTAACCCGAACGTAGGAGTTTGCGGAAATGCACCGCTGGTTTTTTTCAATACCGCGGCTTTCACCACGCCCGCCCCAAGCGCATACGGTAACGAACGACGCGGCGCAATTGAGGGCCCCTGTAAATTCAATTGGAACGCATCGCTGGCGAAATCTTTCCGATTCGGCCCGCAAGAGCGCCATCATTTAGATATTCGCTGGGAGGTCCAGAATCTTTCGAATACGCCAAGTTTCTCCGGGCTTTCCACACTGCTGGGCTCGTCATCGTTCGGCCGCGTGACCAGCGCAAGCACTATGCGAACCATGGACGTGATGATGCGGTATAACTTCTGATGAAAGACATGGCTCAAAAAATCGCAGCTTCCTTCGTTTTCGCGGCCCTGGTCGCGATCATGATCGTGATAACAACCTTAGCGCAGGGTCAATCACAGCAGCAGTCGCCGAATCCGCCCGCTCAACCAGCGATGGATCGGTCCGCGCCCGTGGCCACTCCCGCGCCGTCATCACCTCCTGTTCCGACCGAGTCGCCTAAACAAAATCCAGCACCGGTTTTGAGGGCATCCTCGGATCTGGTACGGATAGACGTGGAAGTAACAGACAAATCAGGCAAGCCAATCAAGGGTTTGCGCGCGGACCAATTCATTGTCACAGATGACGGCAAGCCGCAGGCAATTTCAACCTTTACATACACAGATATCGAAAGCATCGAGACCGCGGGATCACAGGACACCGCTCCCATCGTAGTGCCGGTCGACAATGAAGGCCCCAATTCGCCCTCCGCGGAAGCCATCAGTGATCAACTCCGCGACCGCCGCTTGATCGTCCTGTTCTTCGATTTAACGTCAATGCAACCCGACGATTTGATTCGGGCGCACGACGCGGCGACTAAATTTGTAAAACAGCAAATGAGCAAAGCGGACGTTGTGGCGGTCGTTGCATTTTCCACCAGGTTGAACGTCCTAGCGAACTTCACCAACGATCACGCAACGCTGGAAAAAGCCATCGCCCAACTGACATCGAACAGCACCTCCGACCTTTCCAATCCTCTCTACGCCGTGGCAGAAAACGGTGAATACGACGTCCAGGAATACACGGGGGCGGCGTACACGCCCGATGAGACCGAATTCAACGTCTTCAACACTGACCAGAAACTTGCTGCCGTCGAGAGTTTGGCGAATGTTCTCGGCGGAATTCCGGGAAGGAAAGCGCTGGTTGAGTTCACCGGAGGCATTACGCAAACGGGCGAAGAAAATCGCACTCAGCTTCGCGCCGCCAGCGATGCTGCCAATCGCGCCGACGTTTCCATTTATTCCCTGGATTCCCGCGGATTGTTTGCCGCGCCACCGGGCGGCGATACCACCACGAATGCTGCAACTGCGAATTCTATGTTCACGGGCGCGTCGGTTTTCCATCAGACCGACGAACGCGAGGATTCACGCGACACCCTGGCGACTCTTTCCAGCGATACTGGCGGAAAAGCCTTCTTTGATTTGGGAGATCTGAGCGACGCTTTCCCGAAGATCCAACAGGACAACGGAGGATACTATCTGGTCGGCTACGATCTCGGCGCCGGCGTAAAACGCGACGGCCGCTGGCGAGCAATCCACGTGAAGGTCAACGCCCCGGGGGTGCACGTCAGATACCGCGATGGCTACTACGCGCCACGCGACTTCCAGCACTTGCAAAAGGAAGATCGCGATCAGCAGCTTGCTGATGCAATCAACTCAGACAATCCCGTGGTCGAGCTCCCCGTCGCAGTCGAAACAGGAATGTTCCAGCTAAACGACCAGCAATCCTACGTGCCGATCGCCGCAAAAATCTCCGCGAGCGCCCTGGAGTGGTCCGCAAAGCACGGTCACAGGCAAGCCGAATTTGATTTTGCGGTTGATGTTCGCGCGGTACCGTCCGCTGGGCCAGTAGCGCAACTGCGCGACACGACTCAGGTAAACCTCGATCCGCAGCGCTTCCAGGAGATCAACCAGAAAAATCTGCTCTATCAGGGCGGCGTCATACTCGCGCCGGGAAATTACAAGCTGAAGTTCGTAGCTCGCGAAAACGAGTCAGGAAAAATCGGCACCTTCGAGCAAAATCTCATCGTGCCCCCGGCGCAGCAAGGCAAATTGACGCTCAGCACAATAATGCTTTCCAGCCAGCTAGTCCCGGTGCAAAAAACATCCGAAGTACAAACAAAAGCTCAAGGCACACGCGCCAAGCTAACAAGCTCGCCCCTCGAAATGGCCGGTGAAACGATCGTCCCCAGCGTCACCCGCTTGTTCACGCAAAACCAGACGCTCTACGTTTTCTTCCAGGCCTACTATCCGGAAAAAAACCAAAAGAAAGAATCATTCGACGGAACGTCACTTCGAACGGCCCTGATTTTCTTCCGCAACGGGTTGCAAGTGGACGCGACGTCCCTGATCGCTCCTACGGAAGTAGATGCAAAGAAAGACACAGCTTCGTTCCGCGTAAGCCTCCCCCTCGCGAAACTTCCTGGCGGCCGCTACGCCCTTCAAGCCATTGTAATCGCGCCAGGAACGCAACATGCCGCATTCAGCCGCACATATCTAGCGCTGCAAAACCGGCCACCCGCGGCAACGCCGGTATCAATCGCACCGGTCAGTCCAACCGATTCACAACCCGCCGGTAAATTTTCCAAGCCACCTTCCTATTGAAATATCAACGCGTCGGTGCCTCAGCAGTGTCAAGATTAATCAGAATGGATTGGCGACCGAATCTTGCAATGCCCTTGCCGTGCGATTTCCCCGATCTGTATGTCCGTTATTCAACTGCGGTCACGGATAGTTGGGACGTCGAGCTGGAGGAAGGAATGGAACGCCTCGGGTTGTCAGACAGAAAATAGCGGAGTTTCCGAGCGTCGCGGCACCGATGCTAGTTTTGGCGAGCAAGAAGGATACGGAGGAGGCAAATTGCAGCTACCCGAGCCGCGGGGAGGGTGGAAATTCGTTCTCTGCGCAAAAAAAAAAGGAAGCCTGTTATATTGCCTGCCACTAACATTTTAAATTAAGCAGGGACCAAAGGCCCTCCGGAGAGCAACGATCGCAAAGATAACACGTCTCAGAGAAACGCCAGTATGGTTCCTGGGTTTGCCCTGGCGGAACGTTGTGTGTTGTGTATATTGTCCGCAGGGTCGCGCATCTCCAGCCAAGCCCCCATAGCGGTTATCCCGAGGCCGCCTTTGCGGGCACGCTTGGGATTCGGCTCGGCGGGCTGCCAATTTCTACCGAGGACGACGTTCGCGGAAAGCCTATCTCGGCGATGCGCAGAACCGATTGACGATCGATCTCTATCCTCAGGTGCGTCGCCTCTTTTATGCCGCATCCGCCGTGATGCTCGCCGTATCACGCGCTGCTGCGGCCTTGCTCAGAGCCAGAAACGCCTTTGCTCATCGCCGCCAGCCTTGATGGCCACCCAATGCAAACGTGACGCCGCTTCGAATGGTGAAGGGCAGGGAGGGATATCCAAAGGACTGTTGATAGTGTTGGCTGAACAGATTTTCGATGCCTGTATATATCTTCAGATACGGCCTCAAGTCGTAACTGCCGCTCAGATCAAATTTCTGATATGCGCCTGACAGATTTCGGTTTGGAAGTAACATCGTATTGCCGAAGTAGGGGTCGCTGAGATAGGTGCTGTCGTCGCGCCGGCCGACGAGCGACCCGCTTAGAACGGCATTGAACTTTTGCCGGCTGTAAAACAACGCGAGGCTTCCTGAGTGCGGCGCACGGCGGAATGGCCTTGCCCCTTCCAAGGGATCGAACGCGCCTATCGGGATGGTCGGAAATTCCGGATTGATAGCGGGATTGCCAAACGCCTTGGTGACAAGTCCGTCGAGATAGGTATATTCTCCCTTAAATAGAAATCCATGCCCTAGATCCACTTTGTATTCCGCTTCCGCGCCTTTCATGCGTTCCGAGGTCGCGTTAACGTACGCACCTCCAATGTCTTCAACGGCGGGGCCGTTCGCGACATCCGGCGGCACACCGATCGAAATCAATGCGCCTGGATTAAGAAAGGAGATCAGGTCATAGAAATTGTTATAGAAGAATGTAACTCCCAAAAGCGACCGGCCATTCCAAAGCCTTTGTTCCACGCCGAAGTCGAAGGTTCGGCTCCGTTCGGGTCCGACGGGCTGGACCTTATACTGTGCGATTTGCTGGGGAGTCAGGATGTCAATCAAGGCGCCAGCCTGCTCAAGTGTGCTGGCCTCTTTGATCCCCTTGCCAAAATTGAACTCGAGCTTCGTTTCGCCGAACAGGCCTGCGTTAGTAGGCTTGCGGAGGTAGTACGCCATCGAAACACGCGGTGTGCCGGCGAATCCAAAAAACGAGTTGTGCTCAAGTCCCACGCCGAAGGTCGCGAAAAAGCGATGCGCGATACTGCCGTGGCCTTCCAAGAACGTGCTGTAGTTGTTGCGTGTGAAACCTTCGCCGTCTTCATGCTCGTAGCGAAAACCAAAGATTCCCATCCAGTCCTTGAAAAACTGATAATCGGATTGCAGGTAAATTGAGCGGCGCGCTTCATAGTCGGGATAAATTTCCGGATAGGTCCCCCCATAATCGAGAATTGCCTGGCCGGTCACGCTATACCCGTTCGCTCCGCGAATCGTGACTACATTCCCCAGATAATTCCCTTCAAAAGGCTCGCCGATTGGCGAAGGGTTTTCGAACACATTGTTGAACTGAGCAAAAGAAAACTGCGCCATGTTGTGCCATTTTTCCGTGGTCTGCTGTTGCACCATGACTCCGGCGTAGGTGTTGTGGTTGTTCTGGAAGGAGTTGTCCGGAATTCCATAAAACGCTAAAGCGTTGGGGTTTCCCAAGCCGGTGGCGTTGTGGCGAATCGTCGCACGAATTTCGGTCTTTCGATTCAGCTGCCACCCCAGGTTCGCGCTGACTGTTGCGTTGTGAAAGTAACTGTTCGGCAGACTCCCGTTCGTATCAAATCGCGAGAACTCGGAAAAATAATCGAAATTGTGGAGCGCTCCGCCGAGAGAGACGTCCTGGTGTAAGGTCGCAAAGTTGCCGGCGTCTACCGAATATTTCACTTCAGGAACTGTTGTCGAGCCTCGCTCCGATGTGATGTTGACGACGCCGCTGAGGGCGTCGCTTCCATACAGAACACTGTTCGCGCCGCGCAACACTTCCACGTTGCTCACGCCATTGTTGGACATTTGTGCAAAGTCGAAATCCCCGCCGATGTCGTTTACCGGAATGCCGTCCACCAGTATCTTGTTGAAATCGGATTCACCGCCTCGGATGAACAACGAGGTAAAGCCTCCGCGCTGGCCGCTTTGGACGACTTGCGCCCCCGGAACGAGACGGAGATTTTCGAGGACATCCAGCTTGTTGAGCGCTTGGATTTCGTCATCATCGATTACGGTGATGGATGCCCCCACCTGCGCCTCTGGGATTGCAGTTCCCGTGGCTGAAACTACAATCTGCTGCGTCAACGGACCGATTTGAAGGGTTACAATGAGCTCCTCAATTTTTCCGACTGTTAAAACGACGGACGAAAGAGTTTCCGGAGTGAAACCGGTTGCTTCGACGCGTGGGGCATAGCGTCCGCTGGCGGGAACGGTCAGATCGAACGATCCGTCCAAGCCGGATTTGCCCTGCACGATCTCCTTGCCGTCCTGAAGCAGAACAATCTTCGCATCGGGAACGGGAGCTCCCAATCGATCGATCACTGTACCTTGCAGCTCAGCCTGAGATTGCGCCCGCAAAGACAGCGCACACAACAGGAACAGGAGTGTGAAGTTCAACCCCCGCCGGAAACGGCACACCACTAGAAAAGACATCAAAGTCCTCCTTCGCCCTGGAAAGAGCGGACTGTGTTCGCTGGACGGGACCGGTCTCCTGACTTGCGGCCTACTTCTGGGCGACTGCGCCTTCCCGCCCGTGAGGCAGTGGCTTTATGCAGTCGAAAATGGCCGCTTACAGTTGCGGGGCAGTGGCGGCTTTTAACCGCGCTTCCCGAGCATCTCGCCAACGTTGGTTTGTGATCCCGATTCTATCGGCCGAAAGTGATTTCCTTTTGTAAAAGCGGCACCCGAGAAAAGGCGGTGTCTGAATCAAGGTCGTAATCAGCCCGAACCGGAATTAGCAGACGGCCGGTTCAGGACCGAAACATTTGACTTGATTCATAACTTCCAGAATCGTCACCGACGCTCCCTTCGAGGTCGATTCGAATCGGTGTGAACTCTGTCGGTCTCCTGGCTTACGGTTCATCGGAAGGAAGCTGCCTTCCCAGTGCTTTGCACCAGTGGCATGCCTGCTTCGCTCCTCACCGTTTACAGTGGCGGGGGCCGCGCCGGATTTTCACCGGCTTCCCTTGCATCACAGAGTCGGAAACGTTATACGGCGTTCGCAGAAGTTCGTCAAGTTCCGTGTAAATGCCGGTGCGTGTTCTCACCTTATGTTCGCGCGCCGCGGCTTCGATAGAATGGTGGGTGAAATCGAAACCATTCCCAAAACCTTCCAGAGTTACGCAATCTGCACGGATGGATTGAGCAAGTTGTCTTGCTCTGTCCATTCCATTGCTTGCCAGTTCTGATCAACGACCAGAACGCGGCGAGGAATTTGTGCGGCGGCACGCAAGACGTCGTTCCAAGGATTGTCGGTCGCCCACGAAACGTTGGCGCGGCCATCCGATACGTTTAGGTAAATTCCATCGAGCCCACCCGTATCGTGTCCTGGTGACCGCTACTGTTCTGGACATACCGACCAATTTCGTGCGAGGTTTTAATAACTACTTGTCGTCTGGTTGATAAGTAAATTCAATTCCCACGCGCTTCCGCCACATCGCATCCTGTCATTCCGCATCTCCCAACGACGCCCGCAATTTTCTCCCTGACGGCCAAAACCCGCGGAGTTTTCCGGGCGTCATACCGAATTCGACGCCGTGCTCCTGAACCATAACGCGATCCGCACGTTGGTCTCAACTTCCTGTTGCGACATAGCCATCTTCCGCGGTGGTCACGCCTACGTTTGTCATTTCTGTCTTTATCTTCACTGGTTCGAGGGTCGCCTTGTTTGCACCCTTGGTAAGAAATGTGAGCTCGTATTGATGTTTCAGGTCGTAAGTTACATCGTCCAAGTACGGAGTGAAATCAACCGGAGTTCCGAAACCCAGGTAGTAGGTCTGTCCACCGGTCTTTTGAGCGAGCAGATCCAACCCGCTTTGCGCCAGCACCGTGCGAAAACCACGATTGCCAGTGCCTGCTCCCGGCGTATAAATCGAATAGACGATGAACCCGCCGCGTTCGGCGCGATCGAAAGCTGCGTGAAGGTAGGGATTGTTGTTTGGATCATTCGAAAATCCGCCACCAAGAGGATCGGTTCCGTTGGTAATCATTAAGATCTCGCGGCGATCTTGGGTCGCCGGCCATTTCTTCATCAGGTCTGAAAGTGCCAAGTACGGGCTGTTGTACCCCTCTGCAGCTCCGATTGGCAGTCGTAACGCTTTTTCCGCCAAGGCGTGGTCTTTGGTCAACTCTTGTGCCGTAGCGACCATGCCGTTCCGAATATAGCCCACGCCGATCGCGGTCGTGCCCGGCTGCTCTAAGATGAACTTCGCAATGCTACTGAACTGCAAGCTGACGCTGTCTTGCGCATTCTCGTCGATCAAAATGAAGAGCTGCAATCCAGCGCGGTCTCCCTGTAGGGGAATCCAGCTTGTCACCTGATTTTGCTTCTCGCGCCGATACACCTTCACCTCATCTGCTGCCACCGCCGGAACTTGTCCGCCGTGGCGCGCCTTCACCGTCACCACCATGTGCACCGGCACTTCGCTTGATGAGTCTGGTTTGTGCGCGGCGGCCGTCGCCTGTCCAGAGATCATCCCCAAAATCAGAGCAAGTATCGCTCCCGAGGTTATAGAGTGCTTTCTTATCGAATTATTTTCCATCTTTAGATTTTGCATTCGCCTGATCCTTTCTCAGAATCTGAGAGTTTTACCTGCCGTTTTTTCGTCGCTCTTGTCCGTTCCTCTATGTCGCAGGAGCATTTCGCTCCTATAGATGGGACGTAGGCACTAAAGTCTTTGATACCGCTCCAACTGTCAGATCACAAATCACTTAGCAAAATATATTTGTGAGCAAATCGTCTACATCCGGATTCAGTGGGTCCTTGCTACAGGCGGGCAATGAAAGGAATTCGATCGTGGCGCGATCTATGTAAGGAGTCTTACGAACTACCGAACTTCTGCCCGCAGACCTTTTTCCAGCCGAGTCACTATGCGCGCGGGGCGCTCGTCAACGGATTCAAGGAGCACGACGCGACCGACGGGAAGGGAAGTGGGAATTTGTGCGCGAGGAAATGGGTTACATTCGAGAAGGCAGGCATGGTTCGCGGTCGCCGCAGCAGGCGATAGCCATCAATCTTTCGAAAGCGCGTCACGCAGGTGTGAAGCTGTCGCCGGAGAAGCAAGGAACGTCTTCGGGCACCCGCAGGCAGGCGCAACGCGACGCGGAAGGGCCGCAGGTCGCGCTCGCGTAAGACCTCGAGAGAACTCGCTCGCGAGCGACAACGGCAGCCTGCAGACAAGAAGGTCCAATCCTCCGCTTCAGGCGCGAGTCTGTCGCGCTACGCACGAACCATCGCGCGATATCGCGGAGCTAAATCCGGCGCCAACCCGCCTTGCGCCGGGCCGGGCCGCTCAGCGCGCAAAATCGATATTTTCAATGGGTTTAGCGAGTAGAATTTAGTCTCACTGCGCCAGTTTTGTTGGTGAGCTGTTTTCACGCCAAACACAAGTATAGTTCTAAACGCTTATAATGTGTGCCTAGGGTTGGCCTCGGCCCCATCTGTTTTTTCCCAATCGGTGATTCCTCGGGGCGCAAAATCTTCGGCCATCTTGAAGCCACTTCATTGGATCGGCCTTATTTGTTATTCCTGTCGGGAGGAGAATGGAGGACCCGCGCGCTAGTTACTCCAAGGCAGACTCTACGCTCTATCTCCGCGAAACATCTTGACAACGGCTTGCCCCTACATTATAAGCCTTCCAAACAATAAGCGGTTAGAAGCATTCAGATTCGATGCCCAAGTTGGCTTTCCCAGGGAAGCCATCTGCGCGCACAAAATCTCGACGGCCAGCAAGGGTGCCAAGAGGCCGGACGTTCGCAAACGGGGGTGTGGGATGCAAAGATCCAAGATCGGCAAATTCTGTTTGGTGCTACTCGGACTCGCGCTCGTTCTCCTTCCATGTCGCAGCGTACTTGCCAGCGTCAGTGCAAGCATTTCCGGGACGGTTACCGACCCAAGCGGCGCGGTAATCGCCGGCGCCGCCGTCACCGCAACCAATGAGGCCACTGGTGTGGCCACTACGCAGAGTACCAACGCACAAGGATTTTATTCGTTCCAAGAGCTGCCGCTAGGAACGTACACCATCAGCGTGCGGCAGGCTGGATTTAAAGCCTACGCGCAGACGGGAATTGTGGTGGACGTGAACTCGGCGCTGGTTATTGACGTGAAAATGGAAGTCGGTCAAGCCTCGGAAAAAATCGAGGTCTCAAGCGCGGCCCTGCACGTGGACACCGAGAGCACCCAGATGGGCGAAGTCATTACCGGCAAGGAAATGACGGACGTTCCGCTGGTATCGCGAAGTTATACCGACTTGCTGCCGTTGCAGCCCGGTGTGGCACCGACACAATCGCAGATGACTGGAGCCTTTTCGGGCCCATTCATATCTGCTGGTTTTGCTGTTCCACTGGTGTCCGGCGATCTGAATTCCGGGGCGTACTCGGTGAACGGCATGCGCGAATCGGAAAATGGCTTCATTTTGAACGGAGTACTCGTTCAGGAACTGGGATTCTCCGGCGCGGGAGCGGTTCCCAATCTCGATTCGCTCGCGGAGTTTCGCATTCTAACCAATAATTTCGATGCCGAGTATGGCAACTATAGTGGCGGCCTCATTAACGTGGTCACCAAATCAGGAACGAATGACTATCATGGCAATATTTTTGAATTCCTCCGGAATACCGATTTCGATGCCAAGAATTACTTTGATGTGTCACGAGGCGCTTACCACCAGAACCAGTTCGGGGGTACGTTCGGTGGCCCGATCAAGCGCGAAAAAATATTCTTCTTTGGCGACTATCAGGGAAACCGACTTATTCAGGGAGTCACGCAACGCATTGTAGGAGCTCCGACCGCGGCTTTGGAAGGGGGGAATCTCTCGTCGGTTGCAAGCAGTTTCGTCACCGCAGCGGGTCTTCCAAGTACTTTTGTGAACGGTACGGGTTGGGCTACACAATTGTCCAATCAACTAGGGTACCCCGTAGCGAACGGTGAGCCCTATTACTTCACAGCACCTACGCCATGCACAAGTCCAACGCAGTGTGTCTTCCCAAATGCTCAGCTCTCGCCGAGTGCGTTCAACCCAATCTCGGCAAACCTTCTCAAGTACATTCTGCCGGCTAATGGAGTAAATTCTCAGGGTGTCCCGACCTACACAACCAACGCAGGGGCAGTAGACCTCAGCGACAACAAATTCAGCTTGCGTGGGGATGCCAATACCCAGTTTGGCCTTCTCACGGCTTACTACTATTTCGATCGTTATAACCGGGTTGATCCGTATTGGCCATCGAACGCTCCGTTATATCCGGGCTTTAGCGTGGATGGAAAGGGTCAGACCCATAATATTAGTCTCGGTGATACCAAAACACTCAGTTCAGCGTCGGTGAACGAGTTTCGCATCGGATATTTTCGCTTGGACACGAAGTTCAACCAGCCAGTAGGTGGAAAGGGCGTGACACTCGCTTCTTTGGGATTTGCGTCCGGCGCTGGGGGAGCTCCGGGCATCCTTCCCTTGGTGCCACAGCTCGAAGGCGTTCCGGAAATTGACTTCAACGATTTTGTGATCGGAGTTCCCAGCCGTCCGAACGGGCTCATCGATAACATTTATCAGATTTTGGACAATTACAGCAGAGTTATCGGCACTCACACCCTCAAATTCGGCGGCCAGTATCACTACGATCAACTCGAAGAAGATCTCATTGATAACGTTTCGAATGGCAACTTCTTTTTCGGGACCAATTTCAGCTGCTGTGGGAGCGAAACTGGAAGCGACTTTGCCAATTTCCTCCTTGGCGCCCCGAGTCAATTCGTTCAAGGCCAATCGTATCCCTCCTATGGCCGCAACTTCTACTTCGGTCTATATGGCCAAGATAGCTGGCGCGTTAAATCGAATCTGACCTTCAACTACGGACTTCGCTACGATGTCAGCTCCCCGTTTAGCGTCAAGTACAATCAATTTCAAACACTGATACCCGGCGAACAGTCCGTCGTGTTCCCCGGCTCACCCCGAGGTTGGGTTTTCCCAGGAGATCCTGGTGTTCCCAGCACACTCGCGCCTACTCGTTGGAACAACTTTGCTCCCCGTCTCGGACTCGCCTATTCATTTGGCCAACACGACGGCTGGCTAGGCAAGGTGCTTGGCAGTCCCGCATCGACAAGCATCCGGGTAGGTTACGGTATCTTCTACAGTACATTTGAAGGCGCTACCGACTTTAATGAAATTGGAGACGCTCCGTTCGGAAACTACGCTGGCCCAGGCGAGCCTAGTTTTGCAACGCCTTTCATCCCGCGGGCGGCGGGAGCCTGCACCCCAAGCCCCTGCACGAACCTCTTTCCGGTAGTCCCGCCTCCAAAGCATTTTTCGGCGAAACATCCAGCCAGCGGACCGCCTTATGACAATCTGACCGAATTTTACAGTGCTTTCGGCACCATCGGCAGTTCGCCCGCTTTCTACAACAAAAATCGGCTGCCTTATTCCGAAGAATACGAGCTTTCTGTCGAACGTCAATTAACGCGATCGGATCTGTTGACGCTGAGCTATGTTGGCACGCAGGGGCACCGGTTGCTTGCTTCGATCTCCGCAAATCCAGGCGACCCAGCTTTGTGTTTGAGTGTCAGTAAACCGAGCGAGGTTCTTCCAAATACTCCCACCTGCGGACCGAGCGGCGAAAACGGCATTTATACCCGAGCTAACGGAACGTTGGTGATCGGTACCCGTCCAACATTTCCAGGGGTTGTGCTCCCGAATGGCACGCCAATCGTGCCGATTGGTAACGATTCTTATTTCATTACTGCTGGAGCTTCATCCTACAATTCCGGGCAGATCAGTTATCGGCATACAAGCGGGCGATTGCAGACACTCATCGCTTATACGTTCAGCAAATCGTTCGACGACTCCTCTGGTTATGGCGAACAGATCAATCCTTACAACCATCGGCTTAGTCGCGGTCTTTCTGCCTTTGATAGCACCCACAACTTCGTTGCGAGCTATAACTATTCGCTACCTCTCGACAAGGTAGCAGGACCTAAACGCCTGACGAACGGATGGGCGGTCAGTGGAATCACGCGCTTCTCCACCGGGCTTCCCGTTACGCTTATTGAGTCGGACGATCAGTCGTTGTTAGGCACCAGTTTTGGCGGACCGATTATTAATCCGGTGGATACTCCTAATCTGGTGGGGCCGCTAGACATCACTGACCCCCGAAAAACCGGGGGCCTGTACTTCAGTCCTGCGGCGTTCGGACCGTCTGCCTTGGGCCAGGAAGGCGATGCCAGACGTCGGTTTTTCCACGGACCGGGCATAAATAACTTTGATTTCGCTCTGCTTAAAGATACCCGGATCACCGAGCGCTTTGACCTGCAATTCCGTGGAGAGTTTTTCAATATCTTCAATCACGCACAATTCTTAACACCAGGCGGGATTACAAGTTTCAATGCAGCAGGTATGACGACATCGTCATCCTTCGGCCAGGTGCCCGGGACGTTGCCAGGGCGCATCGGGCAACTGTCCTTGAAGCTTTATTTCTGACTAGCAATCGCACCCAGATATCGTCATAACGAACTGCTTAGGACTGATGGCGAAACTGTCGCCTCAGCTTACTGCCGGAGCTGGGGAAGCTTCAGAGAGCAATTAATATGTCGCCCCAACCTGTGCTCGCGGCAACGCTCGTTGAACCGGGGAAGTACGAAATTCGAGAATATCCCTTGCCGGAGCCTGCGCCTGGCTGCGTGCTAATTAAAATGGAAATGTCCGGCATCTGCGGGACGGACAAGCACACTTTTCAGGGTTACACCACGCAATACGGAAGGCGCAAACTGGAATTTCCGATTATCCAGGGCCACGAAAACGTAGGCTCGGTTGCGGCCATCGGTGGAAATGGAAAGTACACGGATTTCGAAGGAGTGCTGCTGCAAGTCGGCGATCGTGTAGTGGTAGGCGCCAATGTTTGCTGCGGACAGTGCTATTACTGCCGTCACGATTTTCCATACTACTGTTGTGAAAACATGACGGATTACGGCAACAATTTGAGCGCCAGAAATCCGCCACATCTCTTCGGCGGCTGGTCGCAATACATGTACATCGTTCCGGGAAGTTTTCTGGTGAAGGTCCCAGACGACCTGCCGTCCGAAGTCGCAGTACTCACCGAAATTTTTGCCGTCTCCGTGGGCCTCGACCGCGCGAAACAGATGTCGGCTTTCCCCAACGAATCGTTTCGTTTCGACGACACCGTCGTGGTGCTGGGTGTCGGTCCGCTCGGAATGTGTTTTCTGATGAAAGCGCGCATGCTAGGTGCGGGGACCATCATCGCCGTCGATCTTTCCGAATATCGCCTGAACTTTGCAAAACGCCTGGGTGCGGATCACACGGTGAACGCCGCGAAGAATTCAAAAGCGGAACGCCTTCAAATCGTGAAGGCTCTTACGAATGGCCGAGGCGCGGACATGGTAATCGAATGCGCAGGAGTTCCGCAGGCGCTTCCCGAAGCGCTCGAAATGCTGCGCAACGGCGGACTGCTGGTCGAAGCTGGAAACTTTTCGGACTTGGGCGAAGTGTCTTTCAGCCCTCACCGCCACCTCTGCGCGAAAAATGCGCGCGTTCTCAGCGTAGGCGGGGAAGAACCGGCCGCCTACGGCCCAGGGATGAGGCAGATGGCCCGCTACATGAAATATTATCCGTTGCAAGAATTTGTCACGCACCGCTTCGCTCTGCGCGACGTTGAAGCTGCAATGCAGAAATCGATCGAACCGGATTCGATGAAAGTGGTCATGCAGCCCTGGCAGTAGACTTAGAATTTATGAGCCAGCGGAAGTTCGCGGCAAAACAGAGCAGGTCTAAAAAGGACAGAGGATGAGCGAATCGAGCGCGCAATTTCAATTTGCCTCAGCCCCCGATAGTTGGGGTGTCTTGGATTACCCAGGCCCGTCCTGGGAGCAATCTTACGAAACCATGCTGGACGAAATGGTACAGGCCGGATATTCGGGCACGGAACTGGGCCCCTACGGATTTTTTCCCACCGATTCCAAAATCCTCCAGCCGCAACTGGAAAAGCGAAAACTGAACCTTTTGGCCTCATTTGTTCCAGTAAAGATGACCGACCGGGGAGCCAGCAACCAGGTCATCGAGCGAATCCGCAAGGTAGGCGGCTTGCTAGCCGCACTGAAGGCCCCGTTCCTGGTAATGGCTGATGACCAATCACCCGAACGAAATGCCTATTCCGGTCGCGTTTACGACAAAGGCTGCCCCACGCTGACCGCCGAACAATGGAAGCACATCGGGAAGATTGTCGCAGACGCCGAAAGAGTCGCAAATGAGTTCGGGCTTGACCTGGTATTTCACCCCCACGTCGCAACTTATGTAGAAACGCCGGAAGAATGCGAGCTGTTTTATGACGCGACTTCCCACACCAATGTCGGCCTTTGCCTGGACACCGGACACTGCGTCTACGGTCGCGGCGATTCAGTGAAAGAGGCCGAAAAATATAAGAACAAGCTGCGTTTCGTGCATATCAAGGATTGCGACACCAAGGTCCTCGACAAAGCCCGCCAGAACAGGTGGACGTTTGAAGAAGCCATCGAACACAAAGTGTTCACGGTAATTGGTCAAGGCAATATCGATTTCCCAGCGTTCTTTCACACGCTTGTCAAAAATGGCTACTCAGGATGGTCGGTCGTGGAGCAGGATGTGAAATTCGGCGCCACTGCAATCCCGCCGGCGCAAAGCATTGCGGCAAGTTTGAAATATTTGCGGGGAATCGTAAAAGACTTGGGAACAGCCGCGACAGCGCGCTAAACGCGAACCCTTTGCTTTTTTGTTGAAAAAGATTGCAAGTTGGCCAAGGGAAGTGTGAATGCGAAAGCTTGGAATCGGCGTTTTGGGCGTAGGAGAGATGGGGCGCCGCCACGCAGAAAATCTACGCCGGAATGTGCCGGAAGCTCGCCTCATCGCAATTGCTGATGTTTCCGAGGAGCGTGCGCGACAAACCGCGGCGGAACTCGAAGTCGAGCGTCACTACAACAGCCTCGAAGCGATGCTCGAGAACAAAGAAATCGAGGCGGTTCTGATCGCAACACCGGACAAATTTCATGCGAATGCGATCGGAACAATCGCCCGCGCAGGAAGAGACATGCTGTGCGAAAAACCTCTAGCCTTAAATCTTTCGGACGCGCGCGCAGCGCTCGAAGCCGTCCTCAAATCCGGCAGCCGCCTGCAAGTCGGCTTCATGCGCCGGTACGATCCCGCATATGCGGCGGCGCTGAAGCGCATTGAAGGGGGCGAAATCGGCGTCCCGGTAATCTTCAAATCCGTGGGCCGCGATAAAGATCAGCCGCCAATCGCCGCCTACGAATCAAACCTGAACGGAATGATTTTTTACACCAACACGATTCATGATTTCGACCTGGCCCGCTGGCTGATGCGCGACGAAGTCAGCAACGTTCACTGCTACACAACCAGCACGATCCGTCCCGAGGTTGCGAAATACGGAGACGTCGTCGCCAGCGTAGTCAACCTTCAATACCGTCAAGGCGCCATAGGCAACATCGAATCCTACGCGCAGGCGGTGTACGGCTACGATGTTCGTACCGAAATCGTGGGCTCGAAAGGCGCGATTTTTATCGGCAACCTTGAACGAATGCCGGCCGTGTTCCTGACCGCCCGCGGAGGAGAACGCACGCTCGCGGATCATTTTCTTACGACATTCGCAGACGCGTATCTGGCGGAGGTACGCGATTTCGTTCACAACGTCTTGCACGACCAGCCGCTCCGAGTCTCAGGTGAAGACGGCCTGAAAGCCTTGGCTATTGCGGTTGCGGCAGAGGATTCTCATAGGCAATCAAAGCCGGTTGCAGTCGAACAGGAACGGCGGGCTCAGCATCCTGGCCAGGATGTCGTTAAAACTTGAAATCATCGGATGGGAGGTTCGCAGGTGGGAAAACTGGCAATCACCGGTGGTGAACCGCTGCGCAAAACTCCGTTTACTGCGTGGCCGATGTCCACGAAAGAAGAAGCCGCGGCGCTGGAAGATGTGCTCACGAGCACAAAATGGGGAGGCCAGCCTTTCCCGGGCAAGCATGCAACGGCGTTTGCCAAAAAATTCGCACAGGTTCACACCGCAAAATACGCCCAGTGCGTGAATACTGGCACCGTGGCAATCCAGGCAGCTTTGAAAGCCGTCGGAATCCGCCCCGGAGACGAAGTGATTGTCCCAGCCTACACCTGGGAGGGAACCGTAGGCCCGGTGCTGCTGATAAATGCAGTCCCCGTCTTCGTAGATGTTGACGCCAATACGTACTGTCTAGACGCGAAGCTGATCGAAAAAGCCGTCACGCCCAAGACCAGAGCAATCCTGCCGGTGCATCTGGGAATGCGTTTCGCGGACATGGACGAGATTCTGCGCATCGCCCAAAAACACAATCTGAAAGTCATCGAGGATTGCGCCCACGCTCACGGAGGAATGTGGAAAGGCAAAGGCGCAGGCTCGATGGGCGATCTCGGAGCGTTCAGTTTTCAGTCGAGCAAGCTAATTACGTCGGGAGAGGGCGGAGCGGTCATTACGAACAACCTTGAATATATGGAATTGGTTCAGAGTTACATCAACGCCGGCCGCGCCAGCCTCAGCGATCAGTTCCATCATCGCATTATCGGTTTCAATTATCGCTTGGGTGAATTCCAGGCGGCTGTGCTCGGCCCTCAACTCGAGCGCCTTCCTCAACAGGCAGCAATCCGCGAAAACAATATGAAGCATTTCGAGGACCGGCTACAAGGCACGCCGGGGATCGCTCTGTTGAAGCCGGATCCGCGGATCACGCGCCTGGCCCCCTACGGCTACGTCTTCAAGTATTTCGCCGACAAGGTGAAAGACACGCCGCGCGCCGCTTTCGTCGCGGCGCTGCAACTCGAAGGCATTCCCTGCGACGGCTTATTTTACGAACCGGTTTACAAGAGTTCGCTGTTTCCTGTCGATTCCGCCGATTTTCCAGCATTGAGTTGGGGCCGAGAAAAACCTCTCGATCTTCGAAATATGTATTCCTGTCCGGAAGCAGATCGAGCGGCGTACCACGAAGCCGTGTGGTTCCCGCACCAGAATTTTCTGGGCAGCACTGCCGATGTGGACGCGATCGCTGACGCAATACACAAGGTCCTCGCAAATATCGAGGAACTCCGCGGATTAGATCACAAAGCGATTCGAAACCAGAAGCTAGGGCGAGCAGACCGCGAAAGTTAGGCGCTGGCGCAGATGTATTCGGTGCAGCTTACGGCGTTTTTCAACCAAGGATTCAGCACTTATCTGCTTTGCGAAGAACCGTTCATGCCCGCGAAAACAAAAGTCGGTTTCGCCGTCGTAGGCCTGGGTAACATTGCCAGAGGATCCGTCCTGCCCGCATTTCGAAATTGTAAAAACGCAAAGCTCGTGGCAATCGTTGGCCGCGATCCACATAAGACCGTGCCTCTGGCCCGAAAATTTAGAGCCGCAAGCCATTATCACAGCGACAACTACGCCGGGTGTTTAGCGAACCCAGACGTCGCAGCGATTTACATCGCCACACCGCCAAGCGAACACTTGCAGCTGACGATCCAGGCCGCCCAGGCGGGCAAACACGTTCTGTGCGAAAAGCCCTTGGCGGCAAACATCGAGCAATCCGCAGCGATGGTCGAGGCGTGCCGCCGCAGTCGAGTGTTATTGATGACGGCCTACCGGAAATTCTACGAACCCAGCGCTCTGGCCCTGAAGCAGCTTATTCGCAGTGGCAGACTCGGTCGAATCGATGCTATACACACCGCGTTCAGTGAACTCTATGTGCCCGGAATTTCTCCTTCGTGGCTCGTGGATTCGAAAGTAGCCGGAGGCGGGCCCTTGATGGATTTGGGCGTCTATTGCGTCAACACTACGCGTTGGTTGGTGGAAGAAGATCCGACATCAGTCACTGCGCAGAGTTGGGTACACAACACCGACAAATTCCAGGACGTCGAGGAAGGCATCTCGTTCCGCCTGCAATTTCCGAGCGGCCTGCTAGTCCACGGCAGCACATCGTACGGCGCGGTCCTATCGTCCTTTATTTTTGTGCAAGGGACCAAGGGCTGGGCCTCCTTATCTCCTGCTTTTCCGTTTGATGAGGAGCGCCTGCTTTTTGGAAAAATCCAAAAACGGCCCTTTGAGCGCGCGTTCAAAATGATTGACGAATTTGCATTGGAAATTGACGCTTTCGCTTCGGCCATTCAGAATAAGGGCACCATCGAAGCCGACGGCGTCCAGGGCCATCGGGACATGGTCATCATCAATGCCATTTACGAGTCGGCGAAAACGAATCAATCTGTCTCTATACAGTATTGAGAGCTGTAGTCACGGAACCATTAACAGCAGGTACCCGGCGCTCTCAAAACTGAGTGGTTTTTGAAGGACGGCTCAAACAACTTATGCCTTCTGCAGAAAAAGACAACCGCAACAAACCCGCGAAATCCGCGAGCATCTACGATGTCGCTCGCGAGTCACGCGTCTCCGTGTTTACCGTCTCTGCGGTCGTCAACAACAAAAAGCACGTAGGCAAAAAACTTCGCAAGCGCGTCGAAGCGGCCATCCGCAAACTCAATTACCGCCCCAATCTGATCGCCCGCAGCCTGGCCAAACAGCGCACCCACACCATCGGAATGATCGTGCCGGACATCGCCAATCCATTTTTTCCCATGGTCGTTCGCGGCGCCGAAGATGCCGCGCAAAAACACGGCTACAATTTGCTGCTCTGCAATAGCGACGACACTCTGGCCAAAGAGGAAAGCTCCGTCGAATTGCTGCTGTCGAAACGCGTCGACGGCATTCTGCTCACCAAAGCAGCCGAGGATTTTCGCCCCTCGCTGCGCCAGATGATCAAGGAAGTGAACATTCCGTTCGTTCTGGTGATGCGCACTTATCCCAAACTCACGAAAGACGCCGTAATCACGGACGACTACCAGGGTGCGTACGACGCAGTATCGCACTTGGCGCGCTCCGGAAGGCGGCGCATCGGCTTGATCGGCGGCCCTTTGAAAGTCAGCAACGCAGTGGCGCGCTGGGAAGGTTTTCGTGACGCGCTGAAAGCGAAGGCCTGCCCTACGAGCCCGAACTCGTGATCGAAGGCGATTACCGCATTGAATCCGGATTTCGCGCCGGACATGCCTTGCTGTCCCATCGTCCGGACGGCATCTACGTAGCGAATCATCTGATGACCATCGGGCTGCTGAAAGCCGCCGAAGAAATGGGTTTGCGCTGCCCGGAGGATTTCGGCTTCGTAAGTTTCGACGATTATCCGTGGCTGGGCGTTTTCCGGCCGAGGTTAACCACCGTGGAGCTACCCAAGCACCAGCTCGGAAGCGAAGCCGCCGAACTGCTGATTCGCCGCATCGCGGGCGATCGCAGCTGCTGCAGCTGTCAAGAAATTGCAACCCGAACTTCGCATTCGCGAATCCTGCGGTTTTGCGCTGAATGTATCGCGCGACCAAGCGCCAGAAGAAAACTTGCCGAACGCGCATCTCGAAACTTAGTTGGTCTCCCGGCATTGCCAGCTGGCACTCCGAAGCGGCGCAGGCTCTACGATTCGCTGAAATCGATCAGTTTCGGCCGCATCGTGAAACCGCGCGTTTTGTAAGCTCCGTAAAGAATTCCCACCGCCAGCCAGGTAAACCCGGCATATTTCGTCCACGTTTGCAGGCTGATCAGCAATCCGAAACAAAAAACAATGCCGAAGCCCGGCACAAACGCATCCATAAAAAAGTTTCGATGCCCCACCGCGTCGGGCGAAAACCAGAAATGCCACAACGCCGCCAGATTCACGCCCATGAACGCGAGTAAAGCTCCAAACGTCACGATTTCCGCCGCGTGCTCCCACGGAATCGTGATCACACCGATATAAGCCAGCACCCCGATGATCCAGACGTTGTAAATCGGATTGCTTTTTTTGGGGCTCAGATACCCGAATATTTTTTTCGGCAGCACGTCGTCCCGCCCCATGCTGTAAAGCAGACGCGACGCGCCCACGTGACCGGCCAGCCCGCAGGCAATGCTAGAAATCAGCAGCATCACGCCATACGCGGCGAATAAATACGGCCCGCTGGCCATCCGCGCCACATCCATAAACGCCGTCTCCGGATTTTGCAGCGTGGTGTAATCCGGCCACACGCGCTGTGCCATGTAAACCTGCAGACCGCTGAAAAGCCCCGTAAACAACACATCAGCAGAGAAGCCAGCAGCACGTTGCGTTTCGGATTCTTCACTTCCTCCGCCAGAATCGAAACACCGTCAAATCCGATAAACACCAGCGCGGCCAGCGATGTCCCGGCCGCCATGGCTCGCACATTAAATGTCGCCGGATTGTAAATCGGCTGCATCGAAATAAGCCCTGTATAGCGGTGGTGCAGCAGGACGAAGCGAAAAGCCTCCACCAAAAATACGGTGGTGACCAGCATCATGAATCCCAGCAGCACTTCGTTCGTCCGCGCCGTGAAGCGAATCCCCTGCACCGTCATGAACGTAATCAGTCCCACGGCAAGAGCGGCCAAAATCGCAAACGGAATTCGCGGCGTCATGCGTTGAATTGTCAGCACCGCGTACAAAGCGTTCTGAATCGGCTGAAATAAATATTCCAGAAACATCGCCCAGCCCACCACAAATCCCACGTGAGGATTCAGCTCGCGGCTGATGTAGGTGTAAACCGAACCGGAGGAAGGATAAACGCTCGCCATGCGCCCGAAGCTGACGGCCGTCACCGACATCGCCACCATGGCCAACAAGCAGCGTCGCCACCGTGTGGCCGTGCGAGAGAACTTGCCCTTCGCCAAAAAGAGGAACTGCGGCGATCGGTGAAGTGAGAATGACTCCGTAATAAATGAGGTCCCACAGGCTCAAGCACGCGCTTCAGGTGAGGTTGCGCAGGCGTTGCCGCTTGAACCGCAGCGCTGGAGTTGCCACCCTCACCTCTTCTTTGCCCCGAAAATCGTAACCCAATCCGACCAGCCTCCGACCAAAATCCGCAAAATGAAACGAACCAAAATGAACCGAGCCTAAAAGAAAAAGCGCTCCTTCTTGCGCGCTTCCTCGTAATCTCGTGCGCGCGGCTTTCACCGAATCGCGCTCGGAAACTTCTGCAATCGGCACGTCCCACCACGATTCGTAACCCGGCACTCTCTGATCGTAGGAAGTCTCAATCACAACCACCGACGTGCGATTCTGTTTTCTTGCCCGCGGCCAACGCCGCCTTCAGATCGCCGCCGTCTTCGCTCGCGTCGTCCATGCGCCGAGGCTCGCCGCGTTAGCGGCGAAATCCACCGGCAAAATATCGCCGTCATATTTTTGGCCCTCGACGATATCGATAGTTGGTGCCCATGCCCTCGTTACCACACGCTCGGCTCAATCCGCCGATGCTCGAAAAACCGTGGTTGTCCAGCAGTACGATGTTGAGCTTGTAGCCTTCCTGTAACGACGTCACAATTTCCTGCGCCATCATCAGATACGAGCCGTCGCCGACCAGCACGTACACCTGCGCGCTGCGGCTCAGCCATCTTCGCGCCCAGCCCGCCGGCGATCTCGTAGCCCATGCACGAATAGCCGTACTCCATGTGATAGCCGCCGGGCTGCCGCGTGCGCCAAAGTTTGTGCAAATCTCCCGGCAAACTGCCGGCCGCACAGACCACAATGTCCGACGCGTCCAGTGAAATTATTCACGATCCCAATCACTTCTCCCTGAGCGATCGGAGGCGTCTTTCGCCAGTCCGTAAATTCGGTCAACTTCTGTTCCCATTGCGACCGCAGCTTCTGAATCTTGTCCCGATAAGTTTGTCCTCACTTGATAATTGCCCGATGGCGTCCTGCAGTTCCTCAATCGTAACTCGCGCATCGCCGGTTAACGGCAGCGCCGCATGCTTGTACGCGTCGAATTCCGCGACATTGATATTGATGAATCGCACCGCAGGATTCTGAAACGCAGTTTTCGAAGCCGCTGGTGAAATCGCTATAACGCGTTCCAATCCCAATAATCAGATCGGCTTCGCGCGCCACGATGTTTGCGCCGGGCGTACCGGTCACTCCCACCGCCCAAGCTGTTGCGAGTGGTCAAACGGCAACGAACCCTTGCCGGCCTGCGTCTCGCACACTGGAATGCCAGTGGCACTGGCAAATTTCGAAAGCGCCTCGGATGCCTCGGAATAAAGCACGCCGCCGCCCGCGACAATTAGCGGATTCTTCGACCCGCGACCCACTCCGCCGCCTGGTTCAAAAGATTCTGATCGCAACGTGCTCGTGGGATAACCCAAACTCTGTTGCTCGAAGAATTCTTCAGGAAAATCGAAAGCTTCCGCCTGCACATCCTGCGGAAAGCTGATAGTCACCGCACCGGTGTCCGCCGGAGAAGTCAGCACGCGCATCGCCTCGGGAAGAGAAGTCAGCAATTGCTCCGGACGCTCGATTCGGTCCCAGTAGCGCGAAACCGGCTTGAAACAATCGTTCACAGAAATATCCTGCGTCGCCGGAGATTCCAGTTGCTGCAGTACCGGCGCGACATTTCGCCGCGCGAAAATATCTCCCGGCAGCAACAGAACAGGCAGCCGGTTCACCGTCGCCACGGCCGCGCCCGTCACCATGTTTGTTGCGCCTGGGCCGATCGAAGTCGTGCAGACCAGCGTCCTCATCCGGAAACTTGCCTTGGCAAAGCCGCAGGCGGCATGAACCATGCCCTGTTCGTTGCGAAACAGGTAATAGCGCAACCCGAGATCCTGCTCCAACGCCTGTCCGATTCCGGCCACGTTTCCGTGCCCAAAAATTCCCAGACAGCCACCCAAGAATTGATACTTCCTGCCGTCCCGCTCCGAAAATTGATTCTTGAGGAATGTAACGGTGGCCTGCGCAGCGGTCAAGCGTAAGGTCATCAGCAAGTGCCCTTCCCGAAGAATGGGTGATTCTGAGGAAGTGTATTCCGGGCACGGGTGTGAGGGAAGTGAAAGACGTTCGGGGCGACCGTGAGCTGGAATGTGTTGCAATCGAGGGCCGCAGCAGGGCGCCTTGTCCTGCACAGTTTGCGTGTCGAACCCGAAGCGTATAGAACCGCGTTTGAACCACTCGAAAAATAGTAAAGTTTCTAAGCGATTATAAAATGCACTGGAGTCAGTCACCGAATCCCGCAAGAGCCGCTTCTGCGAGCTCTGCCCTGCTGCGTTAATTCTCAGTCCACACCGAATCTCGCCGCAAGACATTGGCATTTCCTTTGCCGGGCGAGAACCACTACTCCCTCACGAGTGGCAAGCGAGGATCCGTTTCCTTCCAAGTTGAACGTATCCACACATGGTCCGGATCCTCGGTGACTGCCAACGCGTCGAGGACATCCGGCAAGAAAATTCAGGTAGTAGACATCGTAGCCCGGCCCGGCCACCACCGGATGATACCCGCTGTGCACCAGCACGGTATCGCCGTCGGCCGTGCTTTAGCGTTCTGATCCTTGCCGTGCTGGCTGAATACAGATGCTGGAAGCGCGAACGCCATCCGGCTGTACTCAATCCGGTAGTAATAAATTTCGTCCAGGTCAACTTCGCCACGGCGGATTATGAACGTCGTGCTTGTGCGGAGGATAGCTGGACCAATTACCACCGGGCGTGTAAACCTCGATAGCCATAAGCTTATCAGCAGGAAATTGCGGAGTAATGATATCAACTATCTGGCGTGAAGCATTTCCGCCGCCACGCAAGCTGCTGACCACCTCACGCTGGCGTAATTAGCTTGGCGCTGCAGCTGGGCTTCGGAAGGCACCCGGCATTCTGCAATTTCACAGACGCTCTCGGCGGTGAATGTGGCCGCGTTTCCGGCGGGCAGGTACAATGCATAAGGAAATCCGTCGAAGACGTTCTGCCGTTTTCCCATGTGCTTTGCCCCCAATCCCCAATCAGCGGCGCAGGTTCCTCCTAAAATGACAAACGCCGCCTCCTCAGCAACCGTGGCCGTTCGAAACACATCGCCCGGCTGCAGCCGCCGTACAAAGAAACTCATCCAATCCCAGCCAGCCTGCTGCCTGCGCAAATGAACAAGTTCGCCACTCTGCTGGGCCGCCACATTCGATGAATGAAAGAGGAAACCGCCTTCGCTCACGTCTCCCCCGTCGTCTTTCGCGTCGAAGTAAGGCCGGAAGTGAAATTCGTCTAACCGCTTTGAAACTATGGCAAATGCAAGCGCTATTGTCAATTTGTATCCGTCAAGAAATCGATTTCGCAGTTCGACGGGGGCCGCTACCAGCGGGCTCCAACCAGCGGGCGGATTTTCCTGTCGTATATTTCGCGGACAGCAGTCATGGCCTCACCCGTCAGAGGCGGCAGGTCCGAAGCATGGCAGTTATCGGCAACCTGCTCAGGGCGCTTCCCGCCGGGAATAGCGCAGGCCACGGCATCGAACATCAAAATCCAACGCAGCGCGAACTGGCTCATCGAAACACCAGGCGGTACCAACCGGCGCAGTTGCTCTACAGCCTCAAGGCCGACGTTGTAATCTACTCCCGAAAAAGTCTCGCCAACATCGAATGCCTGGCCAAGACGATTAAAGTTCCTGTGATCATCGGCCGAAAATTTGGAATTTGCCTCGAACTTGCCCGTGAGCAAACCGCTGGCTAGGGGAACGCGTGCGAGGATCCCCACCTTTCGCCGCTTGGCCTCCGCGAAGAAAGTCTCCACCGGACGTTGCCGGAAGCAATTAAAGATGATTTGTACGCTCTGAACGTTGCAATGCTTCATGGCCGTGAGCGCCTCTTCCACTTTCTCAACGCTCACCCCGTAGTATCGGATCTTTCCGGCGCGAACAAAATCGTCCAGAATTCCAAACACTTCGGAATGATCGTAGAGCGACGTTGGCGGGCAATGAAGCTGCAATAGATCGAGCGTATCGGTGGAAAGATTTCTCAAACTATCATCGATCCAGGTTGTCAGATTCTCGCGGCTGTAGCCCGCTTCGGTTTGCTTCAGAAGACGCCGGCCCGCTTTTGTCGCAACGATGATCTCTTCTTTCCGGCTCTTCTTCAGTTGCGCGATCAACCGTTCGCTTCGTCCGTCCCCGTAAACGTCAGCGGTGTCGATAAAATTCACACCGCAGTCGATCGCCTTGTTCAAAGCCGCGAGCGAATCCTCATCCGACACTTGCCCCCACGCGCTGCCGATTGCCCACCCTCCGAAGCTGATATCGGATACCTGCCAACCGGTACGCCCCAAGGGGCGAAAATGCATCGCTCACCTCCAGTATGTATCTGCGACTGACAATCATACAGTCCGCAGCCACCTCGACGAAGTCCATCATGGGCGCTGCACAACGCCATCAGAGCGCCGCTGCGTTATTTGCCGGATCGTGACGGCCATCAGCAAAAGCACCACCGGATCAATCGGCAAACGGTAACGCGGCAATGACAGCGTCAGATAATACGCCCACGGATAAACGATCGGAAATACCACTACGGGAAACGCAAATTCGTTCCCATCGCGAATCAGAAAAACAATTCCAAACAGCGCACCCAGCGAAGCCAGCAAATTGAACGCAAGGATGAACCGAAACCACAACCAGGGAGTGCCAAGGAAATCCGCCAGCGGATAAGGAGTTCCTCCGGACCAGATCGAAATGAAACGGCGCCCAATCAGCTGAACCTCGCGCGACCGATGGGCGGCCATATATTGCAGCGCCGCATGTTTCTTTTCCTGCATGTAAGTAATTTCGCCGAGTTGGACATACTTCTCACGCTCGGCAACATTGTAAATAGGATGGAGGTTACCTCGAAAAATGTCCTGTGTTTCATCGTTGTTCCCCAGCCAGAGCTGCAATCCCAGCACGGAGCGCAACGGAATGAAGCGATGAAACGTCGCATAATTGCGCACGGTCCAGGGAACACAACACAAAATGGCGATTGCGACTGAAGCCGCAACGCGATTTCGCCAGGGCAGACCGCTCTTACTCCGCCGATAGACCAGCCATCCAATTAGAAATGGAAAGAGCGCCGCAAGCGTAGGATTGGTCATGAGCGCGACTCCCGACAACAAGCCATACGCGCACCAATCGCGCAGCCGAGGTGAGTTCGCAATCGCAATGGTCGCCAACAAGATGGTCGCTGCCAGTAAAGCCGAAATGGACGCATCCCACATGCTTTCCACTGGCAGCAGAATGGCGTTGGGGAAAATAGCCCACAACCAAGTCGCTAGCGCAGCCAACTCTATGCCGCCAATTCGCTTCGCTACGTAAAAGATTGGCAAGCAGGCAAGCGTGCAGCACAGGATATTCAGAAGCACGGCCGCCGACCAGGCATTGAATGTGTAGGCACCGAACAATCGAAAAATTCCAGCCAGCAGCAGAGGATACACGGGCGTCATCCACGCAGTCGGGCCGGTATCAACGCGAAACGGCGAGCTGAAACCGTGGCCAGTGGCAAGAGAATGCGCGATATTGCCGGATTCAAATAAGAAGGGAATTACGCTGACCGCTTGTTTCGAATGAATGTGCACATAGTGCCACATAAACCCCAGACGCACCGCAAAGGCCAAAAGCAGAATCACCCAGACGGATGTTATAGCGATGCGCAGTATGCGTTTCATGGTTCGCAAGCCTTGCATTCCTTCGGCTTGGACGCAAGGCCTCGCCCATCGGGTTCAGACCCAGTCGATTGAAAGGTGAATCGCGAGCCGGGAATTATTTGTGATAGCTTGGTGGCGCGTATCATGGCCAAAAAGAAAAACGATCGCCTGCGTGTACACAAGGAAGTTCGTCGGCTCGCTCGCAAGAATATTGGAATGCCTCGGTCCGAACGTGTAATCCCCGATAAACGGCTGAAACCTCCAAAACACAAAAAGAAGTTGATAGACGCCGAGCTTATCTAGGCGCGGCAGCACCATTTCGGCTTGTGCGGAGGCATGCACGACCGGGCGTGCCGGCGGATGTACCAGCGGCGCAAGGCCATATTGTGGAACCGCGATCGAAGTGCTGAAGGAGCAACGCGGAATGCGGCGATTCGTGCGTCGCGGTTTGCTCGAAGTGGGCGTGGAGCTGGCGGCTACGGCATACAACTTGACGCGGATGCGGCCGCCGCCAAGTTAAAAAACATTCACGCATCATGAATGCCGTCCTAAAAACGCACACAAATTTCCTGAGCTCCGAGTCTTCACACATCTTCAGCTCGGCCGTAATCAGTACGATAGGCAAGGACTGTAACCTTCTGAAGGACAGGCCAAAATTGACAGGAGCGAGCGTGTCAGATATTCTCGATGATCCGAAATAAAGTAAAGGGAGTATTGAATGGCTCAGGGTGCGGCAGTAAAACATAAGAAAAAGACCAAATCGGTACTAAAGAATATCCGGCAGTCGGCTCATCGAGCGGCAGTGAACCGCATGAACCGCACCCGCGTGCGCACGTCAATCCGCAGAATGCGGGCGGCCCTGGCTGCAGGCGACACCGCGACGGCGGAAAGTCTGGCTTCCGTGACGTTTTCGGACTTGGACAAAGCCATCCGTAAGAGGACGCTTTCTGAAAATACCGCGAATCGATACAAGTCGCGGCTGATTTTGGCGTTGAACGCACTCAAGTCAAAAAAGAAAGGGTAACCATCACCTCTCGCCGATTGCGCCATCGCCCATTGACACTTTGCGTCTTCGCCTTTAGGCTACCGCCACGGGCTGCCTGAACTTTCTGCTTACAGGCGAGCCGGACGGGGCGGCGATGAAACGGGACGAGGTTTTGAAGCTCCTCGAACACGCGGGAGCCATCCGCACGGGACATTTTGAACTCTCGAGCGGCCGCCACAGCGCCACCTACCTTCAGTGCGCTCTGGTCTTGCAGCACCCAAAATCCGCCGAACAACTCGGTCACGCTCTCGCTGAGCTTTTCAAAGAACACTCAGTCGCCTGCGTAGTTTCGCCCGCCCTCGGTGGTTTGATCATCGGCCACGAAGTCGCTCGCGGTTTAGGTGTTCGTTCGCTATTTGTCGAACGCGATCGGTCCGGCCAGATGGCCCTGCGCCGTGGATTCGAATTGAAGCCGGGGGAGCACGTGCTTGTCGTCGAGGATGTGTGGACCACTGGCGGCTCGACGCGCGAGGCCATCGGCGTAGTCGAACAAGAAGGCGGCCTCGCGGTAGCCGCGGGCGCCATCATTGACCGCAGCGGGGGACGCCTGGAATTAAACGTCCCCTCGCGCGCACTGCTCGAATTGGACGTTCCCAGTTACGAACCTGATGATTGCCCCCAATGCCATGCAGGCGGAATGCCCACCCGCCCCGGCTCGCGCTTTTCTCGAGCCCAGCCTTGACCTCAAGGCGTGTCGAAGATCGAAACTGTTTCCCAAAATCCGGGTTAGAGATATCAGACTCCCCGCAGAATCGGTCCTTTAAGGACCTAGCAACCACTATACCTAAACTCAAGCCAATTCTGCTCACAATAGCTGCCTTATTTGGCTGCGTCATTATTTTTTTAATACTCATAGCTCACCGCCTCCTGGGAGCTTGGCCAGCCGAAAACAGTCATCCTGGCTCCGTCGAAATAGATGGCCGCACGCGCAATTACTACGTCCATACTCCGCCGGGATATAACGGAAAAACACCTTTGCCGATGGTGCTAGTCCTGCATGGCGCGGTGCAAACACCCGAGGGAATAGAAAGAATGTCCGGCATGAGCTCCAAGGCCGACGCCCAGAATTTTCTCGCCGTATATCCCAAGGGCACCGGGCAGGTTGATACTTGGAACGCCGGTGCCTGCTGCGGATATGCCATGAAGAATAAAGTCGACGATATAGCCTTCTTGCGCGCCCTGATCGAAAAACTTGAAAAAGATTACTCCGTGGATCCGAAGCGGATTTATTCCACCGGCATCTCCAATGGCGCGATGATGTCCTATCGTCTGGCCTGCGAGCTTTCAGAAAAGATTGCGGCGATTGCGCCAGTAGAAGGTTCGCAGGACATTCCGTGCCTGGCAGCGACGCCGGTTTCAGTGATCGTATTTCACGGCACCGCCGACCACCTTGTTCCATACAACGGCGGTTCTACACCATATCAGAGAGGTTCCAAGCGTTCGGACACGCCAGTCGTAGACACGGTGGCGTTCTGGGCGAACTTTGACGGCTGCTCCGCGACTCCAAAACACGAGGAATCCGCCGAACTTCACACCGACATCTACACGGGCTGCCACGCAGGCACGGAAGTCGCGCTCTATGCGATCCAGGGTGGACATCACATCTGGCCCGGCGTTCTCATGAGTCGCAACAACGTTCCAGCCACCGATTTGATTTGGGATTTCTTCGCCAAGCACGCGAAACAGTAAGGCGCTTTTGTCCAGCCCTCGAAGCGAAGTAACGCTCACAGCAGCAACTGCATGCGATAATTCCTCAGACGCATGCAAACGATAAAACTGACAATTGCCTACGACGGCGCGGACTTCCACGGATGGCAGTTCCAGCCCGGACTGCCGACAATCCAGGGCGCCCTGGATGAGGCCATCCAGCGGATTACGCAAGAAAAAATCACCGTGCACGGAGCGAGCCGCACGGATGCCGGAGTGCACGCGCTAGGCCAGGTAGCGCATTTCAGGACGCATTCCACGCTGGCCGCCGACGAAATTCAACGCGCGCTGAATGCGCTGCTTCCTGCATCGATCCGCATTATGACCGCCGAAGAAGTCGGCCAGGATTTTCATTCGCGCTGGCAGGCGCAAGGAAAAACTTACCGCTACCGCATTTATCGCGGCCCGGTTCTGCCACCATTCGATCGTGGTCGCGCGCTGCACTATCCTTGGCCCCTTGACGAAGCCGCAATGGACGAAGCCGCGCGCCTTTTTGAAGGCCAGCACGATTTCACCACCTTCGCTGCGTCTTCAGGGTCGGAAGAAGATGACAAAGATCGCGACATGCAGCGGTTGATTCATTCGTCGGAAATTATGCACGAACCGGATCGCGAGCAAATCGCCTACGTAGTCCGCGGCCGTTCGTTTCTGCGCTACATGGTCCGAAAAATTGTCGGCACGCTGCTGGAAGTCGGCAAAGGCCGGCTCACGCCAGCCGACATCCAGGAAATATTCGCAGCCCGCGACAGATCGCGCTCCGGCCCCACAGTTCCGCCAGAGGGCCTCTACCTGGTAGCCCTGGAATATCCAGATCCCAGCGATTCCCTTTCGTCCTTCTCGACGCGCCGCCGCGAACCAACCCGGTAGCGCGCTCGCGCAACATTTGCAGGTGGCGGGCTTGGCAAGGAAGGGGTCTCACACCCGCCCGCTGCAGATGCGCCCTAAATCCCCGCAGCCCCGCGCATTTCGGTTACAATCTCCCAATCAATGGCAATATCGCCACAGCTCGCCTCACCCTCATTGTCCGCCCTCGAAACCATTGATTCCATCAATCCGGCGACGCTGGAAATAAATGCGCGATTTGCGGTAACGCAGCCCACGGACTTGCCTGCCATCTTCGAGCGCGCCCGCCAAGCGCAAAAAGCCTGGGCCGCGAGCCCCCTCCGAGACCGTTGCGAAATGTTAGGCCGTTTGCGCGATGTCATTTTCGCGCGACGCGACGGAATCGTGGAAGCCATCACAGGCGAAACAGGCAAGCCCAAAATCGAAGCCATCTTCGCGGAGATTCTTCTCGCCCTGGACACCGCAGACTTTCTCGCACGCAAAGCCCCGAGTTGGCTGCGTCTTGAACGAGTGCCGCATCACAACATCGCGATGAAAACGAAATCGGGCTGGCTGGAGCACAGCTCAATCGGCGTCGTCGCGATTATCTCGCCATGGAATTATCCATTCTCGATTCCCATGGCCCAGGTGATTCCAGCGATCATCGCTGGCAACGCGGTCGTGCTCAAACCGTCCGAACTAACACCGCGGTGCGGCAAACTGGTTGGCGAATTAATCGAACAAGCGAAATTTCCGCCGGGCGTTGTGCAAGTGCTGCAGGGAGGAGGCGAACTAGGCGCTGCAATCATCGAGGCGGGGCCGGACAAAGTATTCTTCACGGGTAGTGTCTCGACGGGCAAACGAATCGCTGAAGCGTGCGCAAAAAGACTAATTCCCTCCGTTTTGGAGCTTGGCGGGAAAGACGCGATGATTGTCCTCGCCGATGCGGACCTGGAGACTGCCTCCAGCGCAGCGGTCTGGGGCGGCTTCATGAATTGCGGCGAAACGTGCATTTCGGTCGAGCGCATCTATGTGGAGCAGCCAATTGCCGAGCGTTTCACCCAACTCTGCGTTGCAAAAACAAAAAAGCTTCGTATCGGTCCGCCTACCGACCCAGATGCAGAAATTGGCCCAATGATTCGCGAGCGCCAGCTTGAAAAAGTCGAGCAGCAGTTGCGTGATGCCCTCGATCGTGGTGCGCAGGTTCTAACCGGCGGCGGTCGCCGGCCGGATCTCGGGCCAAATTTTCTGGAACCTGGCGTGGTTGCGAATGTCAACCATTCCATGCAACTCATGCAGGAAGAAACCTTCGGGCCGATCATCGCCATCCAGTCCGTCGCGAATGCCGAAGAAGCTATCGCACTCGCAAACGATTCGCTTTTTGGTTTAAGCGCCAGCGTATGGACCAAAGATGCACGCCACGGCAGAGCCATCGCCTCGAGTCTTCGCGCCGGTTCCGTGATGATCAATGACGTCGCCAGCTACTACGGCATCAGCGAAGCCCCGCACGGCGGCGTCGGCGCCAGTGGCTGGGGCCGCACCCACTCGCGGCTTGGACTGCTAGAAATGGTTCAAGTAAAATACGTTGATGTCGACCGCTTGCCGCTCATCGCAAAGTCTTGGTGGTTCGGATACACGCAAGACCTGAGCATCGCGGCTGACGCGTTCGTCCAGGCGTTATTCGCACCAAGCTGGAAGAAACGTCTCAAGGCGACCATGGGCAAACGCGGAGCACGGGGGGTCGTATTTCGCGGGAGCAGGATTTGAAAAGCGAAGCCTACTGAGCCAAGATGAGAGTGGCATTCAGACAGCGATCTTCGAGCGATAGCGAGGAAACCGAATGAGTGACGCGAATCCAGAAACGCCGTCCTCGGCGCCTGCCGCTGCTGAAGCATCGTTGCAGGCGGCAACATCCGCGCCAGCGAGTCCGGACCCGACGGCCCAGACTGCATCGCAATCAGCCACGGCCAGCGGCGGGTCTGTCCCGGCGACGCCGACGCCGGCTGCCGCAGCGGCTGTAGCTGAACCTGAGACCCCTGCGGCGCCTAAAATCAAGCCGAAGAAACCGACGCAACGTGCCTGCGACGAAAAAGACGCCAAAGGCAAACTATGCTGCGGCCATCTGAAGCGTTGGTACGACTACCCAAAAGACATCGAAGCGCTCATCGGCGTCAAGGTGGAGATTTACCGCTGCGAATTTTGCAAAACGCTCTATAAGCCAAGTTTTTCACAACCGCCGCACAGCTACACAATTCGCTATTGAGCGCGCCTTTGATTTTGTGTCGTCGTCCTGCTTGCCCTGAGAACGTGCCGGAGTCAGATTCGAATGAAGCGGAGCGAAGCACTCTGTTGAGTGGACGCGCTGATGCAGCAACTCTCGGCGAGCCGACCGCTACATACAAATGAAGCACGAGCTCATCCACGACTGGAACACCTACACCGGCGCAGAAATCCCTGCTGTCCGGGAAGTAGTGCTGAACGATGAAACCCTGCGCGACGGCCTGCAAAATCCATCCGTTCACGACCCCAGCATCGGCGAAAAAATCGAAATCCTGCACCTGATGGAATCCCTGGGCATCGGCACAGTAAATATCGGCCTGCCCGGCGCCGGCCCCCGCGCCTACGCCGACACCGAAGCGCTGGCACGCGAAATCGTAAACTCGCGCATGAAAATCCGCCCGAACTGCGCAGCCAGAACCCACAAAAAAGACATCCAGCCGATCATCGAGATTCTCAGAAAAAGTCGGCATGCCCTTGGAAGCCGCCACATTTCTCGGCTCGAGCCCAATCCGCCGCCTGGTAGAAGATTGGACCGTCGATCATCTTCAACGCATCACGGAAGAAGCGGTGACCTTCGCCGCCTCCGCAGGTCTCCCCGTGATGTACGTGACTGAAGACACCATTCGCACCGACCCATCAACAGTCATCACCCTGTACTCAACGGCGATCCGCTCCGGCGCACGCGCGATCGTTCTGTGCGACACAGTCGGCCACGCAACGCCAAAAGGCGCTTACAATCTAGTCAAATTTACAGTCGAAGAAGTAGTGAAACCATCAGGCGAAAAAATCCGCGTGGACTGGCATGGCCACAACGATCGAGGCTTGGCGATCGCCAATTCGCTGGCAGCAATTTCCGCGGGAGCTGATCAAGTCCACGCCGCAGCGCTGGCTTTGGGCGAACGCGTAGGCAACACGCCAATGGAATTGATGCTAGTCAACCTAAAACTACTCGGCCTGATCGATCACGACCTCTCGAAACTCAAGCAATATTCCGAAGCAGTCTCGAAGGCGACGCATACTCCTATACCGCCGAATTATCCAGTAGTGGGCCGCGACGCATTCCGCACAGCAACAGGAGTCCACGCGGCTGCAATCGTGAAAGCATACAAAAAAGGCGATCACGAACTGGCAAACGCAATATACAGCGGCGTGCCCTCCCATTATTTCGGAATGGAACAAATTATCGAAATCGGCCCGCTCAGCGGCCGTTCCAATGTGGTCTACTGGCTTCAAAAGCGAAACCTCCGGGCCACCGACGAAGTCGTCGATCGCATTTTCGCTGCCGCAAAACAAGCCGAACGCATCATGACCGAAGATGAAATTCGCGCTCTGGTCGACCATGCAGAGCCCACTGCCTCGAAAGCCCAGCAAAGCTGACACAAACGGAAACTGTTTCAATCGCGAACGTCATGCCGCTGAACCCAAGTGGGACAGACGGCGCTTCGCCCAGCTACAATCGACCAGGAGCACTAATAGCGGATGTTGGGTTGTAAAAATCAACTGACGAAACTGGTGAAAGTTGCATGTATCTGCGGTATCGTCATTGTCATGGTCAGCGTTTACGCGCGCGCCGCCGGCGATTCGATTGAGAAGTTGGCGGACGATCCCGCCTGCGCTCGTGGGCTTGCCTGGATCGACAAAAGCTCTGCCTGGCTTACCGATCAGCAGATCCGCCTCACCGAAATTCCTGCGCCGGAACTAAATGAAGCGCAACGCGGCGAATACTTCAAAAATCTGCTGGCATCCTTCGGTCTGAACGTGCGCACGGACCCGACCGGCAACGTGATCGCAGAGCGTCCAGGAGCCCTTACAAATCGCGTCGTTCTTCTTGCCGCTCACCTCGACACAGTTTTTCCTGCGGGCACAAACGTACATGTCAAACGCAATGGCAGTCGTCTGACCGCGCCGGGCATCGCCGATAACGGCGCAGGTCTCGCAGCGCTCGCTGGTCTGGCGCGCGCCCTTTCGGAATCGCGTATTCAAACCGCGAACAGCATCGTCATTGCAGGAGACGTCGGCGAGGAAGGCGAGGGCAATCTTCGCGGAATCCGCGCGCTGGTGGAAGAATATGATGCGCGTCTCGCGGCGGTGATCGCGGTCGATGGCGCCTCCACAGAGCACATCACTACTCAAGGGATTGCGTCGCACCGATTTGAAATCACCATAACTGGCCCGGGCGGCCACAGCTGGTCCGATTTTGGCGCGCCCAATCCCATCACCGCGATCTCGCGCGGTATCGTTAAATTTTCGGCCCGTCCCGTTCCCGACGAGCCCCGCAGCTCCTACAATTTTGCGGTCATCGAAGGCGGAACCTCGGTGAATTCGATTCCCGCGCGCTCCACCGTCAAAGTGGATCTGCGGTCCGAGGAAGAAGCGCAAGTGGATAAAATGGAGCGCGCATTGCGCGACGCCATGCAGGCCGGTGCGAGAGAAGAGATGGCAGCGTCTCGCAGCGGCAATGAATCACTCGAAGTGAATTTCCGTTCGCTCGGCTCTCGCCCGGCTGGAAAACTCGCAGACAGCGCGCAGCTGCTCGAAACTCTTCGAGACGTAGATCGCTTTTTAGGCAATCGTTCGCGTCTCGAGCGCAGTTCGACGGACGCTAACATCCCGCTCTCGATGGGTATCCCGGCGATTTCCCTCGGCGGCGGTGGCAAGGGCGGAGGCTCACACACCCTGAAGGAGTGGTATGACTCCTCCGGCCGCGAACTTGGCCTGAAACGGCTTTACCTCGCCACCCTGGCCCTTGCCGGAATCCAGCGCTAGCATGTCCCGCGGTTTTCTTCCCTGGGGCGCATTTCTCAGTGCTTTCGTCGCAATTTCAATTTCATTCGTTCCTCGAGCGTCAAAGTCCGTTCCCAGTCCAGCCACGCCGCCGGTTCAGAAGTCTCCACCATCGCCCGAGCAAGGACCCGCCGCCCTTGTGCTCACGAACGCGCTAATCGAAACCATGGATCCCGCGCACGAATGGGCCGCCGCTGTTGCAATCCGCGGCGAAAATATTGTTGCCGTTTCCTATATCACTCCCGGCTCGCCAGAAGTTCCGCAAGAATCTGGCCCGGATGCCCCCGAGATCAAGCCATGGATCGGCCCACAGACGCAGGTGATCGACTTGCATCATGAATTCGCAATGCCGGGATTTAACGACGCCCACGTCCATATCGCGTCGGCCGGACTGAGAAAATTAAGCGTCGATTTTACCGGTGTACGCTCGCTCCCCGAATTCCAGCAGCGCATCCGCGAAAACTTAAAAAACTATAAACCCGGAGAATGGATCACCGGCTCGGGCTGGGATCAAACGCTCTGGCCGGGCAAGCACGACCCCACGCTCCAGGATCTAGATGCAATCTCCGCGGAAAATCCGATGTTTTTCGGACGAGTAGACGGTCACGTAGCGGTTGCCAATTCTCCCGCCCTGAAAACGGCCGGAATCGCCAAAGACACACCCGATCCTGCGGGCAGCCGTATCCGCCGCGATCCGCAGACAAAGGAGCCAACCGGCTTTCTTGAAGAAGATGGCGCAAAAAACCTGGTCCTGAGCAAGATACCTCCGCCCACGCGCGAACAGCGGCTCCGTGGTATTGCACTCGTTCTCGAAGGTGCCGCGCGCGTTGGCGTGACCTCGATGCAGGACAATTCGATTCTCACAATCAGCACGGATGCCGCATACAGCCAGGACAACTTCCTAATTTACCAGCAGCTGCGCAAGGAAGGGAAGCTCACGGCGCGAATTACCGAGTGGCTGGACTTCACATTGCCCGTCGCGACGCTCGAATCGCTGCGGTCCGAATGGGGCTCGACCGATCCATGGCTTAAGACAGGAGCACTGAAGGGGTTTCTAGATGGTTCGCTGGGCTCGCGCACGGCGGCGATGCTGGCACCGTACTCGGACGCGCCCAATACGTCGGGGATACTTCGCGCGGGCCTGGAACAATTGAAACCCATGGCCATCGAACGCGACCGCGCTCGATTTCAACTTGCGTTTCACGCGATTGGCGATCGTGCTAATCGCGTGGCGCTCGATACATTCGCGGCGGTAGTCGCGGCAAATGGCCCGCGCGACCGCCGCGATCGCATCGAACATGCGCAGGTCGTAGCCCCGGAAGATTTTGCTCGTTTCGGCCAACTCGATGTCGTCGCATCCATGCAGCCGTCCCATCTGTTGGACGATGAACGCTGGGCCAGCAACCGTCTGGGTCCTGAGCGCTCCAAAGGTGCATACGCCTGGCGCACAATCGAAACCAATGGCGCCCACCTGGCCTTCGGCACAGACCACCCCGTCGAGCCGCTCAATCCGCTTCGCGGTATTTATGCTTGCATCACCCGGAAACCGGCCGACGCAGACAGTGGCGGGCAGGCCTGGGAACCGCGCGAGCGGCTGCCGATTAACGATTGTCTTCGTGTCTACACGGTGGGTTCGGCGTATGCTGAATTCGAAGAGAAGCGAAAAGGGATCATAGCCCCCGGAATGTTTGCCGACGTCGTCGTATATCCCGCGGACATCAACCAAATCACGGCCGAAAATATCCTGACCATGCAGGTCGAATTGACGATCGCCGGCGGCCGTATCGTCTACCAAAACCCGCGGACGCACCTCGCGCAGTAGATTGCCTCCGCGAATCCTTAATAAATCAGCTCAATTCTCGCTCTATCCACTCTCTGTCGATCGGCTCGGGTAAAACTGTCCCAGTGGACAGGTGATTTCCTCGTCGCATGGGCAATCAAACGGGTGGACAAGCCGTTTCGCTATCCCTCAGAGTTAAAGGAAGCCCGGGTGGGCATGCGCGTTTCTGGGGGAAACCGGCGATGAGATATGTTTGTGTCTTGGCGACCAGCCTGTTGTTCTTGGCCTTAAATGCGTACGCGCAGGTTAATTTCGCCGATTCCGTAACGCTCTTAACGCCCTCCTTTGTCACGAATTCTTCGCCCGCACCCGCACCAGCAGGCCCGCCATTCAACAATCCGGCATCGCCGAGCGCAGCCAACGCACCCACAATTACACCGGTTCTTGTTCCCTTATCGCTCTCGCCCCCGCAGCCGCCCCCGCAGGGCGTGCAAGGCGTATTCGAGAACTACAGCTATGACGCCTACGTAGGCTACACATTCGTACGCTTTTACGAGGTTCCCGGCACCTCGCCGAATTTGAACGGAGTGAACGGTTCGTTCACAGGCTGGTACCGCGACTGGTTCGGGGGTGATGTGGAAGTATTTGCCTTGTACGGCAGACAATCGGGACAAAATTCCTGGATGGTGTTTGGCGGAATAGGACCACGATTCCGTTACGTCGGGGTAAAGGGCATCGATCTGTGGGTCCACGGCCTGGTCGGCGGCACATACTTCACTCCGCAGACTCCCTATGGCGGGCAAGGTGCCGTGGGTGGCGTTGTCGGCGGCGGCGTCGACCTCAATGCGCACCATCGTCATATGGCATTGAGAATCGGGGTCGACGCGATTGCGACGCACTTTTTCGGAACCTACCAGGTGAGTCCGAAGGCTTCCGCAGGGATCGTCTACAAATTCTAGCAAGAGGATGAAGATTTTAATGTAGCGCCGGCCTTCTTGCCCTGAGGCACCAAGGGAGCGCGGCACAGGTCCACCAAGCTAAGAATGTTTGCGGGACCGCACTGTCCAAGCTCAGGTTGGGATTTGTCCAAGCAGAATTCCGTTCTTGGGATCAGGGGCCGCAGTTCCGGACAGAGCAAACTGAACGCCGAAAGGATTTTCTCTCGAATCCCTCCGATCTCGTGGATTCAAGAAAGAATGGAATCATTTCGTCTGCGATGATGGAAATCTAGGTGCAGGCTGATACTAAGTTGTATGTGCCGCATCTAACCTGCGAGTGACGAATGCAGCCGCAATCGTTTCGCTGATGGGAGACAGCCAGTGTTATTCAGGTCGTTCCAGCAAGCTAGGCGTTTCCTGAAGATCCTTTTCGGGTTCACATTGCTCGCGCTGGGAATAGTGATGATCGTCACGCCCGGCCCCGGCTGGATTACCATCATGCTCGCGCTCGGCGTGCTGGCGGCGGAATTCATGTGGGCCCGGCGCCTGCTCGACCGGCTGAAGGAACAAGGCCTGCGTCTTCGCGATACCGTCGTGCCCCGGCCGAAGCCCGACGGCGCTTAAGCCATTTCTTAGATAGTCAGCTTGACTCTCGTCCCACCGCTTTCTTCCTTCTCCGCACCTTCTTGTGCTCCGGTTCACCAAATTGATGATCGAGTCGCGCTCCGTAGGCGATACTATGGGAATCGCACAGCCGGATTGAAGCGCTGGCTAAGACTCACACATCGGAGGAATTCGTGGCGGACTGGAAGCAGGAATGGCGCGGCAAATGGGCCCTCATCACTGGCGCAAGCGCTGGTATCGGCCTCGAACTGGCGAAATTGCTGGCTGTTGGGGGCGCGAATCTGGTCCTGACGGCGCGCCGCGCAGACCGATTGCAGCAACTGGCGGCTGATTTGTCATCTCAGCATCAAGTAAGAGTCGAAGTATTCTCGGCGGACCTGACCCAGCGCGAAGCGCCCGAGCAGATCTACGCCTTCACGGCCGGCAAGAAGCTCGAAATCGAGCTGCTCATCAATAATGCCGGCTTCGGAGCCTTCGGCAACACGCACGAGATCCCCGTCGAGAAAATGCTGGAGATGATTCAGGTGAACTGTTCCGCGGTCGTATATCTCACGCGGCTCTACCTGCCCGAAATGGTCGCACGGCGGCACGGCGACGTGATGATCGTCGCGTCGCTGGCAGCCTTTCAGCCGCTTCCATACAATTCGGTGTACGCCGCGACCAAGGCGTTCGATCTGTTGTTCGCCGAAGGAATCGCCGAGGAGGTGCGTCCCTTTGGCGTGCGAGTCTGCGCTCTGTGTCCCGGAACCACGCACACTGAATTTCAGAGCGTCGCGCATCAGCCCGACCGCGTGTTCCGTTCGGCCGAACCGGCCGAAAAAGTGGCGCGTGTCGGTCTGGAAGCCCAAGCGGCGGGCAAGCCATACGTAATTTCCGGCGTCATGAATAAACTGATGAAGGAAGGCCAGCGCTTGGTCCCCAGAAGCCTGGTAACAAAAATCTCCGCGAAGATGATGCGGGCTCCGGGCAACTAGTTACAGACAGACCTTCGAAGTGCGCTACTGGACTACCTGCGTATCGAATACGCCCGTCTCGATCTGCCCGCCATGCTTCATCTGGACAAATAGCCGATACTGTCCAGCCTTCGGAAACCCATAAGGAAACGACACTTCATTCGATACCGGGCCAATCTGCATATCCATATTCATTTCGGGATCGATCGAAGGCCTCGGGTTTCTTGGCGATGAATTCTTCTGCGTCAACTCGAGCGCCGCCATCGCCACCGAACCGTCTGGATGAATGTGCGCGAAAACAGTCCGGTCCGACCGTACAATTTCTGCGTGCCCGGCCATCCCCATATACGGCTCCATGTTCAAAACCGGCCTACCATCGGCGGTCTCCAGCCGGAACCGCAGCCAGACGAAGTGATTCGCAACCAACGGAGCAGTTCCGCGCTCCCAAACCATGCGGTAACCTTGCAGAAGCACATACGTCGGACTTTCACTGTTGGCGGTCCCGCTAGCCGTTGCCGCCGCAGTAATGGAGTCAGGTTGCAATGCCAGCACCGCAGCTTCGGAATTATCCCCGCTAAGCGCGACCCCAGGAATCTCCGGCAAATCAATTTCTGCGGTCATCGTGTCGGTGAAACCAGATTCGCGCACAACGTCAGCAAAAACCTGATACCGCCCAGCTGGAATCGCCGGCAGATCGATGTCAAAGGTATTTGTACCAGCCGGGTGCACGCCCTGCTGCAGCCGCGGATGCAGATGATAGAAACGATCCATCCCTGGTTCGCGAATCAGAAAAAGGTGCATCAGATGTCCATGATCGCGAATAAGGTTGGTCATCACGGTTTCCGGGCGTGTTCGGTGCCATTCGGAATCGCCCATCTCCAGGACCAGTTTCCCGCCGGGCTGCGAGGAAACGTTAAGCGGCGGCGCTTTGTAAATCATTTGTCGCGCTTTGGCGATAGCCTCAGAATTCCACCACCAATTCCCGAAAAAAAGCAGCCCGAACACGACCACCGCCGCGCCAACCATTACGCGACGTCCCCGCCGAGAGTGCTCTGGCCCGGGCGATTGGCCCGGTTCCAGCATGCCTTCGCGCCGCGCGGCGCCCACAATCGAAATGATCGCGAGCACCAAAAGCGTCATCAGCGCGAACAGCAGCACGCCCAGCGATTTCTGCATCGGCAACGTCTGACGCGCGGCGGCCAGCACCGGCACGCCGAGTTCGCCCGCGCCCTGTGCGCCATCCACCTGCACGCGGATTTGCCAAGAGCCTGATTCCATTAGCCAAACTTTGCCGGAAAAATATTGCGGATCGTCTTTCGATTGCGCCAGAAGATCGCCAACGGGAGGATATTTCGCGCCGGGACCGACGATGTAGATCGGTACAACGATGATCTTCGAAATGCCGGGCGTGGCGCTCAGAATTTCCACATCCGCGATACCGGGAATCATCTGCGGCGTGCGCACGGTAATGATCAGATGATAAGGACCAGCGGCGCCCTGAAAGTAAACGTCAGGACTTCCCACGTGCGCCGTCAAGGGCAAGGCCAAACTGAAGAGAATCACGAAAACAGCGGCGAAGCTCCGCAGCAACCCGGCAGTTTGTACTCGAAGCATCTTAGCTACCGCCGCAGCCGGCGCAAGGCATCACCAGCGGCGAGTCCAATGCGCGAGCCGATGATCGCAGTGACCAGCGCGATTCCGATGCCGCGCAAGAAAAGTCCCGGAGTCGGCGCACGATCCACGAATTCCCACTGGTAGTGATAATCGGAAGGCGACTGCATGTACGGAAAATAATTCTGCCCGAAGACCCAATTACGCGCCGCCGGTGAAATCAAGAAATCGCCGAGCGGCCAGTGCACCAGCAGCATGACGCCAGATACGCAATGCCAAGCATGACGGCCAGGACCCATTTGTTCTTAGCAGCAAAACGATTCAGCAGACAATCCAGCAGCAATCGCCGGAAATATGACCAGCGTCGGAAATTCCAGCGGCACCATGTGCGTGATGTTGGTGAACACCGGCCCCAGCTTCGGCGTCGCGGGAAATAGCGGCATGATCCACAGTTGCGCCCAGCACCCACGCCGTGTAAATCGCCGCGACAGCCGTCGCTCCCCAGCGATACCCGCTGGCGCGCGCCAGCGCTACCAGAATCAACGGCACGCCGAGGCGACAGCGCCCGATAAAACTCTGGGCTATGCATCTGATCGCCGCCGGCGTATTCCGAAAGCAGCACCCAATGCAGCGACAGAATCACGCCGCCAAGGTAAAGGTACAGTCTGCGAAGTCGAATGTGCGCATCGCCCTCGGCGCGATTCATCCAGCTCACGAGCAGCAGCAGCGCCCCGAATCGCCACCGCCATGATTCCCAGGCCGAGGACCATGTGCGGCGGGCTCACAATCTCGACGTCGAGACCGAACGAATTGTGCCACCAGTTATCGAACGGCGCGGAAGTCACCATCACCACGCCGCCCCAGCACGCCAGGAAAGCGCCCAGCGGTCCGCGGAATCCCCACACCTTGATCGAAGCAGCTTTCGCCGCGGCATCACTGCCCCACGTCGTCGAAAAAATCAGATACGCGCTGGTGAGCGCGACCAGAATGCCGCCCAGCTGAATCGCCATGTGCGCCGGGGTCCAAAACGTGTCGCGCCCGATGCTCATGTGCCAGGAAATGTCCCAGTACAGTCCGAAGACGATCGAAGTAACGCCAAGCACGCCGCACCAGATGTACCAGGGCGTCGTGCGGCGAACGCGAGCGGCAGCGACGCTGTAGGGAATTGCCGAATGTGCGCTTTGGGACATGGCTTTACTGAATTATGCTCAGACCCGGAGCATAACAGGATGCCAGGCACGCCAACAATATGAGAGTGTCCTAGAATCGTGTTAGTAGTGTTCTAGTTTGGCGATCCGCATAAAACAAAGCCAGTCGTCATTCCGACGGGCC